>CAYLTH010000071.1:0-16629 GCA_964386485.1 uncultured Bacteroidales bacterium | reverse complement strand
CTTTTTCAGGGAATCGAGCAGCCGATGACTTTCGAGAAAATCAATTTCGTATCCGGCAATCGTTTCAAATTCGGGGGTTGCTTTGGCCAGCTCGAGTTCGATCATAAAACGCCGGTGAACATTGGCCCGGTCCTCCTCCTTAAACTGAAGCAAGGCCGGATCGTCAGCGGGTATAGATGAAAGAATATCATTGTCGGTCAGCTCTTTACGCAAAACCAATGCCTTGTTTAACTGCATAAGATCGCGAACAGGCTGAATACCGGCTGTATCCTTATTCCGGCAGGCCTGAACAGCGATTTTAATTCCGTTTTCGAACAACAGTCTGTAGTTGCTTCCCCATTCCAGGCTGCTCCATTCGGGCAGGAGGAGACGTTCACGACTGATAATACCGGCCATTTGCACATACATGTCTGTGGCCAGGCGCAGCAACCCGGTGTTATTGGGCTCATGCTCAAATAAGGCATAAGCTGCCAGGGCTTTCACCTCCATGAGATCGATGATCAGTGGCGGATAATAGGATAAACCACTGTTCAGCGCCATCCGGAGTGCGGCATCGCTCTCTTTGAGGGCATCGGGATATCGTTTACTGCGGTAATGCAGATCACCCAGATGCATTCTGGCGTAGAGTGCAGCGGTGGCGGCTTGTCCGTAGGCATCTTCATAGCAGCGAACCGATAAATGCATGGTTTCGAGCGCTTCCTGTTCCTTTTCCTGATTCTGTAAAAACAAAGCTTTTGCCATGAGATGGGCTCCCATGGCTGCCAGATCCGAAACCTGAGCAGGGTTGTAGTCAAATTGCTGTTCAAAGACATGGGCTGCATCCCGGTTTCTGGAGAGTTTTTCAAGACAACAGGCCTTAAGACTGGCTTCCCGGATATGCTGTCCGGCATTCACCGAATCGGATAATTTCTCCATTTCCTGACAATTCCGGTACGCTGCTTTAAAATTCTTTTGCTGGAAGTGTTTTACGGCCATACTGTACAGCAATTCCCGACGCAGGGAGGAACTCACATTTCCTTTCTTCCGGGCATGAAGCATGGCCGCATCCAGATACATCCCGGCTTCTTCCGGGTTATCCTGCATTTGTTTCAGGCGGGCCAGATTCAGGTTAATTGTCAGCAATCTGGCATGATCACCACCTTTTATAAAACAGGTCAGGGCCTTTTCATAGCATTGGCAGGCTTCGGCGGGTTGTACCAACTGCTCATAGAGGGCACCCAGATTATTCCAGGCACTGCCCCGGATATCCTCCTCTATTCCAAGCTTTTCCTTCAGTTCAACCGCCTTTTTCTGGTATTCGAGTGCCATTTGCAAATCAAACTGTTGCTGATAAATTAATCCCGTATTATGAAATACAGATGCCAGGAGTGCCGGATGAAGGAAAGAATCCTTTTGATTTAATTCTATGATTGTGTGATAATTAAGTCTTGCTTTCTCCAGTTGATTTAATTTATAAAGCGACATGGCCTCCCCCATAAGAGCCAGGAGATACAAAGAATCCTGACCCGATTGTTCACGGAAACACTGGGAAGCTGCATGGTAGTCAGCTTCAGCCGAAAAATAATCCTGTCGTGTAAATGCTTCGCCGGCAGCCTGAAATAACTCACGTGCTTTTCCGATTGAACAGCTATCAGAGTTTCCAAAATAATCCGCGACAAAAGCCGGTTCTGCCTGCAGTTGCAGACAGAAGAAAACAGCTAATATGAAGCACAGCAGACCTTTCATCCCCCATTTTCATCACTTACCTATAGTAAAACTACCTCCGCTTACCAGATCTTCATCAGCAGAAACAAACCAGTAATACAAACCTTTTGCAGGTAGTTCGCTGACATTCAGTTTCATATCGCTTAGCGACTTTTCAAATTTCACTTTTCCTGTATTGTCCATGATCCGGATGAGAAAGGGTCCTGCCATTTCGGTTTGCCATGAAAAAACGAGTTCAGCAGCCATAGAAAATGCTGCATCCGGTCGGGGCGAGAGCATTTTGAAGCCCGGGGCACGGGTTTGTCCGCTCACAAGCTTTGCCAGAGCCGGATTTGGTGTAAAAACTGCAGCAATCTGAACGGGATCGGATGCAGTCGGATCAGCCTGAGCATCATTGGGGACTGGAAGTTCCTGCTTCAGGAAATTCCCGGCAGTATCCTGTCGTGATATTGCCGGTTTCTGTGGCGAAATATTCTTAATAACGATCATCAAAAGCAGGGAGATCGCTGTAACCAGAACCAGACCGGCGGCAATTTTCAGGAAGAAATAACCGCCAACCCCGGTTTTTTTTAACGGAATTACCGGTGTTTGAACTGAAGGCTTTATTTGCAGCGAAAAATACGGATGTTCTGCCAGGGGCGGCAATTCATCCGCACTTATCAGCTCACTTACATCCAGGATAGCCGCCTTGCAATCAAAGCAGTCTTCAACATGACTGGCAACTGCATCCGGCATAAGTTCAGCACCCGAATACTTCAAAGCTTCGGCAAACAAAGCAACTGCCTGTTCTGTCAGATGCCCGTCCGGGGTGAACATTTCGGTGGTAATATGGGATTGTAACATCATTCTATCCTCATTTCTGCTTTGCTAAATTCTTGTATATCTACTTGATTTGTAATAAAATACCGTTCGAATAATATTTGCAGGGTTTCATCATTATAATGTGCCTGCCGTGGGGTACCATTCATGAGCAAAAGAACCATATCCAGTCGATGCCGTATCCATTTGCGGATAGAATCCCGTGAGCGACCGCTTTGATCTTCCAAGGTATTGAATACTTCGGAGAGCCGTCGGTACTGGTCCTTGTCTTCGGGCAATGTATTCCGGTCGAAAAGTTTCCATAAACGCTTTTGTTCGACCGGGGAGAGTGGATGAACCAGTTCTCGGAAATCATCTTCAGCAACAGGAATTCTGAATACGATTTTCAGGCAGAATTCAAACTTAAGTCGCTGTTTATGAAATGTTTTCATTATAGTATCCAGTCGTTCGAGTTCCTGTTTAATGACGAGTTGCAAAAACTGATCAGCCGCGTTACTCCCAGCAGTTTCATAGAATTCGAGGGGTTCCTCCACCAGGCAATAGTGTCGTTCTTTGCGCCTTTCCATGACCAGATTGCGAATCACAACGGACATATATGTTTTAACCAGGGATTGTCCATTGTACATTTCCCGGATGCGGTCGATCCTTGTCCAGAGTTTTTCATTGACATACTGAATTGTATCATCATGATCTGATTCATGGATGGCGCGGGTCCGGATAAAAGCCCGGACAATAATACGAATCACTTCCTGGTACCGGACCAGAAATTGTTCAGGGTTCTCATGTAACAGGCGCAAATCCTGTTCGTTTTGTGCTGTCATGTTGGCTTGAGTGAAGGGAGCTTTCAGACGCTCATCTGTATATACGGAAGATCCGACCCAAATCGGAAGCCAAATTGAAAATTTTTTTTCACATAATCAAATAAACATTCTGTTAAATATCTCGTTGTGTTAAAATATCTTTGCAGATTCTAGAAAAACAAAAAAATGGAAGAACCCACCGGAAACCGGTTTAAAGCCTATATCCCCCTGTTGATGTCGATGTTCCTGGTTATTGGAATATTGCTTGGTATTTTGCTCACCGGGAGCAAACGGTTTAATAAACTTGTCCCGGGTCAGGGTCAATCCGACAAAGTATCCGGGATGATGCAGTATATCCGCGAGAATTATGTGGATACGATTAATCAGGAGCAACTTCTGGAAGCCGCCATTACCGGCATGCTCGGAGATCTGGATCCTCATTCGCAATACCTTCCTGCCGAAGATTTTACCGAGGCCAGTGAACAGCTCCGCGGGAATTTTGAAGGCATAGGAGTCCAATTCCGACTGATCAATGATACGGTTGTGATCATCAATACGATACCGGGTGGCCCTTCAGAAAAAGCCGGTTTAAAAGGCGGAGACAGGATTGTAAAAATTGAAGGAAAGATTGTTGCCGGTGTAAAACTCGAAGATAAAGACGTGATTAAACGGCTCAAGGGTACCAAAGGCACTAAAGTTGCCATTGATATCCTGCGAAGGGGAGTAAAAAAATTACTTCCCTTTACCATTACACGGGATGTAATTCCGACTTACAGCATCGATGTTCATTACATGCCGGTTCCGGGAACCGGGTACATCAAGCTCTCTAAATTCTCGGCTACTACTGTAAAAGAAATGAGTGAAGCTATGGAAGACCTGCAAAAACAGGGCATGCAGAATCTCATCCTCGATTTACGCGGCAATGGCGGGGGATACCTTGATGCCGCCGTGAAACTGGCAGATGAATTTCTGCCGGATAAGGCTGTTGTTGTTTATACCGAAGGCCAAAACCGTCCGCGTAAAAATTATTATGCCACGGCAGAAGGCACATTTGAAAAAGGAAAACTACTTGTATTGATTGATGAAGGCTCGGCTTCTGCCAGCGAAATTATTGCCGGAGCCATTCAGGACAATGATCGTGGTACCATCATCGGTCGTCGCTCTTTTGGAAAAGGACTGGTTCAGGAACAACTTGATTTTCAGGATGGAAGCGCGGTTCGGTTGACCGTAGCGCGCTACTATACCCCTTCCGGTCGTTGTATCCAGAAGCCGTATGATAAGGGAGCGATGGAGTACAACCATGAAAGCATCGACCGGTTTACGAATGGTGAGGTGGAACACCCCGACAGCATCCATTTTGCTGACAGCCTGAAGTATAAAACCCTTAAGGGGCGCATTGTATATGGAGGCGGGGGCATTATGCCGGATGAATATATAGCGATGAAGCGGGATTCAGCGAATATCCTATATAATAAACTCATCAATACCGGAGCATTTAACCAATGGACCTTCGA
This sequence comes from uncultured Bacteroidales bacterium, assembly GCA_964386485.1. Lineage (GTDB taxonomy): Bacteria > Bacteroidota > Bacteroidia > Bacteroidales > CAIXZF01 > CAIXZF01. Next base: position 11,792 of record CAYLTH010000071.1, on the reverse strand, counting down.
ATATGCCGATAAAAACAGGCAGAAACTGTCGGTCTGGAAAGATTTTAACGACTTTGACCGTTCCTTCCGTATAACGACTGATCTGATGGCTGACTTTCTGGCTTATGCCAAAAAAGAAGGTGTTACAGCTCGTCCGGATGAACTTCAAAAAAGCAGAACAGAAATTGAGTCGCTGCTCAAATCCCTGATCGCCCGTCATGTATACGACGACCAGGGCTTCTACCCCATCTACAACAAAACGGATAAAACCTTCCTCAAAGCACTCGAACTGGTTAAAAAGTAAAGAGAATCCCTGGTTTCAAACATTTTGGTTTGGGGATTGTTACTTAGTTTAAACCAACGCTTATGAGAAAAGCATACACTTTTGTGGCATTATGCATGCTTAGTGCTACTGTATTCGGTCAAGCCGAAATCAGTGCCTTTAGTGCAACCGGATCCGGTTATTCTACCGCTTCCCTAACCGATTATCAATGTCTGGGTGTGAATCCGGCAAATCTTGGCTGGAAGAAGAACAAACACACCACCAGCCTCGGTTTTCTGGAAGCCGGAGCCTCGATTTTCGCGGAACCCTTAACCAAAAAAGAGGCCATTGCCGATTTATTCAACAATGAAAAAAATCTGACCTATGCCGAACGTGTTACTGCAGCTGAACAATTCAACGGCACGCGTTTAATGGCGCAGATGGGCACTACCTGGGTTGGATTTGCCTATCAGGACGAGAAATTTGGCGGAATTGCCTTCAGTTTGCGCGAGCGCTTTAACTGGAATACCAAATTCAATATCAATGTCTCCAATTTCATGTTTCTGGGTTTCCACGATCCGTATTTCGATAGTTTGTCGGTAGTAAATGGCGATACCATCGGCTATTCCACACAGCCTGTTGCTGCTTCCGAAGTTTACAAAGGATCGGAATTGCGGTTTATCTGGTATCGGGAATACAATCTTGGCTATGGGCGTAGTTTCTACAAGAACAAGAATATCAATCTGTATGCCGGTGTCAATTTTAAATATCTTACCGGATACGGCAGTTTTGAATATACCCAGAAAGATGGTAATCTGCAGGCGTACAGCGCCTTATCCCCCATTTTCGGTGTGGATTATGACACGCCAACTCCTTCGGCTATCGAAGGCAAAGGTTTGAAAAAAACCGGAACCGGTTTTGGTGTTGACCTGGGTTTTACAGCCGATTTGTACGAAAAAGTGCGTATTGCTGTGGCAATCAACGATATCGGAAGCATCAACTGGGACGGAAATGTATATGAAGGAAATGAGACCAAAGTCTGGAAGATCGAGACCGGCGGGATCAACAATTACAATATTTTTGAACAGGGCGAACTCATCCAGACCGACAACGCACCGGATGATGAGGGCGAATGGGAAGGACTGGAAAGCAAACGCGTCAGTCTGCCCACGAATCTCCGTGCCGGAGCAGTATACAAGATCAATACAGAATTTGAAGCCGGTGCCGATTTGTATATGCCAATGGGCGACATGGTTCCCGGAGCTTACGAAGCTGCTTTGTTCGGGCTCGGATTTAAATATACCCCGGCAAAATGGGTTAAGTTATCACTGGGCATGGTAAATGGCGGAAAAATGGGCACATCCATTCCGTTCGGTGTCAGCTTTTTCCCGTTCAAGAGCGACGCTTCGACCTGGGAAATCGGCTTTGGATTGCGCGACGTGGCCTCGGCATTTATGAAGACGGATTCACCGAATGTCGGGCTTAGTTTTGGGTTACTCCGGTTTAGTTTCGGACAGGAGCCAAAATAAAACCTTGACTTCCTGATGAAATTGATTACTTTTATACCATAAAAATAACACAGCATGATTTTTGAACTTCCCCCGCTTCCGTATGCATTGGATGCATTGGAGCCCTACATTTCGAAGAGCACTCTGGAATTCCATCACGGAAAACACCACCAGGCTTATGTGACCAATCTCAACAAATTGATTCCCGGCACTGAGTTCGAGAACAAAGGTCTTGAAGAAATTGTGATGAAAGCCACCGGTGGCATTTTCAACAATGGCGCCCAGGTATGGAATCACACCTTTTATTGGAATTGCCTGAGCCCACAGGGTGGTGGCGATCCCACCGGCGAACTCCTCGAAGCCATTATTGAAGATTTTGGTTCACTGGCCGAATTCAAAGAGAAATTCAGTACCGCTGCCGCTACCTTATTTGGAGCAGGCTGGGCGTGGCTGGTTACCGATGAAGACGGCAAACTGCAGATTGTACAGGAAAGCAACGCCGGCAATCCGCTGCGCAACGGGCTGGAACCACTGCTCACCTGCGATGTCTGGGAACATGCCTACTACATCGACAAACAAAACCGCAGACCCGATTACATCGCCGATTTCTGGAAACTCGTCAACTGGGACGCAGTAGCCGAACGATATTAAGCTTAAGTTAATAATTGATAATGGATAGTTGATAGTGAGGAATCGCTGTCAACTATTTGTTTTATAAGCGGTTAGTAAGGGGCTCGATGGCTCTTTTTACATCAGACTCAAATACTTGAAATGCTTTAAGTTTTCTTAATGAACTATAGTCAGTAATATTTTCTGCAACCAGATGAACAGCACGGTCAGTATTGAACTTTTGAAGGTTTCGTCCTTTTAAACCACTTACTTTTTTAAGAAGGTTATGAAGTTTTCTTTTCGGTTGTGTCTCCTTCTCAAGCTTACTGATATCGGGGAGGTCAATACTTCCTGCATATTTTCTGTTTCCCGAAGCTTTTTTAATAGCATCAGGGTCAATCAATAACCAGGTTTCCATCATTTTCACGGGGACGATACAAACCACCGTTTCTAATTCAGAATTCCCAACAGCTGCAATTATTTCATCCTTTCGTTTATTAATTGTACTTATATTATTTGATTCAGCATCACGGTGAATAAACAGGATATCAAAAGGATAATAATGACTTGCTAATTTAAGTTTTTCGCATAATGTTTTAGGTGGCTTTGGCAACTGCCTGAAATCGGCATAAACTCCAGCATTCGGAATATCAAAAAACATTTCATCTAAAACCCATTTTATAATCCTTAATAAGGTTTGGTCTGAACTTCCATCAGCAATTAAAGTAAATTTAATTTCCCTCATACCATCATTCTAAATCAAGTCTCATTTGCAATGCATTTTCAGCAACTGTCCGTTTTTTGGCCTTACTAATATATGATGGCGGGGGCTCCGAAACAAGTAAACCAGAGAGAATTTGTTCACTACTCCTCTTATCCAGATATGTAAGAATTTCACCATTTGATGTAGTATCAGCTAAGCTATTATCCGTTTTCCAGGTTGATTTCATGGCAGAAAATCCTGTATATTGTATTTTTCGCTTAAAACTCTCCGAATATAATTCTTTAGACTTAGCAAGATATAAGCTTTCATCGGGGACACCACTTACGACAATTGGTGAATGCGTATTTACAATCACTTGTCTCAGAGGGTTGTCTTCATCAACAGCATTATCTGTTTCAGTAGCCATCTCTTGCAACAATTTAACCATCTCGAAAATTTTCTTCGGGTTAATCCCATTTTCTGGCTCTTCCAGACAAATCAGCCGGCTCCCGGTATTATCCTGCTCGATTACTGCCAGCCCTAAAAAACGCAATGTGCCATCCGAAAGAGATTGTGCGGGAAGCGTCAACCCATCTTTAAAAACAACCTGCAGTGTAAGTAAATCCCGTTTTTCGTCCTTATCAATACTAATTTCATCCACATTATCAACCAGTTCGGCCAGTTTATTCGTCAAAGTCTGGTAAACATCACTCTCTTTCCTTTCCTGACTAAGGCGATACAAGGTGGCAGGTAAATTTAGTCCGTTAGCACTAATCTCTGCATTTTTAACTTCATAAATAAAATTTGGCTGCCTTAATGCACTGGGTTCAAATTGAAGCATCATCCAGTTGCGCATTTCTTGTCGGGCAAGAAATGCAGTCGGTGATTCAGCAGTGACTGTTGAAAGCAGAGTGCGTGGCATCTTTTCTGCGATAAAATCAGTTGTACGACCTTTATTCCCGTCCTGATGCAATTTAATTTTTTCATTGTCTGTCGAAATAAAGGGGTTCTTTGTTGATCGACGCCCTTCCAAAATGGAATCAATCCATTCTCTTTTATGATCAAATTTCAAGTTCTTCCTTGTGTCAGATAAAGTAATAGGATCCAATGATTCCTGTATAATCATGATGGGTTCGCTATCATCTGTTTCATTGTTAATCTCCAGGACTAACTTATATCTAAGACAGGTTATCGTGGCATTAGCCGTTTGCCCCAGATCATCGACCCCTGTTTTTGGAATCAACATATCAACTTCAAACAGCATCTGGTTCATATAATCCGAACCACTTCTAAAAAATATATCACGAATGTTGGAGTGCTTCAAGTTTTCGCTGCGAACTGACTTACTCGCTTCTACAATTGTTTTATCAGCCAGGTTAGATAAAAAAGATAACGCATCAAAAAAATTCGATTTCCCAATGGCGTTGGCTCCAACGATACACGTAAATGGGCCAAGGAAAAGCTCAGTGTTTATAAGGCTTTTGAACCCATCAATTTTAATTCTGGTGATCATGTTTCCCCTCTTTAATATCGTACACTATATTATGTTTTCTTACTAACAACAAAAAGTCAAATCGTCCTCTATTTGGCAACCAAATATAAGACGATTTTTACAATTTTTCTTTGCGATTGATCTGGATTTATTGTCATACATACTTTTTGTGAGGATCATTATCCTGACCATTACCCTGGCTTTGTGAGAATTTTCAGATCATTTTTCTGGATCTTTTCAGAACTTCTGCAAACAAAACCGGCTGAATCGCAGCATAGGTGAGGTTTCCAGGCAATTCATCCCCGAACCGGATCTCGGCTATTTCGAATTCGAGCTCTGCGTTTAAGGCTTCCACTTCAGCGAAATACAATCTTCCAAATCCCGCAACCGGGGTTCCGGTTACCGAATAATCACATACGGCCTTCAGGCTGTACTTCAGGGCTCCCGTTTCTTCATACAACTCACGCGCAGCGGCTTCATCGGGCGTTTCTCCGGGTTCGATATGGCCGCCCGGAATTTCCCAGGTGGTGCGGTCCTGATGTCTCACAAAGATCCATTGGTTCCGGTATCTCACACACATGACCACATACGTCAGTTTTACATCACGGATCGGGTCAAGGTCATAAAAATCAATCTGAATCATGTCGTTCATTCCTCCTGTGCAAACTTAACAGGATTAATGCGATGGTGACTAATTCAGGGAAAAAATTACGATAAAAAATATTTTCCGTTTTACTTGCTCTCGGGATTATAATTGTATTATCTTTGTATTATACATCTTGATTAATACATCTTGAAAACAACATGAAACAAGACCATCAAATTACAGAATTACTAACCGCCTGGGAGGAAACCTATAAAAAAGGCCAGCTCACCTTGTGGATATTTTTAGCCCTCAAAGACGGGAATAAATATGTTGATGAAATCAAAACCTTTGTGGAGGAGCAATCAAATTATACGATGACCTGCGAGAGTCAGAGCTTATACCGCAATCTTCGTAAATATCAACATATTGGCATTGTGGACTTTGAACCCGGCGAGGGCAATAAGGGACCGGAACGGAAGTATTACTACCTGACTGATCAGGGCAAAGAACTGCTTCAAAAGTTTATTGAACGCAATATAAAATTATTTTTTAATCTTAAAATCAAACACTTACTAAATCAGGAGGATTAAGTCATGAAATTAATTACCGCTAATCTTTTAAAGTTTGCTCTTTTCTTTGCTTTTGGTTCAATTTTATTTCGCATTGGATTAAGTTGGGCTATTACTCATCAGGGATATGCTGAAATATGGATTTTCGCCATCATTTATTTTCTCTACAATGCCGGTATCGGATGGATTTTCGGGAAAAAGGATTATGAGCGATTTCCATTACATGATATCGGATTCCGGTTTCATTTTACTACCTACCTGATCTTCAATAGCATCTGGGAGTTATGGTTTTTGCTCGGATTCCAGTCAGTGAATGAAACCGTGGCCATTGCCCATCATATTGCATTGTATTGGGGAATTTTCCTGATTATTCATTTCGTTCTCTACCTACTTAACAGGAAAAACACCATCAAGGGCATGGACAAGTCCGAAATCTTCGAATAATCAGGTTAGACAGGCATTTAAATCCCCTGCTGATAAGATGAATGGGTTGTCGGGGATATCAATGTGCTGATTTCACCTGCGGATTGAGGATTGCCGCGGAGTAAGTCCCCGAAATGCCGGATGAGAGCGGGTTTATCGGTTTGGATGCGTGTTTCTGTGACGATATCACTCAGATCGAATAAAAATCCGGTAAATAACTCCCGAAAATCGCGGACACTCTCCAGATTCAGGTAGTGCATTCCATGATACAGGGCCGGAAATCGGCCAGGTGATTTTTCGATTATTATACGGTCCTGTTTCAGGTTAGTGATAAAATCCGTTTTCCGGCAATCACGGATACAGGATTCATCCAGACTCTTTTTTGTACAACCACTCACCTGATGAAAAAAGCACTGACGACTGGTCATGAGTTGTATCGGGTGAAAAATACTGTAATACAGGTCGAAATCAGTTGGTTTCTTCAGACCTTTCATCTGCACTTTGCTGATTTCATTCGAAATAAAGGCACCGCTGCCTCCATGATTTTCTTTCAGACTTAACAGGGTATAGGAGTTTATGCTGTTCAGGAAAGGCCCGGCAATCCATGGGATGCCGCGCTGCCAGGCCTCATAGGCTATACCGCTGTTGTTGGTCACGATCTTCTCAGGCCTGATTTCATCCAGAAACCCGAAAGCCGCCTGAAAGTCATCACCTATCAGGATAGCCGGAAACCAGGGAAGGATGTGAGGATGCACCTGAAATAAGTGCGTCAGGTGATCTGCCTGATGCCGGAAACCCTCGGGGAGGCTGTACCAGAACGTAGCACCAGTATCATGGCAAAGGCTCAAATCCGCTTCATTGTTGATTAATACTGCCAGTCCGGGGGCGGTATCCGGGCGGACATGATGCGGCGGTTTGGGAACATTCACCGGAAACCGTATCACCAGAGGCTCGTCGGGGATATGCAGTTCATTAATCTTCGCTTCCACAGTCGAAATCAGCAAGGTGCGTTCATCGAAAACCGCTCCCTTGGCCAGTTCCAGATTTTCCGGAGTGCTTCCCCCCTGCTGCTCTGCCCGGTGGATGGCCGAATGATCGCGGGGATTGTCGATAAACATATCCTTCGGGATGGTTCCCTGCAGGTATCCATTTGAAAAATCGCGGTTAAAAACGCTGTACAGAAGCTGTTTGTCGCGGTTTAAGGCTTCTCCGGCGAACAAACGATCCAGATGAGCCCGCCAGGCGGCCGTAATCGTGTATACATAGTGAAACTTTTTAATCCGGCCTTCGATTTTCAGCGAATCGACTCCGGCCTCAGCCAGTTCCTGCAGGTCGTTCCATGCCGAATTATCTTTAAGATTGAGCGGAAAGTCCTTTCCCATGGCTGTGGTCTGGTAGCGATCGCGGCAGGGTTGGCTACAGCGACCCCGGTTTCCCGAATTCCCGTTTTGTACAGAGCTCATGTAGCAAAGACCGGAGATGCAGATGCAGTACGAACCATGCACAAATACTTCGGTTAACATATCCAGCTCGTGGCAAACTTCCGCTAATCCACGGATCTCGGCGATACTCAGTTCCCGGGCCAGGTTGACACGCGTCGTATTTACTATTTTCAAAAACCGGATCTGACCTGCGTTGTGGGTGGTAAGTTGGGTCGACGCATGGATTTTCAGGCTGCTGAAATAGCGGGATACCACATACAGCAGGCCGATATCCTGAATTATGATCCCGTCCAGGCCGGTTGTAACCACCTTATTCAGCAATTTCAGCATGGCAGGCATTTCACTGTCGGTGACCAGGATGTTCAGGGTCAGAAAAACCTGACAATTGTGCTGATGGGCCAGGCTGATAATTCCGTTCAGGTTTTCGAAGCGGATATTGGTGGCCCGGTTTCGGGCATTAAAGCGGTCGAGTCCGCAGTAAATGGCATCCGCACCGGCGAGGATGGCGGCTTTTATCGAATCCAGGTCACCTCCCGGCGACAGAAGCTCTATGGGTTTATACATGTGTTATTCTGCTCCGGAACTGATACATGGAATTCGATGTTGGTTGCTCGCACACTTCTCCATCTAACTGATTATCAACTATTAAAAAACCGATCAACGAGGGAATACAATTCATTTTTATTAATTGGCTTAGAAATATACTCGTTGCAACCGGCCTCAATCGCCCGTTCCCGGTCGCCTGCGAGGCTATAGGCTGTTTGTGCAATAATAATAACATCCCTGTTAAACTGCCGGATTTGACGGGTAGCGCTGAGTCCACCCATTTCGGGCATCCGGATATCCATCAGAATCAAATCTATATCCGGAATATCACGACATAATCTTACAGCTTCAACACCCGTCTTTACTTTGAGTATTTCTTTGCTAAATGCCTGTACTTCAAGATCCAGCAAAAGTTCCGACACTTCATCATCTTCTGCGATTAAGACTTTCAAACCGGAAACTTTCGGCGACAGGCTATTTCCTGTTTTATCAGAGTTTCCTGCCGGATTAGCAGATTCTTCCTGTCGGACACTGTAAGGCAACGTAAAATAAAATGTGGAGCCTTCCCCTATAGTGCTTTCAACCCACATTTCCCCGCCAAGCATTTCGGTATAGGCTTTAGAGATGGAAAGCCCTAATCCGGCACCGGATCGAGCCATTTTATCATCGATATCCGCTTGTATAAACCGCTCAAAAATAGCAGATTGCCGGTCCTTTGGGATTCCGATTCCGGTGTCTGTTACATAAAACTGCAGCGACAACGCATGCGCAGGTACAGACAACGCATGCGTTGTCTCTACGGTATACCCGAATTCGATGGCACCATGTTCTGTATATTTGATGGCATTTTTAACAAGATTGGTTAAAATGGCATACACTTTTTCGCGATCAGTTAAAATAAAGGAATCCTTTACGGGAAGCGAATTCCGAAACGTAAGACTCAAGCCTTTGGCCTCAACTTCGGGTTTAAAAAAGGTATAAATGTATTCGACCTGTTCATTGATATTCGATTCAGCGAAGTTGGTTTTCATCAGACCAGCCTCAATTTTCGAAATATCAATTATATCGTTGATGATATTGAGCATCCGATTTCCGCTTTTCTCAATGATACCGATAAACATTTGTTGTTGATCACCAGACAGTTCTGGGTTTTTAAGCAATTCTGAGAAGCCCAGAATACCGTTCATCGGGGTACGTATTTCATGCGACATATTGGCAAGGAAGGCGGATTTTAGGCGGTCGCTCTCGATGGCAAGCTCTTTTGCATTGAGCAATTCCATTTCCTCCAGTTTCCGATGGGTAATATTGCTGCCAAAGCAGGACCCCCCCACCACTTCCCCTTTTCTTACAATCGGAGTAAACGCTATCTGTATATAAATTTTACCTTCGACAGTATCAATGGCATCTTCAACAGTAAATTGTTCATTGTTCAACACTCTGTCGTAGTGAGACTTCCATAATGATTGTATTGAAACAGGCAGAGATTCAATCAGGTTTACACCCGGTGTCAGTAAAACACCAAACGTTTGTTGGAATTCCGATTGAAATCCATGATTAATGTATAATACTTCATAGTTCCGGTTAAAGGCCCAGATGCTGTTTTTTGTTCCTTCAATTATAGCAGTGAGGTTTGCATAGTTTGATTCAACTACCTCTTTGGCCTGGAGCAACTCATTGGTTCGTTCTTCAACGATCTTTTCAAGGTTTTTATTGATCTCTTCAACGACCATCTTTTCGTGATCCAGATTCTGATTCAGGTAAAAATTCCGACGTGCATAGTATTCAATGTTATAGGCTGCAAACATCCCGATCAGGTTGGTACTGATAAAAAAGAAATTATTACTGATCAGGATTTCATTGGGAACATTCGCGAAGAAAAATGCACCGATATTAAAAATCAGGAGGGTCGACCAACCTGCAATTGAGGCTAAAAAGAAACGAAGTTTAATAAAGAAATATCCGGCCGAAAAAACCAGCATCATCCCACCATAATAGGTATAGTTTTCAGGTACCAGCATGGTCATAATGCTGATACCGCTTCCTCCGATAATAAAGCTAAAAAAAAGCAAGATTTGCCAGTATTTTCTAAAAAAATCAAAGAATGAAACCAGCAGTACGATGGAAAATACCGGTATAACGAATGCAAAGCGGATAATATGAAATAAATTTGCGTACTCTGGTATCAATTGTGAGTCAAGGTATCCAAAAACTCCATATAAGATGGTAACAAATACAAAAGCAACCCGAAACTGGATAATGGAGTCTGAAAAGTACTGTTCTCTGAAAAGTTCTTCATCTTTTCCGGGAAAACTCAGCGTTATTTTATTAAATACCATTTCGATTTTGATTATTTGCCTGTCAGAACAAATCTACAACATAAACAATATCAACACGAATATTTTTCAAACTCCTTTTGTAATAATTGCCTGGTTAACCCCCCTGCCCCACGGAACGGGAATGCTCTCGTCACGCGTTTACCCCCCTGCCCCCCGGAACGGGGGGGAATCTCTCGTCACGCGTCACGCGTTACGCGTCACGAAAGGGGACAAACTCCATTCCAAGTTCCTTTACATACTCAACAAGCCAGATATACCATGCTTTCCATGTTGAAAAGGTATCCGAAAAATAGCAGTCATGAAATATGATGACGAGATACGGAAGATTCTGATCAAGAGCCTCCCGGATAAGCTTTTCGGTACTTTCTATCGCCTGCGCCAGTGTATGTTTCTGAAATGATCTGCCTGCTTCAATCTCATAGGTATCCATGATCTGGACCGGAAATTCCTGCAAAGAACCAACTGTGTAAGGCGGAAGCATGGCATACACACTGGAATCGAAGGTATAGCCGGCATTCGCCATATTGATTAGTGTATCTTCTTCTAAATGAAGATAATGCATCCGGATTCCTGCGGTGTCTAAGCCTCCTGCCGACAAGTATTTCAATCGTTCACTTCTGATATTTTCAGGATCAGCACCTGCGTTGCCATGAACCCCGGTTTGAAAACCCTGATCCTGAATTTTTTTTAGCCACAGTTCAGCTTTTTCCTGCGAATAAACCAATCCCCTGCCCCGGATAAATCCTATAAAAAATGTGGAAGGCACCCCCATCCGGGCATCAAATTCCATGAGTTCGGGCAGGTTATGAAAGCGGTTGGTGAAAATGCGAAAAATCCGGGAAGTCATCTCCCGGAAACTGATTTTCCCGGTCAGCCATTCGATCTTCGCCCTGATTATATATTTCGGAATAAACAGATCGCGGGAATGCTCTGTAAACGACAGATGATCAACATCATGTGAAATAATTACCTTCATGTTAAAAATGGGATCGTTTCATCAGTTTTAAACCACATTCAAGCAAAAATGGAGCCTTGTTCACCGTGTAAAACGGGACGATGCGCCCGCCAAAACCTCTGAAATAGTGTTCAACCGCGGGTATCATAGAGCCTTCGAAGTCGAAAACCTTTAATCCCAACGACTTAGCATGGGTTATGCTTTTCCAAAGCGCTAATGCTCCTGCTCCTTTGTGCCGGTGTACTTCATCGTACCCGCCAAGTATATAAAAAGAAGTATCCTTATCCGTAATGCAGTAGGCTGTAGCAACAGGACGCTCCTGCCACCAGGTGGTAACCGAATAACCATGACCGCTTGCTGACATCTTTCGGAGAATTTCATC
>CAYLTH010000070.1:10252-16718 GCA_964386485.1 uncultured Bacteroidales bacterium | reverse complement strand
GGCAAGGAGAGGGGGGGCGCGCTCGTCACGCGTCACGCGTCACCCGTCACAAAAAAAGCTGCCCTTTCGAGGCAGCTTTTTCTTATTCCCAGTTTCCTAATACCGTTTTCTGGGTTTGTAATGAGTATGTAACAAGTCGTGGGAGCGGTGTCCGAGTGGTTCTCCGAGGAATTCTTTGTACAAGTAGTTCACTTCAGGATTTTCGTGAGATTTACGGAGGGGCAGTCCCTCATCCTCAGCATAGATAGCTTCTGCGCGTTTTCTACGGATTTCCGGGCTGGTCGGGATTGGCTGTCCGCCTCCTCCGATACATCCACCGGGGCAACCCATAATTTCAATAAAATGGTAGTTTGCTGTGCCTTCACTGACAGCCTTGGCAACCAGGTTGGCATTGGCGAGTCCGTGAGCAATGGCCACACTCACCTCAACACCTTCGAGGAAAGCCCATTCCGGTTTAAGATCTTTCAGCATGACTTTGGCTTCCTTAACACCTTCCATACCCCGTACCGGCATGATATTCAGGTTGGTAAAGGGTACTTCACGTCCGGAAACGATTTCATAAGCGGTACGCAAAGCAGCTTCCATAACACCGCCGGTTGCACCAAAGATGACAGCAGCTCCGGTTGAATCACCCATGATGGAATCATAGTGCTGATCTTCGAGTTTACCAAAATCAATACCACCCTGTTTAATCATCATGGCCAGTTCACGGGTAGTTAAAACGTAGTCAACATCCTGGTAACCGCTGTCGCGGAGTTCCGGACGGTTGCATTCGAATTTTTTAGCCGTACAGGGCATGATGGAAACACAGACCATGTTCTTCGGGTTGATATTCTTTTTCTGAGCGTAGTAGGTTTTGGCCAGCGCTCCAAACATCTGTTGCGGTGATTTGCAGGTCGACAGGTTTGGCAGGAGGTTAGGATACATGTGCTCGGCAAATTTTATCCAGCCGGGTGAGCAGGAAGTAAACATGGGTAATGCCACTTCTTCTTTGTCAACGAGTGCTTTTTTGAGTCGGGTAAGTAATTCCGTGCCTTCTTCCAGAATGGTTAAGTCGGCCGTGAAATCGGTATCCAGAACAGAGTCAAAACCAATGTGTTTCAGTGCAGAAACCATTTTACCGGTTACGCGTTCACCTACTTCAAATCCAAGGTCTTCTCCCAGGGCAACACGTACAGCCGGGGCGGTTTCAACCACAACATGCTTGGATGGATCATTGATGGCTTCCCAAACTTCATCGATATAGGTGCGTTCGGTCAAGGCACCGGTCGGACAACGGTTGACACACTGACCGCAATTGGTACAAACCACTTCATGCAGCGGTTTATTGAGGAAGGTAGAAATGCGTTGATGATCACCTTTGTTCACAACAGCCAGTGCTCCAACAGCTTGCAATTCAGAACAGGTTCTGACGCAACGCTGACAACGGATACATTTGCTGTCGTCTTTCGAAATGGATGGGGAGCTGATGTCGACTAATTTATCCGATTTTTTAACAAGATCGATAAAGAGGTGAGAGCCGATGCGGTATTCAGAAGCGAGATCCTGCAATTCGCAGTTTCCGTTTTTGAAACATTTGGTACAATCGGCATTGTGTTCGGAGAGGAGGAGTTCAACGATGTGTTTCCGGCCTGTCCGTACATTTTTACTGTTGGTAAATACTTCCATTCCTTCCGAAACCGGGGTGGCGCAGGATGCTGCCAGCGCTCTGGAACCGGTTACTTCGACCATACAAACGCGGCAGTTACCGGCAATGCTGAGGTCTTCGTGATAACAAAGGGTAGGGATATGGAAATTCAGTTTCCGTGCGGCATCCAGAATGGTTGTCCCTTCTTCAACAGTCACCGGAATATTATTGACTTTAAGATTTACGAGATACTTGCTCATTTTCTGATGTGTTTAAATGTTTTACAACCATTAATAAATAATCTCTTCCCGGAAATTATCGACAATCGAATTGAACGGATTGGCAACACTTTGTCCGAGGCCGCATTTGGCCGCAATTTTCATGGTACTGGCCAGTTTTTTCAACTCATCCAGATATCCGGGTTTGCGTTCACCTTTTTTAACGGCTTCAATTCCTTTGAGTAACTGCTGGCAACCTACACGGCATGGAGTACATTGTCCGCAGCTTTCTTCGGTAAAGAATTCAAGATAATCATGGAGTACATTGTACATGGAGCGGCTGCTGTTGAAGATCATCATGGAACCACCGGTAGGAATACCTTCAAATCCGATAATGGTTTCATTGAATTTCTTACGCGGAACACAATGTCCGGAAGCACCTCCAACCTGAACGGCTTTGGTATCGCCATCACCGAATTCATCGACAAACTGATGCAAAGGCATCCCGAGTTCGAGTTCAAAAATACCTGCAGTTGGCGTATCACCTGAAACGGAGAATACTTTGGATCCGCGTGAGTCTTTGGTACCCAATGCCTTAAAGGTGTCAGCACCAATACGGCAAATCATGGTTACATACACCAGCGTTTCCACATTATTGATAACGGTTGGCTTCCAGTTATAACCGGCTACAGTAGGATAGGGGGGTTTATTGCGGGGTTCTCCGCGTTTTCCTTCCATCGAATCGAAAAGAGCGCTTTCTTCTCCACAGATATACGCACCACTTCCTGATTTTATAAATATTTTGAATTCAATTCCGCGTTCTTCACATTGACGGTTGAACAAACTAATTTTAGCCTGTAAATCAGCTTTTAAAAAGTTGTATTCTCCTCTGAGATAGATATATCCTTCTTTTGCACCAATTGCATAACCGCAGATAGCCATTCCGGTAAATACTTTTTCCGGAACACGATCCAGGATTTCACGGTCTTTAAACGTTCCGGGTTCACCTTCATCCGCATTACAGATAACATATTTTACGTCGCTGTCTTCATTTTTTGTGAATTTCCATTTTAGTCCGGTTGGGAATCCGGCTCCACCACGACCTTTTAAGCCGGAATCAATAACATCCAGAATAATTTCGTCGGGAGTTTTGGTAATAACTTTGTCTAACACCTGCAGATAATTGCAATCGGTGGTGTCGAATATAATATCAACTTTTTTTACAACATTCGTTTCCATTGTCTTGTGTTTTGTTTGTGTTTAAACCGGCTTAATGGTTGGCTTTCATGTATTCCTCAACGATTTCAATCGCACGTTGCGGGGTTAATTCAGGATATACTTCATCATTGATGAGCATAACCGGCCCTTTGTGGCACCAACCCAGACAATTGGCAGTCAATAATGTAAAATTCTTATCATGGGTAGTCTGTCCTACCTTGATTTTTAAAACGTGCTCCAGCGTATCAATAATCTCATCTTTGCCGGTCATATGGCAGGAAATGGTTTTGCATACACGGATAATGTTTTTGCCACGGGGAACCGTGTCGAGAAAGGTGTAAAATGATGCCGTACCGTATACATCCGCTGTTGAAAGATCCAGTGCTTTGGCAACGGCCAGCATGGCTTCTTCCGATAGAAAGCGTTCTTCCTGTACGATTCCCTGTAAAACAGGCATCAGGCTGTTGCGGCTTTTTCCGTGCTGCGCAACCAGACCATGAATTAAATTTTCTGTACTTGACATAGATTGTTCTCCTAATAAATTGAATTACAGTTATTTATAATCTATTGTTCTTAAATTCACAATGCAGGGGCAAAATTAAGGCCTTTTATTGTGAAAACATTAACAATGCGTCATAAATTTCGTTAAAAAGCCTAATTTATAATGTGTCTAAACACTTTTGACCTGCTCATAATCTTTCTGTATCTTCGCAGTCCTAAATCCGGATGCCTAACGTATGGAAGTACCGTTTTACCGCTATTTTATCAGGATACAATACAAAGGAAAAAACTACCATGGCTGGCAGGTGCAACCCAATGCCGTGAGTGTACAACAGGTATTGGACAGGTGTCTTGGGATTTTATTGCGGACAGAAATCCGGTCAACCGGTTGTGGGCGAACTGATGCCGGTGTACATGCCCATGATTTTTATCTGCATTTTGATGTGCCCGTTTTGTTCGGGGAACAAGAATGCAGGGATCTGGCCTTTAAACTGGATAAATTTCTGCCGGATGATATTGCTGTGCTGGATCTTTTCAGGGTGAAACCGAATGTTCATGCGCGTTTCTCCGCGATCAGCCGGATGTATACCTATTCGGTCAGTCGCACGAAAAATCCCTTTAATACAGAGGTAAGCTGGCATTATACCTATGATCTGGACTTGCAGAAAATGCAGAAAGCAGCAGAACGATTGCTCGATTTCCGTGATTTTGCCGCCTTTTCAAAGAAAGACAACGATAGTTTCGGAACCGAATGTACCCTCATGGTTTCGCAATGGGATGTTCGCGATCAAGAGCTTGTTTATACGGTAAAAGCCAATCGGTTCCTACGGAATATGGTGCGCGCCCTGGTGGGTACTCAACTGCAGATTGGCAAAGGAATACTCACGCTCGATGACCTGGATCGTATTGTGGAAAGCCGTGATCGCAGTGAAGCCGGTGAATCCGTTCCGGCACACGGACTGAGTTTGATTGAAGTCAGATATCCTGATGATATCCGTGCGGATTTCTGATTATTTGCAGATGATCTTTGCCTGTTGAAATTGTCCGGATGCTGTTTCCTTCAATGTCCGGAGCCTTTAATCCCGTAATGAAATATTTATCACCGGTTAAGATTCTGGCTTCATCCCATAAACCTGCCTGAATAAAATGATCCAGCAGTTCACGCCCGCCTTCAACAATGAGCGATTGAATCTGGCGTCGGTATAAATCATCCAGAATCTGATTCAGAATGGGTTGGGTAAAATCAAGGAGACGATATTCCAGATTATCAAGGGTTTCTGATGCAACGGAAGTGTAAATTATGGTAGGTTGTGATTGATCAAAAATGTGCAAATCAGGATTGAGTATCCTGTGCTCATCAATGATTAAGCGCAGGGGATTGCGCCCGGTCCAGTCGCGGACATTCAGTTTGGGGTTGTCATTGCGGGCGGTATGTGTTCCCACCAGAATCGCGTCTTCTTCACTGCGCCATTTGTGGACCAGGATCTTCAATTCTTTGCCTGTTATCCAGTTATCCTGATTGTTGCCCGGTTGCTGACGGTCAATATCCATAAACCCATCCCGGGTTCTGGCCCATTTCAAAATAATATACGGACGTTTCAGTGCATGATACGCCAGAAACCGCCGGTTCAACTCCAATGCTTCCTTCTCCATTACTCCTAAGGTAACTTCAATACCTGCATTCCGTAACCTATTGATTCCCTGACCATTGACCTGAGAAAATGGATCCTGATGTGCAATCACCACCTTCCGGATTCCTTTCTCGATAATCAGATTGGAACAGGGCGGGGTTTTGCCAAAGTGACTGCAGGGTTCTAAATTTACGTAAAGTGTTGATTCTGAAAGTAAAGAAGGATCAGCAACAGATTGTATGGCATTCACTTCAGCATGGGGTTCTCCGGCTTTGTGATGATAGCCTTCGCCGATGACCACACCATTATAATATAGCACACTACCGACCAATGGATTTGGGGAAACCATTCCGGTTCCCAAACCAGCCAGATCAAGGCAGCGCTGCATTAAAACTTCATGGTTCATAAGGAGGTTCAAAGGTAGGATAAATCCACTAAATTTGTTGCTTTCAAAAGCCTGTGAAAACACTACGCCAGATTTACACTGAATTTCCGGATGAATTGCATCCCTTGTATTCTGCTTCCGAAGCGAAGGAATTGTTTTTTCTGATTCTGGAAGAATTGCTTGATAAAACGCGGGTAAAAATTTTGCTGGATTTTGAATTGGAACTCACTCCCGAAATCCAAATCCGCTTAGACCAGATTCTTGAGCAATTGAAAAGCGGGAAACCCTTTCAGTATATCCTTCAGCATGCCCTGTTTATGGAATTGTCCTTCCATGTTGACGAAAATGTGTTGATTCCCCGCCAGGAAACCGAAGAACTGGTGAGGTGGATAATCGAAAAAGAGTCAACCGGAAAAATACTGGACATTGGCACAGGTTCAGGCTGCATTGCCATCAGTCTGGCAAAATCCTTGCCGGAAGCTGAATTATGGGCTCTGGATATTTCGGAGTCAGCACTTCAGGTAGCTCAGGAAAATGCCAGGGTTTTAGCGAGCAGTGTTCAATTTGTTAAACTGGATATTCTGGATGAGGTCGCTCATTATGAATTACCCGAATTTGATGTACTGGTAAGTAATCCTCCCTATGTTCTTGATTCGGAGAGAAATATGATGTCAGAAATCGTTTACGATCAGGAGCCTTTCACGGCGCTTTTTGTTTCGGATTCGGATCCTTTGATTTTTTACAGGGCGATAATGGAGTATGCCCGTAAACATCTTGTAGGCAATGGCCGGGTTTATTTCGAAATTAACGAACAAATGGGAGCAGAGATCCGGGAATTACTGGACTATTATTCGTTTCAGGAAATCGAAATAAAACAGGACATATT
>CAYLTH010000070.1:0-10152 GCA_964386485.1 uncultured Bacteroidales bacterium | reverse complement strand
ACCGGCAAACCGGTAACCTGGATCCAGACTTCGGAATTCCCCTGATAAATAACACTGAACTGAGAAGCCTGTGTACCGGGAGGAATTTGTCCTATTGTTACATTCAGAACACCACCGACACTGCTGATAATTTTGTGTATCCCGTCAACGGCCGTATCAATGTTAACAATGCAATTATTCAGGATACCAAAGCCGGATGCAACGATCTGCCCGTAACCCGGTATCAGGCTGAAATAGAGCTGGTCAGGACTTTCGAAGTTCAGGTTCCCGCCAACGGTCAAACTGTTTTTACCAAGCCTCAATTTGGAAAAGAGTGAAGAATTCAATGAACCGGTAATATGTCCGCTCCCGCGAAGATCCAGTTGAAGATTCCCAAGATCGAGATCTCCTTCAATATCCATGCGTTTATGAATAATCAGATTGCCGCCCGTCTCCAGAGCCAGTAAGCCTTTCTCCCCGCAATGCAGCGTATCGGTAATGACATAACTTCGAAGGTGTCCGATCCGGAACAAACCCGTATAGGCACCGGTTCCGACCATGATTTTCCGGGCTTTCAGTGTACCGTTGTCGTATAAATATCCAAAGGCTGTATCCCATAAAGTCGGGCCTGTTATGTATAAGTCATCCAGCCAGTTAAATACAGCCGGAGCATCCTGACCGATGATGAGATTGCGGTGAATGATCAATCCTTCGGTACCCCATGGATACCAGGCTGTGCTTCCGTTACAAATTACATCTCTAACCTCTGAGGGATAATACCAAATTGTAGGAGGGAAGGCATTAACGCCTTTGTCGAAATCATATACTCCGCTGATATTGAATGGAATAATGGCCACATCATCCGGTCCCGGAGGGCCTGCCGGCTGCCAGTTTTGCGGGGTCTGCCAGGAGAAGGAAGTTCCTTTAAATGTAAATGTAATGGAAGGTTGGGCAAAAATATAGCCGGAACAGAAAATAAAAAAGCAGGCAAATAAAACAACAACCTTAATTCGATAGTCCGGAATAAATTTACCTGTTTTCATTTCTGTTGGTTTTATTCATAGACCTGAATATGCTGTAAAGGTTGGCTTCAGCAACCTTAAAATTAGTTCACCATCACAATAATTGCACCGGTAATATAGGCAATAACCCAGTATATATATGCCGTTGCTGACCACGTATTAAACTTCTTCCCGGGATTGGTATTGATACCGGATTTGTTGATGTAACGGTATGAGAACCAGATATCCAGCAACATTCCGAGTAAGGAAGTATAGCCGATCAAGCCATGCCAGGTTACCATTCCATTGGAGGAGCCTACGATCATGCAAATGGTAGCCGTTATATCAAAAACAAGGCCCATGCTAACAAAAAACAATACTTTTCTGCTGATCTTTTTCGTTAGGAGTTGTGTTATAATGCCGACTGAATACGAAATTAATGCCAAATTAACAATAACAACGCCTGCTACAAGAATTGGTTTCATAGTGTAATTTTGCTGCAAATATAATAAGATGCTGAAGTTTAAAACGATCATACTCCTGACATTGTTCATGTATTCTGGTTTGATGAAGGCTGAGGATGTCCCTGTTAAGAAAATTCCATCCACTACGATGGAGAATATTGCAGATTGGATTACAGACCATTATACAACTGACTCAGAACGGATATGGGCAATATACAGCTGGGTTGCCCAGGAGCTTACATATGATGTGGACGCCATGGTTTCTCCTGCTACTTACCGCAATAATAAAGAAATTCTCTATAAAACGTTTCGGTCAAGAAAAGGGGTCTGCCAGGGGTTTTCAGAAGTGATGACTGAATTATGTTCATTGTCAGGTATTCCGGCTTATGTGGTAACCGGTTATACCCGCCAGAACAAGAAAATCGATCCTTTGCCCCATGCCTGGGTGTTGGCTAAAACAGAGGAGGGGTGGTTTTTCTATGATCCGACCTGGGGTGCAGGGTATATTGACCGGGATGTTTATCACAAAGATTTTAATAAATATTTTTTCAAAGTAGAGCCGGAAGAAATGATCAGAAGCCATATGCCGTTTGATCCGATTTGGCAGTTGCTTGAAACTCCGGTTGCCCATAAAGAATTCATCTCCGGTAAATTCCAAAAGACGTATCGCAGAGTCGATATTTCGCATATGGATACGATTCACCAGAATATGCATTGTGATGACCCGAAACGTTTAAACGGGATAATCAAGCGGGTAACTCCTTCAGCCGGTACCAATGCCATGGTGGATACCTATCTTGAGAACACTAAAAATGAACTGGAGGTATATTATAACAATCTGGCTGTAAATCAATATAATAAAGCTGCTGAAGATTTTAATGAAGTGGTGAAACTCCTCAATAATTTTATCACCTATCGGAACAAACTCTTTAAACCGACGGTTCCCGATGCAGCGCTCAAACAAAAGTTAACTGATATTGAGCTAAAGCTTCAAAATATTTCAAATTCTCTGGATGGAATCAGGGTCTCAGAAGAATCTGTCAATCAATCTGTTGCCTCTTTGCAAAAATCGATTAGTGAAGTCAAACCCCGTCTCGAATCCCAGCAGGTTTTTTTAAAAAAGTATATCGCTACACCTGTTTCAAAGCGGAAAGCCTTGTTTTACAGAAAGCGATAATTTGTTTTTTGCCATTTATTCGTACTTTTGAAAAAAAAAACGAATGAAAAAACTTACTACTCTCTTTGCTTTAGTGCTTCTTGTTCAGTTACTTGGAGCTCAAAATTATGTTTCCACAACTGCTGAAAACAAAAAAGTTATTCTGGAAGAATTTACCGGAACCGGTTGCCCGAATTGCCCGGGTGGCCATACCATGGCGGCGAATTTATTAACGGCCAATCCCGGAAATGTATTTGTTATTGCCTTTCATCCGACGAATTCCAGTTACACGGCAACGGATCCGATGAAGAATGCATTTGGGAATGCCTTTTATACCAATCCCTTCATTTCTCCAACAAACCGATATATGCCCAGCGCAATGATCAGCCGCAGAGTCTGGGGCGGGGTTGAACGGATACAGGGTGTGAATTACTGGACCAATGATGTGAATACCATCAAATCAGAGGCCTCACCTTTGAATGTTGGTTTAGCCTCAACCTATGATGCCGGGACAAAAATGCTGAGTGTTACCGTTGAAGTTTATTTTACCAGTGATGTTACTGATGCGCTTACGCTCTATACAGTGTTAACTCAGGATGGAATTATTGCCACCCAATCGGGTGCCACAGGTGCGTATACCCACAACCATGTATTCAGAGCTGCCATTGGATCGGCCACTCCGGAACAATGGGGAGAACCCATGGCAGGTGCTTCTGTAACAGGTAGTTTGCAAACTGTAACCTATACTTATGACAATAACACGACCAATTTCGATATGACGAAATGTGAACTTGTTGTGTATGTAAGGAATGCTGCGAACGAAGAAATTATTTCCGGAAATGGTGCCGCAGTGGGAATGACCACATCATCTCAATCCTTGCCGGCCATTACCGAAAATGTTACGGTGTACCCGAATCCGGTTTCTGAAAATACCAGCCTTCAGTTTTCTCTCACAAAACCGGCTGCTGTTACGTATCAGATTGTTGATATGTTGGGTCATGTCATTGCCCGCGAAGATTTAGGAACCCTGGTTGCCGGAAATCATCAGATCGAAATGAACACAGCTGCTTTGGAGGCAGGTGTTTATTTTATCAATCTGAATGATGGTGCAAAAACATCCACGGTACGAATCATTAAATAATTAGCCAAGAGATGCCCGGCAATTTCCACAAAGCCGGGCATTTTTTTGGTCAATATCTTCGACATATGTGCCCGACCGCATCACGCAATCGGGTGTATGACAGTGTATTAGTCCAAATGTATGACCTAATTCATGGATAACTTCCTTTTTAAAGCGTTCGAGGAGTAATTTGGGATTTGATTTCATTCCATATCGCTCATTATCAAGACGGTAATGGGAAGCAATCCCGGTTCGCCCTCCCAATTGGGCTTGTCCGAAAATATAGGTCAGAATGGGAATGTACAGATCAATGCTGAACAGACCTATGGTTTTATTCGAACCGGGAACATTCATCGAATCCACAATCCGCAATAATTTATCGGCATTGTACTGACGGCGGGCAGGATCAAAAAAATCACCCAGATCGATGTGGGCATCTTTGATGGTTACCGAACAGGCAAACTCATTCCCAACCGCTTCGGAAATGCTCTCAAGAACACCCTTATCGAAATAACCAAAAGTGATTAGTGCGATCGTTGGTTTGTCCATTCGTATTGATTATCAGGCCTTTAAACCGTATTTCTTAATTTTGTTATACAGGGTAACCCTGTCAACCTTTAAAGCCTGTGCCGTGCGTGAAATATTCCAGCTATATTTATTCAATATCTGCAGAATGAAAGCCTTTTCGAAATCATCAAGACTTTCAACGGAACTATCGATAGCGTCATTTGAAAAAGGAAGATCCTTTATCTGAATTTTTTTACCATTTCCAACAACAATGGCCCGTTCGATCAGATTCTCCAATTCCCGGATATTGCCGGGGAAAGGATAATCCATGATGCGTTTCAGTGCCAGAGCCTCAATTGATACGGCCGGTTTATTCATGGATGTACAATATTTTTTAATAAAATAGTCGACCAGAATCGGAATATCTTCAACCCGTTCGCGAAGAGGCGGCACATGTATATTCATCACATTCAGCCTGTAATACAAATCTTCGCGGAAGGTTCCTTTTTCCACCATGCTTTTCAGGTCGCGGTTTGTGGCACAAATAACCCGGAAATCCGAGGATATTTCTTTATTTCCGCCCACTCTCAAAAAGGTTTTGGATTCGAGAACGCGTAAAAGTTCAATTTGCATTTTGGTTGAAATGGTGGCAATTTCATCCAGAAAAATTGTCCCGCTGTCGGCCATCTCAAACCGGCCTTTGCGATTGTACAACGCACCGGTAAAAGCTCCTTTTTCATGCCCAAACAGCTCACTCTCCAGCAAACTTTCGGTTAAGGCTCCGCAATGTACACTCACGAGAGGGTAGAATTTTCTCAATGAATTGGCATGAATTGCTTTGGCAATCAGCTCTTTACCTGTTCCGCTTTCTCCGGTGATGATAACAGAAGAATTCGTGGGTGCTACACTTTCAACTTCAGATAACACTTTTTTGATGGCCTCACTCGTCCCGATAATATCTTCAATATTGTCGAGTGCATCCACACGTTGTTTCAACCCTTCATTTTCTTTTGTCAGGGAAATTTGTTTAGAGGCATTTCGGATGAGATGAGAGAGATCATCGGGATCAAAGGGTTTTGTCACATAGTCAAAAGCACCGTCTTTCAGTGCTTTAACAGCAGTATCTACCGTTGCAAATGCAGTCATTACGATTACAATCGCTTCTTTATCAAGTGATTTGATTCTGCGTAGCATTTCAAGCCCGTCCATCCCCGGCATTTTCAGATCAGCCAGAATGATATCATATCGGGTGGCTTCCAGAATGGCAAGTGCTATTTTTGCATTTTCGGCACATTCAACTGTGTAACCGTCTTCGGTAAACCAGTTTTGAAGAGAATCCCTTACAGATTCTTCATCATCTACCACTAAAATTGAGGTCTTTGTTCCCATATTACGGTGCTTAATTTCTGATTAAAGGCAAAAGTATTGAAATAGTTGTTCCAAGGCCTGGTTCTGATTTCACCTGAATCTTTCCCTTGTGGCTCTGTATAATACCATGGGCAATTGATAATCCCAGTCCGATTCCGCGCGCCTGTTGTTTGGTGGAAAAGAAAGGTTCAAATATATGTGGAATATCTTCCGGATCAATTCCGATTCCATTGTCGGTAATTTCTATTTTTACCGTGTCTTCATCGGGATTCGAGGTACGCATCATGATTTCGCCCTGTTCTGAGACGGCTTCAGAGGCATTGACAATTATACCCATACAGGCTTGTTTAATCTGGTTCGGACTGCAGTAAATATAATCCTCATTAGCTGCAAAATCTTTCTGAAATACAATATTTGCAATTTTAACCGGATGTGTCATCAGTTCAAAGGTTTCCTGTAATATTTCATGCAGGTGTTTCGGCTCATAATCCTCCTGATCTTTTTTCGAAAAGTCAAGCAATCCTTTCACAATTTCTCCACAACGTTTTGTTTCAGTTTCGATTAGTTTCAGGTTCTTAAGCATGCTTTCCTTTTTGGCATCTGTCAAATCAGGATTACTTAATTGCTTGTGAATCAGTTTTGTATAAATGAGGATGCCGGAAAGTGGATTGTTGATTTCATGTGCTACAGAAGAGGACAGTTTCCCAAGGGATGCAAGGCGTTCGACATGCATGAGCTCATTCTGGGCTGCACCCAGTTCCTCTGATTTTTTCTGAACCTTATATTCGAGTTGTTGTGACCAGTTTTCGAGTTCTGTTTGTGCTGTCTGAAGATTATCAAGCATGGCATTAAATGCAAGAGAAACCATGCGCATATCGTCGAGCTGTCCGGGACGTATATCAACCCGTGTATTTTTATCACCTCCGGCAACAGCTTCACTGGCTTCAATAAGTTCATGTAAAGGTTTTTTTATTTCGCGGCGGGTAAACAAAATAAGAAAGGAGGCGAGCAGCAGTGTTGCACCGATCGCAAGCAGATAGAACTCCATAGTTGAAGTATGCACGGCTGCATCCATTTCTTTCAGCGGGACTTTAATAATCAGTGAACCCAATAACTTGTCGGTTGGTTCGTGATAATGACAGGAGGCAGTATAACACGATTGCGCATTCAGGATTGGTGATTTTATGAGCAGGTGTCTTCCCGGATCCTTGCTTTTGTTCATTTTGCATTCACTGTCGGCATCTACAATTTTATACGACTTCATATTCCGGGGAAACATTACATCCAGATTATTGTGACAGTTTTTACAATCAGGTGAAATATGTCCCAAAGTGTCTGTTGGAAAGGAAGAGTAAACCAGATTATCCTCACTGTCGTACATATTCACATCTTCAATGCCGGGAAGGGTGTGAATGATATCGAGTGTGTTCTGGAGTGCGTTTTTATCGTTTTCAACCATTGACTGGTAAAGTGCACCTTCAACCAGCGATCCGACGTTATTCCCACTTTGAAGAATGGAATTATTCAGGTATTGTTCGTAAACTGACCTGAAGATAACTCCGAAAGAGACGAATAGGAAGATGGATAAGATGGTGATTATCAGTACAACCCGACCATAAATTGACCGTCCAAGACGCAGGTATTTCCGGATGGTTCTTATACCGGCTCCCTTTTCTTTCGGGGCAAATGAAGGTGTATTCATAGGGCAGTATATTTGGGTAAGTCAGTTCAATTTGTAAATCAATGCAATATAATAAAAAAACCGGCTGAAAATGGCCGGTTTTTTATGCTGTTTTTCAGAAAAGGCAACAATCAAAAATTCGCCGGTCGGATTATTTCACACTACAACCACCAGGATTAAGAAATTCCTTTTGAAAATCCTGCCATAATTCATCCGGAAATGCTGTCAGGCTGTGATCAATGAGTTCCCCACCATCCTGTAAAACAGCAAGAGAGGGTTCGTCGGAATAATTGTTTGCCTTTACTGCCAGAAAGTCTTTGTACCGGCTTAGTTCTGTAGTTAGCCATTCAGATGCATCCTCAGCAAGATAACATGAATAAGTATCACTTATCCAGCTGCTTGGTTTGATACTGTAGAGCCATCCCTTTCCATAGGGATCTTCATTCAGAATTTCGCTGTTGTTTTTTATAATCGGATTGGTCTGAACAATTTTTCCGGAAATTGGAGAATAGACCCGGAGATTTTTACCATTCTGCTCCATTTGTGCAATGAGTTCACCTTTTGTGACAGTTTCACCATTCATTTTTAATGGTGTAATTTTAACTTCACCAACAATATGCAGCAAAAGATCATCCAATCCGATTTTTGCCATGCCTGATTTTTCCAGAAAGGTCCAGGTATGGGAAGTGTTGTAGAAGAGTCCCTGTGGAATATTAAGGCTTTTTGCATTCAGTATTCCCAGTACGTTTTTCATTTGCTTGTTCAGTTTTGCCTGTTTGTTTAAGAGCAGCCAAAACGGGATGAGTAACAGAAGGAAAGCGATAATCACCAGATATTCAATTCCTTTTGTGTCGAAGATGTTAACATAACTGAATCCGTCCATAGTTTTTTTTTTATGCTCAGGCTTGTTTACCAGAGCTGGTTAATCTTTATTTTCTTTAGCCCAATCCGGAGAATCACGCAATACCGGCATACGGTTTACTACCCATCTGAAAATCCAGATTTCGGTAAATAAAACGGTAAGCGTAACCACGATTTCCATCCAGGTCGGTATATATCGAATTGGTATATCCCATTGAAAGCCTATAATGCTGACATTGAGTCTGTTAAGTATTACTCCTAACATCGTCAACAGGGCGGCAATCCGAACCATCAGCACATTTTGATGCCGGTAACTGTAGTAAAACAGAATCATGGGAATCAGCACAAATCCAAGCATTTCGAGTAAAAACCAATATCCCATCGGTGTATTCAGTAAATCCCAGTGTTTGCCGTGTACGAAAACCAAAACAGCCAGAAAGAAGTAAGCAAACATAGCCCCTGTGCAGATTTTAGACAGGCCAACCAGAATCCCGTTGTGGCTTTTATGATCTTTTTCGCTGATTTGATCGGAGAATACCCGGTGACTGATGGATCCTTCGAAAATCACCATTGATAATCCGGCAAAGATGCTGGAAACGAAGAACATAATGGGTATGAATTCAGAATACCACAGGGGATGGATCTTTTCTTTTGCCATCAGGAACAAAGCCCCTAAACCGGATTGGTGGAGCATCGAAAGTGTAATACCGAAGATAACGGCTGCCAAAGTCATTCCACTCAGGATTTTCCGGGCTCTGCGGGCTCCAAGCCATTCAGCAACTGCAGGTGAGAATTCGATCAGCTGTGCCATCATATAGAGCAGAAAATGCCAGGCAACGAGGAACAATACGGAACTTACCCCAAAATTATTTCCGATAATCGGGTTGATTACATTCCAGGGTTTCCCAAGATCCAGCAATAATGCACCAGCATAAAAAAGGTAGGCCAGAAAACCATTCAGAACGGTTACCCGCACTATGGAATGGTATTTCTTCATATTCAGAATGTACACCATAAATGTGAGAACATAGGCACCCCCTGCAAAGGCGACACCCGTCACAACATCAAATCCGATCCATAATCCCCAGGGGACTTCCTGAGTAAGGTTTGTTACCGATCCGATTCCTTTCCAGAACCGGATTACAATCAGGATAACTCCCAGAATAATGATTGGAACAGATATGATATTGAAAGGGGTAAATATCTTGCCCTTTGGTTTGAGTTCGCTGAGAATGAACTTCCAGATGGATTGTCCATCATTGTCTCTGTGTATTGAAATTGGATTATTCATGGTCGCCGGAGTCGTTGAGGTGATTATTTTTAGTTGCTTGTTGAATGCCAAGAAGTAAGGCCGGAATGAGCACAAAAACCGATGGTACACTGTATAGGAAACCCTTTGTCAGTGCGGGATACGATTCCTTTGATATATCAGTTTTCAAACCCAGCTCTTTAAAAGGGACAGGGGAGAGGTAAAGCCAGCATGTACCACCGGCTTCATGTTCACCATAAATATGATCCACATATTTACCGGGGTTTTCAACGATACGTTTGTGTGCCTCAGCAATTAACTCCCGACGGGAGCCAAAAACCAGAGCTTCTTCAGGGCAATTCTCGGCACAAGCCGGTATTTCGCCATTCTGTATACGGGTATCATAGCACATGGTACACTTTTCAATCTTTGGATTCGGGCTATAATACTCGAATTTCGGGATATCAAACGGACAGGATACCATGCAATAGCGGCATCCCATACACTTGTCTTCACGCCAGATTACTGCTCCCTCCTTGGTTTTATGCATGGCCTGTGTCAGACAGGCAGATGCGCAGGCAGGTTCGTTGCAATGCATACACTGCATTTTTGCAAATACCGGTCCTTTCGAAGTTTTATACTCATTGACAACAGTTCTGTGCTTATCATCAGGAGTTCTTGCCCCTTTGATTTCTTCGGGTTTGGGTGGTGCAGGGAGATTGTTTGCATCCGAGCAATCATATTCACAGCCCCGGCATCCGGTACA
>CAYLTH010000069.1:9675-17207 GCA_964386485.1 uncultured Bacteroidales bacterium | reverse complement strand
TGCGCTACATCCCGATTTGAAATGATACTCATTCCATCGGCAAAAGTAATACATTTTCTAAAATACCCAAATAAAGGATCTCTCTGAAATCAGAATTCCCCGACGGAAGTGCCTCTTCTTAGGGTTGGGATCTAGACTTTGTTGATCAACAGTTTAAAATGCATCATTTTTCCGCCTGGCAGGGTCATTCTGACTACATAGATACCAGATGTTAAGTTTCTGGTATCAAGCGTATTATCAGAAATGGTACAATTCATTTCCTGACCATTCAATGAGAAAACACGAACTGAGGAGCCGGCGGGTATTGAACTAAATTGGGTATAGTTACCGGCCGGATTTGGGAATATTGTGATGGATGCTGTTTCCGGATTTTCTTCCATGTTCGTGGTAACAGAACAGGAGTAAGGGTTTGGGTTGAGCTCTATAGGCAAGCCGGTAGTTAGCACTTGACCAGCAAATCCACTATAGTTGTCTGGATAAAAGGTGCATCGGAATACCTGGTTTTGAAAGGGAATAGTTCCCTGCGTAACAGGACCATCTGCATCCACCGGATTAATATATTCCCATACAATATTCTGAAGGCTGTCCAGCTCAAAAAATTTCCCGCTATTGCCACTGCAGACAAGGATGTTGCCATTGTCGAGCTGTTGGACACCGGAAATAATTTTTGAAAAGAAATCAGTAGGGGTCGGGGCGGTATAAATCCAATCCTGTACAAGGGGAAGATAAGGCAAAATGCTGTCGGAATAATTTCCGTTAAGATCGGGGGCAGGTAAATTTAATATTTCAATACTGGAGTAATCTCCTGCCGGCCTGTATTGTCCATTGTTAAAAACCAAAACTGAACCCGCATGAGGAAGCCCATTTTCAATCCAATGGGGGTTATGTTGTCCAAAAAATTTTTTATTGGCCGCTGTACCCATGTGGTACATTGCAGGATTCCCCCAGCGGTAGAGCAAATCGCCTCCCTTACCGGAGTTTCCTCCCTGATGAGACGCTGCCTGAGCTGTGGTTGTGCTGTGATCGATGATCCATAACTCGGAAAAGGTATGAGAGCTTATCATGATTTGGTCAAGATCAGCATTATAGTCCAACGAATTGAAGTGAAGCCAGTCTGGTTGATTCACCCCACCAGTTAACTGATTAATGTTGATGAGTTCGGGATGATCAGAAACCAGACCATAATTGTTGGGGTTCAGCGAATCATATTGCTGGACAAGATGGTCCCAGACATGCCATTCCCACACGATGGCTGCAGAATCATTTCCGATGGGCTGTAATTCGATGATTTTTTCACTCCAGAGTGTCTGGCCGGTAATATTCGGTCTTCTGCCGGCAGCAAGGCATTCGTTTTTGGTTTTAAGCTCGTACACAATGGCAAGAATATTCCCGTTTGGCAAAGGTCTGACGTCGTGGTGCTGACATTCAGTGGCTGAAGAAACCACATATCGCCAAATCGAATTACTGTTCCAGTCCAGCGTTTCAATAATACCTCCTGCATTAAATGATCCGTTGATATCGACCCCGGTTCTCAGTAGTTTACCATCAGGCAGCAGATAAACTGAATGATTCGGACGGGTGGCACTCGTCCACTGGTGCATCAGCCGGCCGCATTTATCAATGAGGTAGGTATCGTGATACGTAAGCGGAGTGAAAAGGATATATCCGTTTTCATTATTTCCCGGATTGTGGACCGTGAGTCCAACCGTTTGCTGTGCCGAACAACATATTGTAAATAAGAGCAGGCAGACCGTGAGCAGGCTTTTTGAAATCATCTAAGATATTGATATTAAAGTTGTTGTAGGAATAAAGCAGATTGTAATTTTTCTTGATAAAACTAACCTATCAACAATTTAAGACCATAGATTTATAACAGGGTTGTTTCAACTCTGTTATTTAAACTCAATATACATAATGAAATTTATATTTTGCAATATCGGCCACCACCGGGAAATAAAAAAATGAGGCTTGTTTGGCTGTTTGACAATCATCTATTATTGGTAAATATATTTTTAACAACTTTGGTTTGGATTATTAAATCTGTTCTTTTCAATCAAACTTATATTAAATTTGTATAAAATTGGGATCTATGAATAGACTTATATTTATAATTGCCATCGTCTTCAAAAGTATGATGGCTTTTTCGCAGGTCATAACATCGGTCTGGCCTCCTACAGCTTATCGGGGAGAAATCGTAAGTTTCACGCTCTCTGGACAGAACCTTCAGCTTTCTTCCAATTGTAATATAAAGTTAAAGTCACATGATACACCCTCTGAGTATTTAGAAGCAACCAATTTACAAATCATCAACAGCAATACGGTTACGGGATCTTTTTTTACGAATTGCAATCCCCTCGGATCGTACGATTATTTCCTATATAATCCATTAATTGGAAGCTTTTCTTTTCTAAATGGCATTACGATCAGCCAGAATCCCACCCTTCCCGAATTTGTGTCAATAAGTCCGTCTTCGGGAATTCCCGGCCAGAGTTTTCAGATCACAATAACCGGGAATCACACCTATTTTAATAGTGCTTACAATCCATTTTACAACATCGGTTATGATATGACATCTTATATTAAAATGGTCCAGGGTACTTTTTCCATAAAGGCAACCAATCTCATTTTTCCTGATGATCATCACATCATTGCGACCTTTAAATTTCCATATTCAGTACCACTTGGATTATGGGATTTGAAAATGGATATGGATTGCTTTGGTTCATTTTATGATACAGCAGCATTTACGCTTAACCCGAGTCCAATAAACCCGGAGATTTCATCCTGCAACCCGGCAATAGTTTCTGTCGAAGATACATTAAAGGGCACAATTACCTGTACGAATACCGCTTTTCTTCATTATCCTGATCATGTATCAATCACTTTCAAGAATACGCAGGACAGTACAATAAAATTTTCCCCTGCAAGCTATCATATCACTATTTTGAATGATCTTACACTTAAATTCAGTAAACCCCTTTTATATAATATTCCCCTGGGAACCTACGATCTGTATGTTTTTGATGACTTTGACGGGAGAATTAAACTCGCTAATGCTTTAACCCTTGTGGCAGGTCTTTACCCTCCTTCTTTAGAAAGCGTTAGTCCGGATACCATCTATCCTGCAGATTTGCAAACGCTAACCCTTAAAGGCAGCTTTCATATTCTGACCACGGTGCCCTATGTATATACGGGTAATTTTTGGTGGAAAACACGTGTTGAAATATGGGATAGTACACACATCAAAGCCTGTTATTATCCAATTGTTAATGATAGTGTGATTCAGGCTGATTTAGAACAACTTTGGTCTTTGCCCGGGGGATGGTACAATTTGCGTATTCTAAATCATTATGCAGGGTCGCTACACCTGCCTTTATCTGTTTATCTGGATAATCCGGGTTATCAGGTAGGGATGAGTACTGAAAAAATGGATACCCATTATGCAATTTTCCCAAATCCAAGCACCGGGCAATTTTCCTTAATGCCCCCGGCCAATTTCACTTTACCCTATAAAATACAGATTTCAGATGTATATGGCCGGGTTATCAACGAATCAACATTTCAGTCCCGGCAAGAACAATTTGATTTTGACCTGAGTGACATACCAAAGGGAGTCTATCTTATCAGATTTATGAGCGATAAACAAAGCGAATGCCTTAAAATCCTATTGGAATAAAATCCTGAATATAATGCGTCTGATTGGGAAGTCTCCCCGGAAGGATTCGAACCTTCGACCCAATGATTAAGAGTCATTTGCTCTACCAACTGAGCTACGGAGAGATTTTTATTAAGGGGCGCAAAGTTAAAGATTATTTATAATTGCGCAAAATTGTTTTTTTGAAGCGATTGCCATGCCCGGAGAACATCGTCCGGGCTGTTTATTTTATACTTTTGTGATAATGGAAGAAAAGGAATTCAAATCGGCCTTAAAAGTGCAGGAAGGGATCGAACAACCTTCAAAACTGAATAATGCAGCCATCGACCGGATGCGGAATACAAAAAAGCCGGCGATGGAAGTATCCGACTATACACAGGGTATCCTCTCCGGAAACCGCACTGTACTGGGTCAGGCCATTACCCTCATCGAAAGTTCACTTCCCGAGCACCATGTTCTGGCTCAGGAAGTATTGCGTGCCTGTCTGCCTCATACCGGGAAATCATTGCGAATCGGGATTACCGGCGTGCCCGGAGTCGGGAAAAGTACGTTTATCGAGGCTTTTGGGAAATATTTAACGGCCAAAGGGCACCATGTTGCGGTTTTGGCCATCGATCCCAGCAGCCAACGCTCCAAAGGCAGCATACTGGGTGATAAAACACGGATGGAACGCCTGGCCAATGACCCTAATGCATTTATTCGCCCTTCTCCTTCAGCCGGTTCGCTGGGCGGAGTGGCCCGCAAAACGCAGGAAACACTACTCCTGTGCGAGGCAGCCGGATTCGACCGGATTATCATTGAGACGGTGGGCGTGGGACAATCCGAAACCAGTGTTCATTCCATGGTCGACTTTTTCCTCCTGCTGATGCTCTCGGGTGCCGGCGATGAATTGCAGGGCATCAAACGGGGAATCATGGAAATGGCCGATGCCATCGTCATCAATAAGGCCGACGGAGATAATATTCAGCGGGCGCGACTTGCCAAAGCAGAATATGCCAACGCATTGCATCTCTTCGCCCCGGCTCCTTCCGGCTGGACGGCCCGGGTCGAAACCTGTTCCGCCATGACCGGGGAAGGAATCAATGAAGTACTCGATATTATATCAGAATATCAACAACTTACGCTGCAAAATGGATATTTCGCGCATCGCCGCATGGAACAGGCCCGCGAAACTATGATTGCCACGGTTGACGACAGCCTGAAACAGGAATTTTATGAAAACGCAGCCGTTAAAACCCTTTTGCCGGATCTCGAAAATGAACTGGAAAACAGCAGGATATCATCCTATGTTGCCGCACGCCAGTTGATGGATGCCTGGCTGCAGGATATTCAAAAGAAAGATTAAACGACTTCTTTTTTCGGGAAAATCAGGGAAGCAACAATGCTGATGGAAAGTATCCCCAATATCACCAGCAAAGAATCCATGGTTGTAAAGCCCACTTTTTCGAGCCAGGAATGAATCAGCATTTTGACACCGATAAAGGTGAGCAGCGCTGCCAGTCCGACTTTCAGATAATGGAACTTGTTCATGATATTGGATAGCAGGAAGAAGAGGGTGCGCAGTCCGATAATGGCGAAGATATTGCTGAAAAAGACGATATAGGGATCTTTGGTGATGGCGAAAATGGCCGGAACCGAGTCAACAGCAAATATCACATCGGTAAATTCGATGATCAGCAACACAATAAATATCGGCGTCATGTACCGTTTCCCGTTTTTGATGGTAAAGAATTTTTGCCCTTTATATTCATCATCTACCCGGAAATAGCGACTGGTAAAGCGCACGACCGGATGTTTGGCTGTATCAATTTTGTCTTCTTTATTCCGGTTCCGAAACATCTGGATTCCGGTAAGAACAAGAAATCCGCCAAAAACATAGAGTATCCATTCGAAACGCTGAATCAGGGCTGAACTCAGGAAAATGAAGATGAAACGCATGATGAGTGCACCCAGGATGCCCCAGAACAGGATTCGTTTATAATAGGCCTGTTGTACTCCGAAAGCTGAAAATATCAGGATCATGACAAAAACATTATCCACCGAAAGACTGTATTCGATGAGATAGCCTGTCAGATATTCGAGTGCCAGATTGTGACGATATGCAATAATAGCCTGAGCATCATTCATTCCTTCTACACTGATGGGATGCCCGAATTTGGTAATCAGCGCCTGAACATCGGCCATATTTTGCGGACCATGGATCAGATCGCCATGGGTGCGCAGGATCATAAAAAACCCAAATGCCATCGCCACCCAGACAAAAGTCCAGAACATGGCTTCTTTAAAATGAACGATGTGGGATTTGCGGTTAAAGACACCCAGATCAAAAAGCAGGATAGTCAGAATCCCGACAATAAAAACACTGAAGAAAATAAGTTCGTTTGAATTCACAGGTAATATTTTTTACAAAAATACGCTGAAATGTAGTAAAATGACACACAACAGGTAACATATAACAATCCATCAACGTAAAACGATTTATCAAAAGGCTTTTTTTAACTTTGCGGCCCATTTTGAGCACTAGTTTTGACTAAATCAACACATTCATGGATAATTTCATCGAAATGAACCCCAACCCCCTGGTCCAGTACCTGAACAAACCAACTGAGGAATTTACCAGGGCCGATCTTATCAAGTACATTCAGGATCATAATATCGAAATGGTCAATTTTCGGTATGCTGCCGGAGATGGCCGCCTGAAGACGCTGAATTTTGTCATCAACAATAAGAAGTATCTCGAGTCGATCCTGACTGCCGGAGAACGGGTAGATGGTTCGAGTCTGTTTTCGCATATTGAAGCAGGATCCAGCGACCTGTATGTGGTTCCGCGCTACAAAACAGCCTTTGTGAACCCGTTTAGCGAGATTCCGGCACTTGATATTTTGTGTTCTTTTTACAATAAAGATGGTGAACCGCTGGCAAGTTCTCCGGAATTTGTTCTGCATAAGGCACATGAAGAACTAAAACGGGAAACCGGTTTGAGTTTCGAAGTGATGGGAGAGCTGGAGTATTATATTATCAGTCAGAAAGATCCCTTATTCAAAGCAAATGACCAGAAGGGATATCATGAAAGTGGTCCTTTTGCCAAGTGGGAAAAGCTGCGTACCGAAGCCATGCAGGCCATTGCCCGGATGGGTGGAAGCATTAAATATGGTCACAGCGAAGTAGGGAATTTTAGTTTCTACGATCTCGAATATGAACAGAATGAAATCGAATTCAATCCCTGTAACCTCGAAGATGCAGCCGATCAGTTGCTGCTGGCCAAATGGGTTTTGCGTGAATTAGCCTATAAATATGGAGTGACGATCACCTTTGCTCCGAAAATCACTGCCGGGAAAGCCGGAAGCGGACTCCACATTCATACCCGCCTGATGAAGGATGGGAAAAATGTGATGACCGAAAACGGGAAACTCACTGATACTGCACGGAAAGCCATTGCAGGATATCTGAGTCTGGCGCCATCGCTTACCGCTTTTGGCAATACCAATCCGACTTCTTATTTCCGACTGGTACCCCATCAGGAAGCGCCTACCAATATTTGCTGGGGCGACCGGAACCGTTCGGTTCTGGTACGTGTTCCGCTGGGCTGGTCTGGTAAAAACAATATGATTCACCATGCGAATCCGCTGGAACCGCTGTCGGATTCTGATTTTTCGCAAAAACAGACAGTTGAATTCCGTTGTCCCGACGGATCTGCTGATATTTATCTCCTGCTTGCCGGTTTAACCGTTGCTGCACGGTACGGACTGATGATGAAAGACGCTCTGAAACTGGCCGAAGCCTCCTATGTGGATGTGAATATTTTTGATCATGAACACAAAGACAAGTGCTCCGGATTGAATCAATTGCCCGTTTCCTGTGCCGAGTCGGCCGAAAG
>CAYLTH010000069.1:3537-9575 GCA_964386485.1 uncultured Bacteroidales bacterium | reverse complement strand
TACTTCTCGTAGAAGTGCATATCGCGGATATAATCAAATACCCCGGGAGGAAGGAAGTATCGTACTTCCTTCTTCTGTTTTAGGGCCTCCCGTATAAAACTGGAGGAAATATCCATGAGTGGTGCATCAAATCGTTTCACTTTCGGGTGATCGGAATATTCGCCATTATCGGCTTTTGGGCGGGGATAAACATATAGCTGATAGTAATCCAGAATCTGCTCAAAATTTTTCCATTTATGAAAGCTCGGAAGCTGGTCGGAACCAATAATCAGGGTGAATTCCCGGTCGGGATATTTCTCCTGCAACCAGGTAAGGGTATCAATGGTGTAGGAGGGTTTGGGCATTTTAAACTCAATGTCACTCACCCTGAACCGGGGTTCATCTTCAATAGCCAGTTTTACCAGTGCATATCGGTGATGATCTGCTAAAAGATTATCGCGTTCTTTAAACGGATTCTGTGGTGAAACCACAAACCAGAGCTCGGCAATATCAGCATATTCAAGAAAGTAATTGGCAATGATGAGATGGCCGGTGTGGATGGGGTTGAAGGAACCGAAGAAGAGGGCGGTGGGTTTCATAATCTGATGTGCTGATGTGCTAATGTAATGATGTGCTGATGTGCTGATTAATTTGGAATACTTGGGTTTAGGAATGTATGGATTTGGGTGTAGATTTCGGATTGGGCGGTAGGGAGATGATCATTGATAATGACGTAATCGAAATGGGATTGAAGTTCCAGTTCTTCCCGGGCTTTGGCAAGTCGTTGACGGATGCTTTCTTCGGGATCAGTACCCCGTGAAACCAGCCGCTGTTCGAGTATTTCAACAGAAGGTGGTGCAATGAAAATGGAATAGGCAACATCTCCAAATATTTTTTTCAGATTGATTCCGCCGTATACATCCACATCGAAAATCACATGTTTTCCTTTCGACCAGATCCGGTTGAGTTCGGATTTGAGGGTTCCGTAATAGCTGCCCGGATAAACTTCTTCCCATTCCACAAATTCATTCATGTCAATCTTTTCCCTGAATTGCTCCGGAGTAAGAAAGTAGTAATCTTTTCCATGGGTTTCGCCTTCGCGTTGCGGGCGGCTGCAGGCTGATACCGAGAATTCGAGTGTTGCCTCGGTTTCGAGCAGATGCTTCACCAGCGTTGTTTTTCCGGCTCCGGAAGGTGCCGAAACAATAATGCATTTCCCGTTTGTATGCATAAGTAGGCGTATAATCAGAGAATATTTAAAACCTGTTCTTTGATTTTCTCCAGTTCATCTTTCATTTCAACCACCAGGCGCTGAATTTCGGCATGATTGGCCTTGGCACCGAGGGTATTGATTTCGCGTCCCATTTCCTGTCCGATGAAATTCAGTTTTCGTCCGTTATTCTGCTCATCCGGTATGGTTTGCAGGAAGTAATCACAGTGCTTGCGCAGGCGGATTTTTTCTTCGGTGAAATCGGTCTTTTCCATGAAATAAATCATCTCCTGCTCAAAACGATTCTGGTCGATTTTTTCTTTAATCCGGTCATCCGCAAGGACTTTCAGCAATTTCTGGCGCTGGCTTTCGATGCGCTGTCCTTCGTATTTTTCGGTGTTTTCGAGCAGGGTCAGAATATTGGCTACCCGTTTTTGCAAATCTTCACCCAAAATACCGCCTTCATTCAGCCGGAAGGTATCAAAATCGGTACAGGCCTCCAGTATTGCACCCACCACCAGCGACCATTCATCTTCATCGGCTTGTTGCAAATCGGATTTTACCACATCGGGCATCCGGAGAATGAGCGAAAGGTAATCCGGATTTTCCTGACCGGTGGCAGCAGCCAGAATTTTCAGTTCTTCAAAATAACGAAGTGCCAGACTTGTATTTATGGAACTCGATTGCTGCACATTTTCTTCAAGGTTGATGTTAAAATCAACCTTCCCGCGTTCCAGCCGTTGCGACAACAGGGAACGTATTTCTGTTTCACGGTTACGGTACAATGCCGGTAGCCGCATATTGATATCCAGTGTTTTACTGTTTAAAGATTTGATTTCAATGGTGATCTTTTTACCGGGAATTTCGAGAATGGCTTTCCCATAGCCGGTCATGGATTTGAGCATGCGTACTTTTTTTCCAAAGGTAGCCAAAATATTCTAAATTTGTTTGCTCAATGAGGACGAGCCCGGTAACCGAAACCCTGAACGAAGACAGCTATCAGCTTTTTGATGATCCGCTGGAGTTTTATCCTGCCATGCTTCGGGATATAGAGCAGGCATCAAAATATGTTTACATTGAGACTTATCGTTTTGGCAACGACAGCATCGGCCGGAAATTCCGCGATGCTCTCACCCGCAAAGTCCGAGAAGGTGTCGAGGTCAAGTTAATGATTGATTCCTGGGGAACGCTTGTTAAGCAGGATTTCTTTCATGATATGATTGCCAATGGAGGTGATCTCAGGTTTTTTAAGAAAATTGTTTTTTCTTTTGATTTTTTCACGAAGAATCATCGCCGGAATCACCGCAAGCTGGTTCTGATTGATGATGAGATTTCGTACATGGGTTCAGCCAACATTACCGGTTACAGCCTGAACTGGCGCGAAATGATCATCCGTAGCACCGGTGGACTTACGAAGCAATTCAAGAAAACCTTCCTGATCAGCTGGCGCGATTATAACAGATACATATTCAATAAGTTATCATTTCGAAAGACCATCCACTGGCGGGATTTTGAGATTATACAGGATTTGCCTTCCATTTACCGGCAACAGATAAAGAAGAAATATGAGCGTCTGGTAAGGAATGCAAAATCGGAGATATTTATTGAAACACCATACTTTATTCCCGGTTTTCTGTTGCGCAAAGAACTGATGGATGCAGCCGGGCGGGGTGTGAACGTGGGCGTGATTGTGCCCCGGCATTCGGATGTTCCGTCGGTGGATCTGATCCGGAATAAATACCTGGGATTATTGCACAGAAGCGGGATTAAAATTTTCTTTTATACCATGGATAACCTGCACGCCAAATGCATGGTTGTTGACAATGACATTTTTTCGATAGGGTCAGCGAATGTGGATTACCGGAGTTTTCGCTATATGCATGAAATTGCCTTATTTGGCTCTGATACAGAAATCATCCGGCAATTGGGCAGTCATTTAACCGAAACCCTGGTAGATTGTGAAGAATTCAACTACGAGAAATACCTTCGACGGCCGCGCATGGAAAAGGTGATGGGGTGGCTGTTGGTCCCCTTCAGGCATATGTTTTAGGTTCTTTAGCCGGTCTGTTTACCAGATATACTCCGGTAAAGATCAGAACAGCCGCGATGAAATTCACGATGGTGGGCTTGTCCCGATAGAACATCCAGCCAATAAATCCGGCCAGTAAGGGTTGGAGATAAATATAGAAACCCACTACCAGGGCCGGCAGGAACTTGAGAGCATACAATGTGAGCAGATAAGCCAGGAATGTAGCTCCGATGACCACAAAAGAAATGGAAAACAGGATGTTGTCCGGCATCACCGACCAGGGGATCGTATGAAGTGTTCCGACTGTAAAAGGGGCACTGAACAGGAATCCGAAGAGGAAAGCCCATTTGATTACTGTGAGGGAATTGTGTTTGGCCATAACCGGTTTTATCAGCACCAGATAAAGGCTGTAACTCACGATATTCCCCATGATAAAGAGGTTTCCGGTGAGGGTATCGGTGGAGAAGTTTACTTCGGCTTTTTGCAACACGATACTCACGGCTCCGGCCGATCCCAGGGCGATTCCGAAAATTTTGCTCCATCCTGTTTTTTCACCAATTATCAGGGAAGCAAACAACATGACGAAAATCGGACTGGTGGTATGCAGGATGGCCGTCTGAACCGGATGGGAAAGACGCAATCCTTCAAAAAACAAATATTGATTCAGAACAACACCCAACAAGCTGCAGAGGGCAATCCGAAGCAGTTCATTTTTTGTGAGCGGGTCCTTCGGATAA
The DNA here is from genome assembly GCA_964386485.1 of uncultured Bacteroidales bacterium. Taxonomy (GTDB): domain Bacteria; phylum Bacteroidota; class Bacteroidia; order Bacteroidales; family CAIXZF01; genus CAIXZF01. The sequence continues at coordinate 5,620 of CAYLTH010000069.1, read as the reverse complement.
GCAAGTCCTACCAGCCAGAATAGTCCGGCCGAAATCGAAACCCGCAGAAACAGTATTTGTGCAGGTGTAAACCAATCCGGCATCAGTCCTTTGGCAATCCAGTAATTCGCCCCGAAAATCAGTCCGGCTGCCAGCAGGGCCATGTGGGATTTGGTTTTTTGCATGTGGCAAAGGTAATGGATTGGTATTTCGGATCTAACATGTAATTTTACGAAATGAAAAAATCATTGATCCTTCTTTTGGTTGTGCTGGTATATGGTATGTATAGTGCAGATGCACAACGATTTATCCGGACTCACAACCGCGTTACAGTTGTAACCAATCCGAAACTGGGAATCAACCCGTTTACACGGTGGGGCGTATTCCCGGCTAAGGATGTTTCGGTGCGCCGGATTGTCCTGCATCTCACGCTGGGGACACCGGATTCGCTGCCAACAGCCCATTGGGATTATTGCGACCACATCTGGTTGCGTCGGCAGGGCGGAAAAAATGCCGACAGCCTTAATCTCGAACTGGCCCGCATGCTGACGCCCTACGGCAGTATGTATACCAAAGGATGGCAGTTTCAATGGAGCGTGGATGTGACCGATTTTGCACCCTGGCTGCGGGATAGTGTTGAAATCGAATACCTGCACAGCGGCTATGAACCCGAAACCGTAGGCTGGGCCTTAACACTGGATTTCGAAATTACGGAAGGTCCCGAAATACTGCATCCGATGGGAATGGAACCCCTCTGGAAAGGCCATTATAAATATGGTGATTCTACCGAAAAATTCAGTGAAAAAGTGTTGCCGCTGCCTCTGGATATTAAACCGGATTGCGGTCTGGCACGGGTCAGGATACAGCATACCGGTCATGGAATGGACAGCCCGGGAAATTGCAGTGAGTTTTGTCCGCGCCTCCGGGAGATTTTTCTCGATGATCAAAAGGTCGACAGCCGGCTGATGTGGAAGGATTGTGGCGATAATCCCCTCTATCCGCAGGGCGGAACCTGGGTATACGACCGCGCTGCCTGGTGTCCGGGCGATTTGCAGGAACCCGATATCCTGAATTTGGCGGTTAGTCCGGGCCGCCATCATCTGCGTATGGAAATGCCCGCCTATACCGCAAAAGAAAACATACAGGCGGTCGAAAATATCAATGCTGTGCTGTTTCAATATTCCGCTCCACTTGCCAAAAACGATGTGCGGATCGAGGATGTAATCGTTCCGACGCAAAAGCAGCAATGGGGTCGTCTGAATCCCGCCGGATTTGGAATAAAGATCAGAATCCGCAACCTGGGCAGCAATCCGCTAAAAAGTCTGCGGGTTCTGTATGGTACTCCAGGCGATAAAAAAAACCATTTCGACTGGACAGGCAAGCTCAATTTCTACGAAACAGCTGATATTGATTTACCCGGAGATATTCCATTTGGGAAAGGCGATCTGAGCTATCACTTCGAACTCATCAAGCCCAACGGCAGCAAAGATGATTGGGATAAGGATAACAGCCTGACCAGCTATTACAATTCACCGCCTGTTATGCCACTCGACATGATCATTCAGCTTAAAACCAACCGGCACGGGCATGAAAACGGGGTTTACCTCACCAACAGCCGCAATGACACCCTCTTTATGCGGCACAACCTGCAAATGGATTCCTTAATCCTCTATACCGATACCCTGCGCCTGAATCCCGGTTTTTACAGCCTTCAGCTTACCGATACAGCCGGAAACGGGCTCGAATTCTGGGCCGAACCTGATCAGGGCGAAGGATATCTGCGGGTATTCGATATTCACGGCAACCTCATTCATCTTTTTAATCCCGATTGCGGAAACGGGGAAATCCTGCATTTTTGGGCCGACCCCGATTTCGTAAGAGATACGATTAATACACCCGTTGCCGTTTCGCTTTATCCACGGCAAACCTCCGATGCCATTACCCTCGAGGTAATTTGCCCGAGACCATCTAAAGTCAGTGTGCTGATAAAAGTCGATAAAATCCTCAAAGAACAACACGATTATACGGCCCTGCAGCAGGGAAACTTCAGCTACCAGCTTGCCTGGCTCCCGAAAGGCCGCACGGTGGTAGAGGTTTTGGTGGA
>CAYLTH010000069.1:0-3437 GCA_964386485.1 uncultured Bacteroidales bacterium | reverse complement strand
TTACGGTTTTTTCCGCAGGTTGATATACATAAAATACGACAGGAATCCGGCAGAAATAAATACCAGTTCGATGCCCAGCGGCAGGACCGGATGCTGTTCGAAAACCCAGCGTGAGCCTCCTGCATTGCCGATCAGGTCGATGATAACAAGCCCAATTCCGGCAAAGAAAGCAACCAGGCCATATTTTAATGTAGGATAGCGTTTATCTTCCGAGTTTTCCTGAACCGGAGCCAGAATATTTGCTTTTTCGACATGTCCCATTTTGATTAATCTGCGGCGAAGCAGATAATCCATTGTGATTTTAATAATGGAATAGATACCGAAAAATACGGTGCCTACGACGATCATAATGCCAATTTGTTCTTCCATGATATTTTGAATTTTAAAGGTTCTGCCACATATGTCGTTCTGCGGATCCAAAAGGTTGCAACTTTGATAAATTATTTTTAGCCCGACTTGGATTACCTTTATCCTGTTAAAAAATTTGAGGATAGCTGCAACCCTGTAATCTTCGAAACCGACTAATACCATAATGACGGATCCGGAATTGATCATATTAATACAAAACGGGAATACCAATGCGTTCAGGTACCTGGTCGACCAGAACCGGAAACTTGTATGGCATCTGGTTTTGCGGATGATCAGGGTGCGGGAGGATGCCGAGGATTTGTCGCAGGAAATCTTTTTGCGGGTTTTCCGCGACATCCGGAAATTCAGGGGAGAAAGCAAATTATCAACCTGGATTGCCAGCATTGCCTATAATATGTGTATCGATTATATCCGGAAGAAGGGAAGAGAGAAGGTCGAAATTCATGAAGACCCGGTTTTGCTCATGAAGGAGGAAGGCGGACAGGAAAATGCAGGAACGAAACTGAATCTGGCTGAATTAAAGACCATGATCAACACCCTGCTCGAAACATTGCCCCTGCATTACCGCACAGTGATGACATTGTTTTATCTGGAGGAGCTGAGTTACCGGGAGATTGAAATAATTACCGCTATGCCCGAAGGTACGATCAAAAGTTACCTGAACCGGGGAAGGCAGATGATTAAGGCAAAAGTTGAACAGCATTATCCGGAGTATATTCCGGTGATGTCAAACTAAAAATAATGGTTAAATTTGAACCCATGAACCAGAATGATGATCAGGAAAAACGGATGGAACAGTTCCTCGACAGGATGCTGAAGGAACCGGATATGCCTGCCATGCCGGATACCTTTACCGACAAGCTGATGGTTAAAGTTGAAAAACGGCAGAATGCCCGGATTGTATTCAATGAATTTCTGATTAAAACCGCCATTGCTGCAGGCTTGCTGATGCTGATTTCGCTGCTGATTTTCCTTCCCGAATTCAGTGATCAGAAACAAATGGCTATTGATCAGCTGAAGAATCCGCAAGCCCTGATTTATGCCGCTGTCGTTGTACTGTTCACCTATACCGCTGATCAGCTTGTGCTGCGGTATTTGATGAAGATGAGGAAAAGAGGATGAAAATGTGCTAATTTGCTAATTTGCTAATGTGCTGATTTGCTGATTGATTTGATGATTTGGAGATTTGATGATTGATTAGTTGATTGATTTGATGATCTGGCGGTTTGGGTTATTTTGATTTCAGGATATTGGTATTACCGGTGGGAATGAAATGACCCAATAAAAGACTCCGAAGGGGTCACATGTTTATAGACCCGAATATACACGCCCGATCCCCTGACCCGAAACGGGTCGCATGTGGGTTTGGGTAAATTTTTAAGTGTTTTCAAGTATGAGATTTAGGATATTTTTTGATTATATTTGCAATAAAAAATGCCAGAAATAAGCAGATTCTTTGGAATAATTATTGCGATGTATGCAAAAGATCATCTTCCTCCACATTTTCATGCTAAATACGGAGATTTTCTGGGATTGTTTAGTATAGATACAGGAGATTTGATCGAAGGCAGTATGCCTCGCAGAGCTATTCGGTTGATTCAGGATTGGGTTGAATTACACCAATCAGAATTGATGGATAATTGGAATCAGAGTCAAAAGGACAATCCAGAGTTTCATAAGATTGATCCTCTTGAATAAAAAGTATTATTATGTTACATTTAATTAAACATATTAATAAGGTTGAGCCGTTTAAAATTAACATTTTGTTTAATACAGGTGAAACCAAAACAATAGACCTAAGTCAACGACTTATTGATTGGTCGAAGTCAGAAAATTCAAAATTTAAGGATTTATTAAATCCTGATTATTTTATGACTGTTAAACTTAATCCTGAATTAGAAACGGTTTATTGGGATAATGGGATTGATTTTTGTCCAGACAGTTTGTACAATTGGGGCAAATAGAGAACCCCCCATTCTAATGCTTTCACTTTATTAAAAGTGCTTTAAACCGCACCTTTTGGTGTAACCACAAAACAAAAGTATGAAATGCATGATATAGTGCGAATAATTGCTCTTTTTGTTGAAGTATTTAAAATTAGTATTACATTTGCATCAAATAATGCTATATAATGCACTTTCCCGAATTAATAAAAATGATAAAAGAACGCAGGGAAGCCCTTCACGTTACACAGGAAGGCCTGGCAGAACTATCAGGCGTCGGATTGAGAACGCTGAAACAGCTTGAAAGCGGAAAGGGAAATCCTACGCTGCTTACATTGCAAAAGATTTCGGATGTGTTGGGTATGGAGGTTTGCCTGAAAATCAAAAATATTACGCATACTCAATGAGAAAAGCCAAAGTATTATTCAGGAATGAAGAAGCAGGGATCCTGACCCAACACGATGATGCTTCGTTTTCATTTCGGTATCACGATGACTGGATAACCAATAGCAGTAAGCCAGGCATCAGTCTCACCTTACCTAAAACCGAAAAAGAATTTCATTCCAAATACCTGTTCCCATTTTTTTACAACATGCTTACGGAAGGTACGAATAAGCAAGTGGCATGTAAACTAAACAGAATCGACCAGGATGATCCCTTTGGATTACTGATGACTACTGCAAAAAATGACAGCATAGGAGCTGTTAGAATTATTAAAATAGAGAATTAGTGAGTTTACCGGAAATTAAATTTTGTCCCGGCACATTATCTGAAGGCTTTGATACCTATAGCCGAACCGCTTTGAACAGAGTTTTTCAGGGCAGGAAGGTGCAACATATTTTAACGTACGATTCTCCGGCATCCAACCCGGAAACGGATGTGCTGTTTGAAGAGAATCAAAAACACATGTCGATATCAGGTGTACAGGAAAAATTCTCTGTATTGCTCGACAAAAACAAGCTTAGGCTTGTTCATGAAGGTGAACAGGGGACGTATATTCTGAAACCCATTCCGGGTGCTGGTAAAAAGCCGGATCAAATGCCCGCCAATGAGCATTTAAGCATGCAAATTGCCCGTCAGGTTTATGGAATAGAGACGGCAGAAAATGCATTGATATTTTTTAAA
>CAYLTH010000068.1:0-17690 GCA_964386485.1 uncultured Bacteroidales bacterium | reverse complement strand
ACCCAACCCCTTTCTTCAACAACTCCTCCCGGCAATCAATCACCATTTCGGCGCGTCCACAAAGGTAATACAATTGACTAAGGGGTAAGAAATCGAATGTTTTCAGGTAGTCGCTTACACGCCCTTCAAATATTCCGTTCCCGGCGGGTGTTCCCTGGGTAATGCATCGGATATAGTGATGTCCGAAGGCCGTTTCAAATTCTTCCCGGAAATACGAGTCATCTGCATAGCGACTGCCATGCATCAGGTATTTCCCTTCTCCATATCCCGACCTCAGCATGCTCCGGTAGGGGGCAATGCCGGTTCCGCTGGCAATCCACCAGGCTTCTTCTTTGGAAGCCAGAAAACTGCCAAAAGGCTGACTCATGAAAACCGGATCTCCCGGCCTTAAGGCAGCAAGCTTAGGACTGAGATACCCATCAGGCTTGACATTGAAGAGAATTTCCACTTCTTCATCCTTTTCACCACTGGCAATGCTGTAAACACGCGCTTCCTCATCGGCCTGCAGCTTGATTCCCACAACCTGACCCGCCTGAAAATCGAAATCCCGCGGGACGGAGAGCAGATAGCTGCCCGGGGTTATTTCACGATTTCGGCTTACCGTATAGGGAGACACCTGTATTGAACGAGGACGTGCCATTGTTATTTGTTTTTTATAAAACCCCTGAAAACCAGGAATGTTTATTCGATCCAGAGTGCAATTCCGGTGGGAGCCTTGATCTGGTAGGAGAAATTTAGTTTCTTCGTTTCTGCCGGTTCGAGTCTGAATTTCCAGGTGAGCGAAGCTTTGGTTTCATCCACAACCGACTTGCCGGATTCGGTCAGCTCAATTTTTATCTCACTGTTGTTCGACAAGGGATATTGATCTTCCACGACCAGGTTTATGGCGGTTCGCTTGTTGTTGCGGATACTAATTTCCCAGTTGCGCTCGATTTTGCGGTTGCCGCCAAATAACTGTATGGAGGATTTGTCCTTCACTTTCTTGCGTTCAATCACCACATTCGGATCGCGACCCAGCGACAAATCGAGCGTATCACTGGTGGTATTCACATCCAGAAAGGATTTCCCCAGAAATGTGCCTTCAAAATACAGGTTAATATCCCCGGAAATGAGATTGTAATCCTCCCAGGAAACAATCCGGGCAGTGAGGAAAGCAGTTTTGTCCAGCTTCGGAACACATTGATATTCATAGAGTGCCGGCATGGATTTCTCTTCAATAATCACGGTGGAGGTTTTTCCATTGGAGACCATCGTCTGGGGCTCTTCAATTGGATATTCAAAGGAACTCTGATCGATTTTTTTGAGTTCACTGCCCAGTCCGCTGAGATCCTGAACATTTATTTTTTCTGTTCTGGTTTTCTTTTCGATAAGCCTGGGTTCATAATTTCCTGAACCTCCACCACCACCTCCTCCTGATGAAGAACCTCCCGGCATTTTCGACAGTTCATCAGATGAGATGGTTGTCCCTGACCAGGATTTATCTTTATCTATCAAAGGAACCTTGTAATCAGTCACCATAAATGTTTCAAGGTCGACAGTTGTGGCTTCTAAATTAAAATCGCAAAATGTAATCTGACCGGGCATGATTACTAATCCCTGTATCAACGAATTTTTATATCCCATGAACGTTGCTTTTGCATCATATCTACCCGGGCGGACTGGTTTTATGGTGAAAAATCCGTCAAAATCACTTGATGTAACACCTACCTGGCTTCCACCATCTTCAATAATTACATTCGCAAACGGGATGGGTTCCCCTGTCGCTTTATCCATAATTTTTCCTTTTAATGCCCCACTACCACCCAATTCGATGTTCGCCTGTTGCTGTGGTTTGGGAACATAGGGTGCCTGACTGCTCAGATACCAGGGGTAAAGTGTTGGTTTGGTGTGGTTAAAGGAGGGTGTACCGGTCGACAGTATCAGTTTCACCTTGTCCCAGTTTTCGCCGGTATTCTGCATGATATCGGCTTTGCGAACCAGAACCAGCGGCTGAGCTACATCATTCATCCGCAAATCGTAGGTAGCTTTCCAGTTGGCATTGGTCGTAAAATAGCTGAGGTTCAGTTCCAGTTGCCGGGCCGTTTTGGAAGAAATGGTCAGAACAATCTCCCCGTTGATGTTCTCTTTTTTCGACTGTACCTGCGAAAGCTGGTTATCCACAGCATTCATCTCCTTTTGCAGGGCCTTTATTTTGAGTAAAAGATCATTGCGCTTTTGCCGGATTTCGGTGAGCCGGAGCCGGAAAAAATCGGCTGCCGCAATGAGTTCCGTTATTTTTACTCCGGTCTGCTCGCCGCCAATACTCTGATTCTGAAGGATCATGGCCTCTTCCTTCTGATACACATCGGCAATGCCGCCCTGCACCTGAACCTGACGATTGATTTCCTCGCGTTTTTCAAGCAGAATGCGGATTTCTTCGGTGTTCTTTTCGGTATCCAGATAATTAAGGCGGTATTCAACGCCGAGGATGGTTGAATTCGGACATTTGGCCTGGATGCTGTTTATATCCACAAAAGCCGATAAGCCCTTGATGAGGTAGCGGTTGCTTCCGGCTTCAGCCTGGAATGTACTGCTCCGGTTAACCTGGGCTCCGTCGAAAAAGAGTTTGATCTGGTCGATTTTAGAGGAAATTGTTTTGGTATCACTCTGGGCAAAAAGGCTGACATTCAGAATGATGAGCAGGGAAAGAATGGCGGTTCTCATGGTTATATTTTGTTTCAGTTCAGAAAGTGAATTTACACATTAAAGATGCATCTCAAATGAATTTTTCACAAATTTCCCAAGAAATTTGCCTTGACCTGACTAATATCATTGTGTATCTTTGTCAAAAAGCTTGCAAAATGGGACATGAAGCGATAAAATTGGAATTAATCGAATGGTTGATGCATCTGGATGATTCTGACACAATTAATTACTTAAAGATTATGAAGGATTCATCTTCCGATCATTCTGATTGGTGGGAGGACCTTGATGATGTTCAAAAGCAGGGAATTAACCGCGGATTGGAGGATATAGATTTCGGTAGGTTTACCTCCCATGAAAATGTTAAGATAAAATATGAACTCTGAATTTCAAGTTTTCAAATTAACACATGCTTTCTGGCATAAAGGGTCAGCATAACTCCTCTCCCCGCCATGAACAATAGCAATGCAATCCAGAGGGCATGCGGACCTGCGTAAGGGACCAACAGAAAATAGGCCGGAAAGAATATCAGCAGGGTCACAATCAGCATAGAATTCCGCATGGCACGGCTGGCTGTAACACCCACATAGATCCCATCCCAGATAAAGGCTGCAAAACTCATCAGCGGGATCAGAATTATCCAGATATAATAAGGCTTTGCCGCAAGAATCACATCTTCCTGTTGTGTTAACAGCCGGATAAGCCAGGGAAGGGTAGTCAGATAAATGAGTGAGAAGGCCACTGCAATAAGGGCCCCCCATACAAACAGCCTTTTTATGACGCGTTTCAGCATGACAGGATCCCTGCTTCCCTTGTATTTCCCGGCAAGCGCTTCAGCGGCATAGCCGAAACCATCTACCAGATAGGAAAAGAAATAGAAAAACTGAAACAATAAGGTATTGACCGCCAGTTGGGTGTCACCCATCCGGGCACTTTTGGCTGTAAAAAAACTCAGGGTGATGATCAGGCACATGGTACGGATAAAGATATCCTTATTGACATGGAAGAATTCGAGAAAAGCAGCCCGTTGGAAAATTTCGCTCCACTGCCAGTGTTTTTTTAGTTTTATGAAATAGGGGCGCATCAGTAAAAGTGCCACCACGGCTCCGATGTATTGCGAAATAACACTGGCCCATGCTATTCCGTCGGATCCGGCATGCATCACCTTTATAAAAAAGAGGCTGAACAGGATGTTTAATGCATTGATGCTGATGGCCAGCATCATGGGGTAGCGCGCATTCTGCATGCCAATGAGCCAGCCGGTTACGCCATAAATACAAAGGGTAGCCGGAGCTGCATAAATCCGGATATTGAAATAGGAGCGGGCCAGGCTTTCTACTTCCGGACTACCGCCAACCAGCCGGAAAGCGAGTTCTGCAATCGGGAACTGCAGGATTATGAGCAACAATCCGATGATCAATCCAAACAGAAGGGCCCTTCCCAGAATATGAACAGACGAGGCAAAATCCCGCGCTCCATAAGCCTGTGCTGTAAACCCGCTGGTACCCATTCGCAAAAAACCGAATCCCCAGAACATGAAGTTGAAGATCATACCTCCCAGTGCAATAGCTCCGACAAAAACAGCCTTATCCAGATGCCCCATCAGCCCAAGATCGACCATGCCCAGCAAGGGAATGCTGATATTGGTCACGATATTCGGAATGGCCAGATAAAGGATACGTCGGTTCATGGGTTGTTTTGAGCCTGCAAAGGTCGTGTAAAATCATCAGCCTGCCATAGCAATCAGAATTATCCTTAGTTTCGCACCATTATAATTATGGCTAAAATGAAACGACTATTTTTTCTTACTCTTGTTGGTGTTCTTGGTGCAGGACTGTTGCTCGGACTCAGTTCGTTAAGTGTACCGAAAAAGGATAAAAACCCGGTTTTTCCGGTGGATTCAGCCTGGATGATGAACCAGCAGACCATGCTGGGGGTTTTATATCAGCAGAAAAGCGGTGAATACCGGGCCCTGTGCTATCAGGCTTATGAGATGGCCCGGATGAAAGTCGAGAAAGAGGCGTCTAATACACCGAGTCTGCGTCCCCGGGCCATTATCCTCGATATTGATGAGACTGTGCTGGATAACAGCCCGTATCAGGCTGAATGCATTTTAAAAAACAAGGCCTATCCTGAATTGTGGAACGACTGGTGCCTGAAAGCCTCGGCCAAGGCGGTTCCGGGTGCTGCCGAATTCCTGAGATATACCGCTGAAAAGGGTGTCGAGATCTTTTATATTACCAACCGCGATGAAAATCAGAAGGAAGCTACCCTGAAAAATCTGCAAACCCTGAATATTCCTGCCAAAGCAGAAAATCTGATAATGAAAACCGATGGATCCGGTAAGGAGAAAAGGCGCAAAATCGTGGAAGCAAAGTACCAGGTTGTGCTGTATATTGGGGATAATCTGAATGATTTCACCGATGTATTCGAAAAACGACTTCCGGCTGAGCGGATGCACCTGACCGACAGCCTCAGCAGAGCCTTCGGGAAACGATTTATCATGTTACCCAATGCCATGTATGGCGACTGGGAATCAGCCCTGTTCGAATATCAGTACAAGAAAAGTGCAGGCATGCGTGTCAAACAGCGTTACGAACACCTTCAGGGTTTTTGATTAGTTGATGGTAAGCAGCCAGGGCAGACGGGCCTGAACTCCTTTGTACTCTTCACAACTGCGCAGGAAGCGGTAATAATCGTATAATTGTCCAAATTCATTCATCAGCACCTGTTCCTGTTGTTTTTTACCGGACAGACTTTCCATAACCTGTTCCAGGGGATTCTTTAATCTGGGCAGGTTCATAAGGCGGTAATCTTTGATTTTGGCCAGTTCGGCAGCCTTGGCAATGGCAGCATCGATTCCGCCGATTTCATCTACCAGACCAATCTTTTTGGCATCCAGTCCGGTCCATACGCGGCCCTGTCCGATGCTGTCCACCTGAGCTTTGGTAATTTCCCTGTTTTTAGCAACATAGCCAATAAAGGTCTGATAGGCTTTATCGTTTTCGATCTGCATCATTTCCTTCTGGTAGGGGGTTAAAGGATGCGTAACCGAAATATATTCAGCATTCTCATGGGTTTTTACCATATCGAATGTAATTCCGAGCTTGTTTTTCAAAGCATTGCCGAAGTTGGGTATCACACTGAATACGCCAATTGAACCGGTAATGGTATTGGGTTGTGCAAAAATATAACTACTGGCACAGGCGATATAATATCCACCGGAAGCAGCATAATCGCCGAAGGAGGAAACAACCGGTTTTACTTTTGCAGCCAGCATGAGTTCGTGGAGGATAATATCGGCGGCCAGCATCATTCCGCCGGGCGAATTAACCCGGAGGACAATGGCTTTCACGTTTTCATCTGTACGTGCTTTTTCGATGGCTTTGGCAAATCGATCGGCAGTAACCTGATCCTGTGCTTCACCCATGGTAATATCCCCGTCGGCATAAATGACGGCGATTTTTTCTTTTGCATGACTTACCTTGGTTGATTTGGGTGAGTTTGTATAATCGGTAAGGCTGATATAATCTATTTTTTCATCCTTTTTGTTTTTGAGCAACTGATTGAGCCGTGCTTCAAGCCCGTCGCGGTTCATCAGGGTGTCGATCAGTTTGTATTCAAATGCTTGTTTGGAGCTCTGAACCTTGATTTTTGCAGCGAGTTCATTCAGGGTTTCCACAGGCAGCTTCCGGCTGTCGGCGATTTCCTGAACGAAATGACCCCAGACAGAGTTCAGTAATGTCTGCATCTGCATTTTGTTTTCGGGACTGGCTTTATCCTGAACCAGGGGCTCGATGGCACTTTTGAATTTACCGTGGCGGATAATCTGGGGCTCAATATCGAGCTTATCCATGAGGCCTTTCAGAAACATCATGTCAGCATTCAAACCCTTAAATTCAAAATATCCTTCCGGATTCATGTAGATTTTGTCGGCAACAGTTGCCATATAATAGCCCTTCTGGTCATACAGATCGGCATAGGCAATCAAAAATTTCTTCGATTTCTTAAATTCTTTCAGTGCATTCCTGATTTCTTCGGTCGAGGCCGCAGCCGCACCGACTGTCGGGCTGTTCAGTAGGATACCGCTGATTTTAGGGTCACTGGCAGCATTTTTAATACAGGCCAGAATTTCATCCAGTCCGGGTTTTTCAACATATTCAAATTCTCCACCCATCATCATGGAGAAAGGATCATCGGTTGATCGTTCCTGGATATCGTATTGTAAATCAAGAGTTAAGACTGAATTGGAGGCCGGAGTAACTACTTCTTTCTCAGTCAATGCAATCAGAGATGCAATGAAGATAAAGAAGACAATAAACATCAGGAAGAATGTTAATATCGTGCCTAACATGGAGGCAAACATGAATTTAAAGAACTGTTTCATTGGAATTTGGATTAAGGGGCAAAGTTATAAAAAATGCCGTTAGGGATAATCTTGAAATTAGTGATGGTTAAATCTACCATATTACCCTGATCGGATACAGGCTAAATTCTTTATCTTTTGAAATAATTATAAAATCTTCTGCAATTGCCTGAGAGATTATCAGACGATCAAAGGGATCACGATGAAAGAATTCGAGTTTTTGAATTGAAATTAGATGATCGAAATGGATTGGCAGGATTTCGAAATCGTTCTTAATTATTAACTGTTGAATATGGTTAAACTCTGATTTTAAAACTAATCGCCCTAAGCTGACTTTAATAGCTATTTCCCAAATGCTGGCAATACTTAGATAGCATTGGTTGTTTGAATCCTCAATTAGTTTAATTACCTTCTTCGGGAGTTGATTATCTCCATTTATAAACCAAATGAAAGCATGTGTATCAAGAAGTAACTTCATTATTGATAATCCTCAAAATCTTCAATTGGAGCGTCAAAATTATCAGAAACTAAAAAAAAACCTTTTGCAGCACCAAATTTTCTGGTTTTTGGTTTTTTCTTATTCTCCGATCTGAAGTTGAGAAATTCGATAAAATCCAAAACTTCCTGTCTTAATTCAGGGGAGAGATTATTAAGTCTTGAATAAAACAACAAATCATTCATTTTTATAGAATAAACCACAAAGATACAGTACGACTTAGGAAAAAGCAAAACAAAAAAAAGAGCGTCTCCAACCGGAAACGCTCTTTTCATTTAGAAGGATACAGGTTAATCGACCTTTACAAACTTGACGGTTCGTGTGCCTTTATCTGATTGCAGGCGAAGAGTATAGACTCCGCTAACAAGCTGACTTACATCCAGTTTGCTTTGCTGTACACCACTGATGTTATGGCTTTGAATCAGCTGCCCCTGGGCATTCAGTAAATTCAGGCTGGCATTTTCCTGTAGTTCAGGATATTGCAAGTACAGAACATCAGAAACAGGATTCGGGAATACAACCAGCGGGATTTCAGGAGAATCATTTACACCACTGACCAGGATAATTCCGACATTGTCGACATGCGCATTGTCTCCAATCCCGTTTTGTGAATTGGCTGCATTGTATTTATTGGAAGATTCCAGGCTTAGCCGCAAAGGAGACGCAAATGAACTCAATGCAAAGAGGTGTGTTGCATAGGCATCTGAATTTTCGGTTGCCGGATTAAAGGTGGTATCACCGGTGAATAATTCCGGCAGATACTGACTGTTGTTGAGCATAACCCTGAACCAGGAGTATGCCGGGCCGGTACTGTAGGTCTGTTGCAGATCCAATGTGAGTGCCCAGAGTGTTCCTGTTGGGAGGAAAATATCACAACTAAAGATTTTCGCAATATGATCCGTATAGGAGAAGGCTTCCGTGGCAGTGGTCGTGGTAGATGAACCACCAGGCCAGTTACCAGCCTGGTTTCCGGTCATCACAACACCGGTTCCACCCATGACTCCGATTGCGGGATCAATAAAAATTTCCGCATTGTTGGCTGCGGCAAATCCAAGAAAATCAACAAACAAAGGGGTTTCAAAATCAATAACTACGGGTGGGGCTGAAATTGTCCCCAGACTTGAAACAATGAATTCCACGGTGTCATTTGAATGATTGATGTCGGTTGGCATAACAGAGGCAACAGTGATTGTATGCGCACCGGGACCACTCAGATCAGCAGGTGCTGTAAACGTATACATGTAATCAACACCGGCAGGAATCGAATCATTGATTGTTTCTGTTACCCAGGCACCGTTGTCGGCTTTAAAAGCAACTGGCGGGTACATGGCAGTAATAGCACCAACATTGGTAACCATGACCTGTACGATTTCTGAATTTGTTAACTGACAGCCACTTACGGGCGAGAAAACCTGTGTAATACTCAGATCCGGAAAGGCTTCAAAGATTTTAAAATCGTCGATGGCAATACCTTCATTGTTATTGGTAGCATTGCTCACAAAGCGGAATCTGAATTTAACATTGGAATTTCCGGCTAAACCTGTAATAGTGGTCTGATATTTTACCCAGCCATTTACAGTACCACTCCATTTAGGAGCCGGCAGCGTTCCCTGAGGGCTGTTATTGTTGTAGAATCCTGCATCTCCGACAATTTTTGTCCAGACTACACCATCAGTGGTACTTTCAAGAATCATCGCATCAACATTGTTCTGTGTTCTGATATTCAACCATACACTTAAGATAGGATTGGCAATGGTACTGAGATCATAGCAGCTGCTCATGACATAGCTTTCGCTGGCATTGCTGTAGTTGGCTGTAAGCCCGGTAATCCAGCAGTTTGTGCCACTGTGTGTGGTGTTGATATTGGCCTTTGCAGGAGTACCCAGAGCCCAGTCATTTGTTCCTGTAATCATTCCGCTGGTCCATCCGTGTATGCCAGATTCAAAATCCTGAATATGCGGATAAGTATTCACGTATGGTGCATTAACAACGGTTTTGATCAGGGTATCATTGTAAGTTTCAAGGTCACCATTCAGATGAGTGGAAGCCACAATTTCATATGAACCGATTACAGATAAGTCATACCCGGTAAAGGTAGCAATGGCTGTATCACCCGGTAAAATCGGGCCAACAAACTGCGGGAAGCTTAAACCTGCACCAACGGTTACGGTGGTGGCAAAAGAGAAGGCTGTTGCAGTTCCGAAGTTTTTGATTTTAAGAACAACACTTTCGTTGTTTGTAAGGCCACAACCACTGACAGGGGATGTGATTTCGATTACACCGACATCCTGTGCAGGTTTTTCTTTAATCCTGATATTGTCAATGAGCACATTGTCACCAAATCCGTTTTGTCCGGTTGCATTGTTGTATTTTGCAGAGGATTGAAAGCTCAGTTTGAAGATTGTTCCTGCAAAAGCAGACAGATCATATTTGCGGTTGACAAACAAATCGGCTGCCTGGGTAGTTGGATTGTAGTTGGTTAAACCGCTATTGTCGGTAAGTTGAATGGTATCATTCAGCATAACCCTGAAATAGCAGTATTGAGGGCCGGTACTGAATGTCTGACGAAGATCAATCGTCATTTCAGGATTGGTCAGCAAGGTGGCATCCACCATACAACTGCTGGTTACCATACTGATATGGTCGCTATAGCTGAAAGCCTGGGCCGGGGTGGTTGTGTTTTGAGTACCTCCTGGCCAGATACCGGCTGCGTTTCCGGTCATGCGCACTCCCGTGCTGCCATTGTTTCCAATGCTTGTTTCAATGCTGGTTAGCGCATTGCTGTTGCCAGTGAGATTGAAGTAAACGGTATTCCCGGTTTCGAAATTTTCGAGGAAAGGGAAGGTGTTGATGGGAACCATGTTGTTGATTACCGCATGCAGGGTATCATTTGTATGTGTGATATCTTCAGCAAGGTTGGTGTAGGCCATAACTGCTGCAGATGATCCTGCAGGAATGGTGATTTGTCCGGCATTCAGCAAAATGCTGGCACCGGGCTGGAGGGTATCGGTGATGTAAAATACACCATTTGCGGTGACCACAGGAATACTATCCACGGCCAGCTGGCTGAAATTGGTAACCTGAAATACCAGATTGCTGTTTGCAGGAATATTACATCCGCTTGCCGGTTCAGTTACCAGGGTCACTCCAACATCCGGTAATACAAGAGAAACCATAACTTCATCAAGTCCCATATCTGTATTGCTGTTAACGGCTGTTGCCCTGAACATAATAACAGTATTGGCTGAGTTGTAGTTGTTCAGACTGACTACTTTGCGGTTCCAGATGGCATCATTGATGAATTTAGTCAGATAAGTGAATGTACTTCCACCGTTGGATGAAATCCAGATGGCCAGACTGTCATTACCACTTGTATTAATATGCCAGAAACTCAATTCTTTAATTCCGGGAGCACTCAGGTCGATGAAAAGTTTCAATACGCCCGTCTGACCCGCAGTTGCAGCTGCAGTATGGAATCTGGCCGATTGAACGGTATTGTTTGCTCCGGCAGGAGTATAAACACCGTTGGCTTCTGCCGTCCAGGTGGCAGTTACGCCATCATCCTGACGACGCCAGCTGTTATTGCCGTTTGCCGGTGTATTGGTCCAGAACAGACTTGGTACATCATGCATGGAAGCCAGGTCGGCCCAGGTACTGTCGAAACCTTCATAAAACGGGAAGGATGCGTAGGGTTGATAATAGGTGGTTGATGTGGCCGTGTCATTGCTTAAATCCGCATCAGTACTGCCATTGGGATTGCTGGTCCATACCACGATGTTACTGGTTCCGGCAAGTGGGAAAGTGTAACTTCCGAGATTTACTTCAGGTCCTGTGGTTAACGGAGCAATGGTTCCTGTCCAGGCCATTACAGGCTGAACAGTCCCGTCGATACTCCAGTTAATGTCAACATTGTTCAGGGGTTCTGATCCATAATTGCGTACCAGAACCTTAACATCCGTTGTAACTGTATTCAGACTTAATCCGGGTGAGGTAATGGCTGCAATTCCGGCATCATTGGCTGGTATCAGACTGATTTCCAATTCATCCAGCCCGATATCTGTGTTGGTTCCTGCTGCTCCGGTTGAACGGAAGCGGATGATACTTTCAGGAGAAAGGATATTTCCGATATCAATTGTTTTCTTCTCCCAACCAGTTGTGGTTATGAATTTCTGCAAAAATGTGAAGGTAAGTCCGTTGTCTTCGGATAACCAGACAGCAAGACTATCTGTCCCACCCGTATTGATATACCAGAAATTTAAACGTTTGTATCCTGGAGTACTCAAATCAATATAAAGATCCAAACTTCCCTGAACACCGGCACCCGCCGTACTCGAATGAAAACGAGCTGAAAACAGACTGCCATTGGCTGATACAGGAGTATACATTCCGTTTGCAATATTTGTCCAGGATCCGGAAGCGCCATCATCACCTCTTCTCCAGGATGCATTGCCAGAGGTATTGCTGTTCTTCCAATGGTTGTTTGGGACATCTTTGTATCCACCTCCATTGATCCAAAGGTCATCGAAACTATCGGAATAAGGGAAAGCAGCGAAAACAGGAACGTATGGCGGGTTAACCAAACAGGCATTACCGGGGGTTCCAAAAACCGGCATTGCGTTAACAAGTCCGAATATCGTAGCATTAACAGGTGAAGCACTGATCCAGTTGGCTCCAACATTGTTATCAAGGGAAGGATCACACAACATCATGGAGGCACCGGTACCATTGGCAGCTGTGGGCCAGGGTGTTGTATTGTAATATCGAACCGAATCAATCGTTGCACCGTCTGCATCTTTTATGACAACAGCTTCGCCTGCATTCGATAAACTTTGTCCGGCATCCCATTGCAATACTCCGGAAATTCCAAAGAAATTCTGAACTGAATTTGTATAGCGGCCAATTACAACATAGGACCATCCCGGAATCACTGTTGACGGGAAAGTGAATGTGATACCTGACGTTAGCTGGTAGCCGGTAATATCAATACTCCCTTCTGCAGTATTGTAAATTTCAATGTATTCCAGTGAATCACCGGTTCCCCCGGCTGATGGATCATTGTAATTGATTTCTGTGATAACGATCTGAGCCATAGCAGGGATGGTCATCACAATCATCATCAAAAATAGAAATAGTTGTTTTTTCATCATTTTTTGTTAAATTAATTAATGTATACAGTTATATTTCCGGATATATATTGGTTCGGGGAAAAGTAAAAATAAATACAAATGTTACAGGAAGCACCCTTTCTGCATTTATGACCGAAATTTATGAAATGGTTTCCTGATTCATTTTAAAAATGTCCTGTTTTACCACATTTTTTCAACATCTGCCAATTAATTGCCAGCCATAACCTACTTTTGATACCAGAAAAGGAGATCGATTTTTATGCCGGATTTTACTCATTTACACGTACATACGCATTATTCATTACTCGACGGGGCGGCCGGGATTGATAGTTTGCTGGATAAAGCCAAAGCCAGCGGAATGAATGCCCTCGCCATTACCGACCATGGTAATATGTTCGGGGTGGTGGAGTTTGTACAGCATGCCAATGATAAAGGAATAAAACCGATTATTGGCTGCGAAATTTATGTTGCTGAAGGCAGCCGCTTCGAAAAAAGAGGGAAAGTCGATCGGAGCGGTTACCATTTAATACTGCTCGCCAAGAACTTTAAAGGTTATCAGAATTTATGCAAACTGACTTCCATCGGCTTTCTGGAAGGATTTTACTATACTCCCCGTATTGATAAGGAAGTACTCCGGAAATACAGTGAAGGCCTGATTGCCTGTTCAGCCTGTCTGGGAGGCGAAATCCCCGAAACCATCCGTTTAAAAGGCGAGGAAAAAGGAGAAGAAGTACTGCAGGAATACATCGATATTTTTGGAGAAAACCTGTATCTGGAATTGCAGCGCCACGGGCATCCCGAACAGGACGAAGTCAATCCGGTTCTGATCCGCCTGGCTGAAAAGTACAATCTCAAATATATCGCCACCAATGATGTTCATTTCGTGAATGCCGGCGACCGTGAAGCCCATACCATTTTAATCTGTCTCAATACCGGGAAAGATCTGAATGATGAAGGAGGTATGCACTATTCCGGTCAGGAATTCCTGAAAACACCTGAGGAAATGGCCGTATTGTTTAAGGATATTCCCGAGGCACTTGAAAATACGCGCTATCTGGTCGACCAGATCGAAGAGTACAGCATCAAACGCGATGTGGTTCTTCCGGTGTTTCCATTACCTGACGAATTTGAAAGTGAAGATGATTTCCTGAAACACCTGTCTTATAAAGGTGCAGAAAAGGTGTATCCCGAAATAACGGATGAAATTCGCGAACGCATCGACTTTGAACTCGAGGTTATTAAAGACATGGGTTTTGCCGGTTATTTCCTTATTGTTCAGGATTTTATCAATGAAGCCCGGCAAATGGGTGTGTTGGTGGGGCCGGGACGAGGTTCTGCAGCCGGTTCTGCTGTTGCGTTTTGTACCGGTATAACCTCTGTGGATCCGATCCGCTATAACCTGCTGTTTGAGCGCTTTCTTAACCCTGAACGCGTGTCAATGCCCGATATTGATATCGATTTTGACGATGAAGGCCGTGATAAGGTTATACAGTATGTGATCGAGAAATACGGTTCTGAGAAAGTAGCCCAGATTGTGACATTTGGTACTATGGCTGCCCGCTCTTCCATACGGGATGTGGCCCGCGTGCTCAAGCTGCCTCTGCCCGAGGCCGACCGACTGGCTAAACTCATCCCGATGACACCAGGCATGGATCTCAAAAAAGCCTACAAGGATGTTAAAGAATTGAATGATGCCTTTACAAAAGGTGAACCCATTGTTCGCAAAACTCTTGAATTTGCAGGGGTTTTAGAGGGAAGTGCACGCCATACCGGCACCCATGCCTGCGGAGTCATTATCGGGAAAGATAACCTGCGCGAATACATTCCGCTGAGTACGGCAAAGGATACCGATATGCCTGTTACCCAGTATGAAGGGAAGTACGTGGAGTATGTAGGCATGCTCAAAATGGACTTCCTCGGATTAAAAACACTTTCTATTATAAAGGATGCCTTGCGGAATATCAAAACCAGCCGGAATATTGATCTCCTGATTGAGGATGTTCCGCTGGATGATGCCGAAACCTTCGAAATGTTTCAAAGGGGTGATACCATCGGGATTTTTCAGTTCGAGTCGGATGGAATGCGTGGTCACCTTAAAAACCTGAAACCCACCAATATAGAGGATCTGATCGCCATGAATGCCTTATACCGTCCGGGTCCTATGGAATTCATTCCAACCTATATCAACCGAAAGCACGGACGTGAAAAGGTAGAATATCCGCATCCGCTGCTCGAAAAGATCCTGACGCCCACGTATGGAATTATGGTGTACCAGGAACAGATTATGCAGGCAGCTCAGGTGATGGGTGGCTTTTCACTCGGGAAAGCCGATAATCTGCGCCGTGCCATGGGGAAAAAGAAAATGGATGTCATGGAAAAGGAGAAAGTTATCTTTGTTGCAGGTGCTGCAGCAAAAGGCGTTTCCGAAGACAAGGCCTCCAAAGTGTTTGCTGTAATGCAGGAATTCGCCAATTACGGGTTCAACCGCTCTCACAGTGCGGCATATAGCATTCTGGCCTATCAGACCGGCTATCTCAAAGCACATTACCCCGCCGAGTTTATGGCCAGTGTGCTCACACACAATCTGAGCGACCTGAAGAAGATTACCTTTTTTATTGATGAGAGCAAGCATATCGGGATTGATGTATTGCCGCCCGATATCAATGAAAGCGGCTTGAAATTCGGGGTGAATAAAAATGGAGGTATCCGTTTCGGACTCGCGGCTGTGAAAGGAGTAGGAGAGGCCGCCGTGGAAGCAATTGTCGAGGAAAGGTCAGCCAATGGCCCGTTTACCGGTATTTTCGACTTCATGACCCGTGTCAACCTCAGGAGTGTCAACAAGAAAAGTATGGAGTCCCTCGCAATGGCCGGGGTTTTCGACTGTTTCCCGGAATTGCACCGGGCCATGTTCTTTCACAAGGAACCCAATGAGGAGGTGAATTTCCTCGAAAAACTGATTCGTCATGCCGGAAATGTTCAAAGCCGGCAGAAATCAACTCAGGTCGATCTCTTTGGGTCGGCCGGAATGATCGAACAATCCGACCCGCCACTGCCTCAATGTCCGGCCTGGACAAAACTCGAACAACTGAAATGGGAAAAGGAAGTCACCGGGTTCTATGTATCAGGTCACCCGCTCGATGATTTCAAAATCGAAATCGATCATTTCTGTAATGTCGGTATCGATGTACTGCGCGAAGATTTAAGCCGTTTACGAGGCCGGGATCTCTACTTTGCCGGTATGGTCAGCTCGGTAAATCACCGGATCGCAAAAAACGGAAATCCATTTGGTAGTTTTGTGATCGAGGACTATACCGACTCAATACCCCTGACTCTCTTCTCAGAAGATTATCTCCGCTTTAAGCATTTTATGATTGATGGTGCATTTCTGATGCTTCGGGCAAGGGTAGAAAGCCGCTACAGTACACCCAATAATTTTGAGGTCAAGGTTGTGAATATCAATTTATTATCTGAGACACTCGACCGCATGGTGAAAGATATGACGGTTTATCTCCACCTGCATGAAATAACAGATGAACGGATTGATACCCTGAAAGAATGCCTGTTAACCACAAAAGGAAAATGCAAACTCAGCTTTCAGGTTGTGCAGGCAGAAGAACAAATCTCCCTGAAATTACCTTCCCGAAAACATTCGGTGAATTGTTTGGAAAGTATTCATAAAATAAAAAATTTCGAGTGGCTTTCCTTTAAATTCAATCAATAAAAAAAATCAGCAATACCGCATGAACAATAATTAAAATGCCTATTTTTGTAATCCTGAAACATAGAAACATTTAACTGTAAATAATTATGGCTATTACATTAACAGACGCGAATTTCGAAGAACTCGTCATTAAATCCGATAAACCGGTACTCGTTGATTTTTGGGCAGAATGGTGCGGCCCATGCCGCATGGTTGGTCCGATTGTTGAAGAAATCGGAATTGAGTATGAAGGAAAAGCAGTGATCGGAAAAGTTGATGTGGACGAAAACCCCGGCATTACCGGACGTTTTGGTATCCGCAATATCCCTACCCTTTTGTTTTTCAAGAATGGTGAAGTCGCCAACAAACAAATCGGTGCTGTTCCTAAATCGGTATTAACCGGTATGTTAAACGAATTGCTTTAATCCGGAGTACAGGATTGGATATCATTCTTGATCAAAGTAATCTTCAACAATTCAGCCAGCTGGAGTTCGTTGCACGCCAGGTTGTTGAAGGTTTTATAACAGGTCTGCACAAAAGCCCTTTTCACGGCTTCTCTGTCGAGTTTGCCGAACACCGTTTGTATAACAGTGGTGAATCCATAAAAAATATCGACTGGAAGCTCTACGGGCGTACCGACAGACTCTATTCCAAACGCTACGAAGAGGAAACCAATCTCCGCTGTCAGATCATTCTGGATGCGAGTTCCTCCATGTATTATCCTGTCATGGATGCTGTTAGTATCGAAAAACCGAATAAAATTACCTTTTCAATTTATGCCGCCGCTGCCATTATGGCCATGCTGAAAACTCAGCGCGATGCGGTCGGACTCAGCATTTTTACAGATAAGGTTGAATTGTTTACCCAGGCAAAATCCAATACCGTTCACCATAAGTATCTGATTTCGGAACTTGAAAAACGATTGAAGCCTCCCGTCGAAGGACAACGGCAAACAACGGCTGCAACACCTGCCCTGCACGAAATTTCCGAAAACATCCACAAACGCTCCCTGGTGATCATATTCAGTGATATGATCGAAACAAGCGGGAATGGCGAGGAACTGTTTTCTGCACTTCAGCATCTGCGGCATAATAAGCATGAAGTTATCCTGTTTCATGTTACGGATAAAGCCAAAGAACTCGATTTTAATTTCGAAGGCAGACCTTATCGGTTTATCGATGTTGAAACCGGTCAGGAACTCAAAATACATCCCAATGAAGTCAAAGAGCGGTATGTAAAAGCCATCAATGATTATAAAAACGAATTAAAATTGCGTTGCGGACAATATCAGATTGAATTCATTGAAGCCGATATCAATGC
>CAYLTH010000067.1:12491-17848 GCA_964386485.1 uncultured Bacteroidales bacterium | reverse complement strand
GGCATTGGCTGAAAACCAGCATAAAGAAGATTGCCATCAGGGCCGGAAGCAGAAATTGAGTTTTTGTACGCATCGTAAAATCTTTTTTATGAGAAGTCTGAATTTGTTTCAGAATCCATACAAATTTATGTGTTTTTGGGAAACGCGGCCGGAAATTCAATTTGTTTTGGAAATTAGTTAATTTTACCCGGTAAAACTGCTATGTATATGAAAACAATGCGCTACTTTATCTGGCTGGCCGGGATTTCTGCCCTGGTATTCGGATGTAAAACCAAAACTGAAACGGCGGCTGTGCAGTCGCGTTACCCGGAATGGGCGAAGAATGCCGTAATTTATGAGGTGAATGTTCGCCAACACACGATGGAAGGCACATTTGTTGCTTTGGAAAAGGATTTGCCGCGCCTGAAGGAACTTGGCGTGGATATACTCTGGCTGATGCCCGTGAATCCTGTTGGCGAGAAAAACCGGAAAGGGAAACTCGGAAGCTATTATTCAGTAAAAAATTACAAAGAAGTAAATCCTGAATTTGGAACGCCGGCAGAATTTCGCACCTTCGTTCAATCAGCTCAGAAACAAGGGTTTCATGTGATCATCGACTGGGTAGCCAATCACAGTGCATGGGATAATCCATGGGTTAAGGAGCATCCGGAGTGGTATAAAACCGACAGTACCGGTAAAATGCTGTCTCCGTTCGACTGGACGGATGTGGTGGCATTGAATTATGATAACAAGGAATTGCGCGCCGGAATGATCGATGCAATGAAATATTGGGTCGACAGCTTTAATGTGGATGGTTTCCGCTGCGATGTTGCCGGAATGGTTCCGCAGGATTTCTGGGAAGAAGCCCGGGTAGCGCTCGAAAAGGATAAAAAATTGTTTATGCTGGCCGAAAATGAAGATGTTCCCGGTCTCTGTACCAAAGCCTTCGATATGAATTACGGCTGGGGAATGCATCATCTCATGCACAAGGTGGCCAAAGGCGAGATGCCGGCGGATACCATCCTGAAAGCACAGGTAAAGATCGATACAACCTTCCCCAAAGATGCCATCAAAATGAATTTTATTACCAACCACGATGAAAATTCCTGGAACGGAACCGTGAAGGAAAAATTCGGTGACGGCTGGCAGGCCTATGCTGCCTTGATTTACACCCTGCCGGGAATGCCGTTGTTGTATAGCGGACAGGAGGCAGGACTCAGCAAACGCCTGAAATTCTTCGAAAAAGATACCATCGACTGGTCGGATAAAACGCATTTCGGTTTTTATCAATCTCTGAATAAAGCCGTTCATGAAAATGAGGCCTTATGGAGTCCGCCCTATGGAGGGAAGTTCAGTGTTGTTAAAAATAATACACAGGCTATTTCCTTCACCAGGACAACCATAGATCAGACTATCCTTGTATTGGTTAATCCGGATGCCGGATCGGCAACTCTTAGTTTTGAGGATAAAGCACTGGAAGGCAATTACATTGATCTGATCACGGCGAAGGAATTCAAACTGGATAAAGGCAGTCCGGTTAATCTGGATGCTTACGGGTTTCTGATATTGAAGAAGAAATAGCGCAAATTTCAGCTATCGCCCAGAGGGGGATGTTTTTCATCCCTTCAAAACTCGTGCATAAAAATGTCAATAACTACAAAAAGTCGTACGTAAAAATGTAGTAAGCGACTAATTATGGTCTTCAACGATGAGGGTCAGTAAGCCGGCGATGATCATGGAGGCGCCTCCCAGAAGCAGGGCATAGATGCTATCGCCGTGGAATAGTTCCCGGACAAAGAATCCAAGAATCGAGGCTGCCAGCAATTGCGGAATTACGATGAAGAAATTGAATATTCCCATAAAGGTACCCAGTTTATTCTGGGGCAGTGAACCTGTAAGCATGGCATAGGGCATGGCAAGAATACTGGCCCAGGCCATCCCGACACCTACCATCGACAGGATCAGGAGGTTGGGATCCTTAATTATGTAGAACGACATCAGACCAATTCCGCCGGCAAACAGGGAAATCATGTGGGTGATTTTGCGGTTGGTGTATTTCGCCAGAACAGGTAACAGAAACGCCACAACTGCTGCAAAGCCATTGTAAACACCAAAGAGCACACCCACCCAGTTGGCACCGGTGTTGTATAATTCTGATTTTGGATCATGAGTACCATAAATGTGTCCGGTAACTGCAGAGGTTGTGTATATCCACATGGCAAAGAGTGCAAACCAGCTAAAAAATTGAACTACAGCCAGTTGAGCCATGGTGCGGGGCAGTCG
The DNA here is from genome assembly GCA_964386485.1 of uncultured Bacteroidales bacterium. GTDB lineage: Bacteria > Bacteroidota > Bacteroidia > Bacteroidales > CAIXZF01 > CAIXZF01. The sequence continues at coordinate 15,586 of CAYLTH010000067.1, read as the reverse complement.
GTTCAGATCATTAATCACGGAAACGAATCCATTGGTTGTTTTTTTAATGGCAATCAGACGACCGGCTCCCAGTTGCATGAGACCAAAGGCAGTCAGACCGCCTCCCAGGATATACAGTTCTTTTTCGAGTTTGAAATAATAAACGAGGAGGCATACCAATAACCCAATCGGCAACCAGATTGTGCTTCTGCGGAAAAAGACGGATTTGGGCAATAATTCAGGGTCAATACGGCCGGCTTCCAGGAAACGTTCCGGGTGTTCATCTTTTTCAAATTCAGTGAGTTGTTCGGGTGAATACTCCTTTGTCCGAAGAACTGTCCACAACACGGCGACAAAATAAATAGCGCCCCCCAGAAAGAATGAGAACTTGACCGAATCGGGGATAATTCCGTCGGGAGCGGTATTGGCGATTCCAAAATAGTTTGTCAGAACATAGGGCAAGGCGGAGGCAATGACGGCACCGGTACCGATAAAAAAGCTCTGCATGGCAAAACCGGAGGTTCGTTGTTCGGCAGGCAGCATATCGCCTACAAAGGCCCGGAAGGGTTCCATGGAAACATTGATGGAGGCGTCCATGATCCAGAGCATCCCCACGGCGATCCACAAGGCCGGGGAAGTGGGCATAAGCAGCAAGGCGATCGAAGCCAGCAGCGCACCAATGAAGAAATAAGGTCTTCTGCGACCAAAGCGCCCCCAGGTTTTATCACTGAAATATCCGATAATGGGCTGGATAATCAGGCCTGTCAGCGGAGCAGCCACCCACAGAATTGGAATATCATCGATTTTCGCACCAAGGGTTTCGAAAATGCGGCTCACATTCGCATTTTGCAATGCAAACCCGAATTGTATTCCAAAGAATCCGAAACTCATATTCCAGATTTGCCAAAAACTCAGTTGAGGTCTCTTTGCCATAGTCTACTGTATTTCAAAGCACAAATTAACGAAATTTGTTTTTCCTGTGAAGAAATTATAAAATTAATTTTGAGAATTGCCTGAGTGATTGTACTTTTAAAAATTATTGTAATCAATTACCGAAATAAGCGAATAGCGAGGAATACTATGAAAACGATCTTATTAAGTTGTGCATTTTTAATAATCGGAATAAGCCTGAGTACCGCGCAGATCCAGGTTACGCCTGTCATGCCTACAGATACCGACAGTATAGAAGTATTGTTTAATGCGGCACTTGGAAACGCTGGTCTGGCCGGATATACGGGTGAAGTATATGCCCATACGGGGGTTATTACCAACCTGAGCTCGGGTTCCTCCGACTGGAAATACGTAAAATCGGGGTGGGGGGTCAATATTCCGGCCTGTAAACTTACTTCTCTCGGGAATGATATGTGGTTGCTGAAAATCGGACCATCAATCCGGCAATACTATGGTGTACCATCCGGAGAAACCATTCTGAAAATGGCCTTTGTCTTCAGAAGCGGTGTTCAGGTAGGTGGCGCATGGCTCGAAGGCAAAACGGCCAGTGGCGGAGATTTTTTCTGGGATGTTTATCCATCCGGCCTGAGCGTTACCATCAGTAATCCAAATACGGATTTTGTCATTGCTACACAGGGATCTACAACCAATGTAGTAGTCAATGCAGCCTTCGCCGATTCAGTCGGACTGTTTATGGACAGTCAGCAACTGAACATGGTGGCAGGTAACAGCATGACCTATCCACTTGTTGCATCAGTGGTTGGTGCCCATTGGATTTCAGCTATTGCCAAAAATGATACCGGAATGGTAGCCGATTCCTTCTATTTCTATGTCAGTGAACCTGTTACAGTTGCTCCGGTTCCGGCAGGCATGAAGGATGGGATTAATTATCAAAGCGGAACCAGTCTTACACTTGTCCTTTTTGCTCCGCTGATCCAGAATGTTTTTGTGATCGGAGACTTCAATAATTGGTTACCTGCACAGGATTATTTCATGAAGAGAAGTCCGGACGGGAAACGATTCTGGCTGGAAATCACGGGTCTGGTTCCCGGACAGGAATACATTTACCAATATATGGCGGATGGAGGTGTTCGCATCGGCGATCCCTATGCCGAAAAAGTAAGCGATCCATGGAGTGATTCATATATCAGTTCTGCAACCTATCCGGGTATGCTTCCTTATCCTTTTGGAAAAACCACCGGGATGGCCAGTGTTTTTCAAACCAATCAGCCAACCTATACCTGGCAGAGCGGTGCGTTTACGCCTCCTGCCAATACCGATCTGATTATCTATGAGTTACTTATTCGTGATTTTACAGACAAACATACTTTTCAATCGGTTATTGATACCTTGTCTTATCTTAAAGGGTTGGGAGTGAATGCCATTGAGTTTATGCCGGTGAGCGAATTTGAAGGCAACATTTCCTGGGGATACAATCCGAGTTTCTATTTTGCTGTGGATAAGTACTATGGAAAACCGAATGATTTTAAAAAGCTGATCGATGTTTGTCATCAGAACGGGATCGCTGTGATCATGGATATGGTTCTGAATCATAGCTTTGGGTCTTCTCCCTATGTCATGTTGTACTGGGATAAAGTCAATAGCCGCCCTGCTGCAAACAGTCCCTTCTATAATCCAATCGCCAAACATGATTATAATGTTGGCTTCGATATGAATCACAGTACCCCGGAATCCCGCAAATATTGCAGTGATATATTAAAATTCTGGCAGGAGGAATATAGGGTCGATGGTTATCGTTTTGACCTTTCTAAAGGCTTTACCCAGGTGAATACCCTGGGAAATACTGGTGCCTGGGGGAATTACGATGCCAGCAGGATCACGATTTTAAAGGCATTTTTTGATACTGTACGGTCGGTGAATCCGGATGGTATTCTGATTCTGGAGCATTTTGCCGATAATACGGAGGAGAAAGAATTATCGAATGCCGGGATGCTGTTATGGGGGAATCTGAACTATAATTACCGCTATGCCAATTGTGGATTTACCACGGGTTCCAATTCAGATCTGAGTTGGGGTTTGTACAGCAACCGGGGTTGGACTCAACCTAATCTGGTAACCTATATGGAAAGCCATGATGAAGACAGGCAGATGTATTATTGTCTCAGTGCCGGCAATTCGACCGGGAATTATAATATCCGCGATAC
>CAYLTH010000067.1:10493-12391 GCA_964386485.1 uncultured Bacteroidales bacterium | reverse complement strand
AACAACGATATGTCGGTGGTGGTACTTGGGAATTTCGATATCCAGAATGCCAATATCATTCCGAATTTCTATTCTACCGGGATGTGGTATGAGTATTTAAGGGGCGACAGTCTGAATGTGACCAATATTAACGGGGTTATCAATCTGGCTCCGGGCGAGTACAGGGTTTATACATCGAAAAAGCTGCAAACCCCGATCGGGACGGAAGAAATTGCGGCAGAGGATTCGGATTTTATGGTTTGGCCGAATCCATCCACAGGACAGTTTACAGTTTATTATGATCAACAGGGGAAGTCAAATCTGAAAATTGATTTATTAACAATTACAGGTCATCAGGTGGCAACCCTTCTGAATGAGTCGCATGCAGGTCTATATCTTGGTGAATTTCAGTACACTACACCTGGAATATATCTTCTTCGGATTCAAGATTCTGAACGGGTTCAGACACGAAAAATTGTTGTTCATTAATCTGATGTTAATTTTTACTGTCAGCAAATCTTGACATAAAATGGCAGAAAATGCTAACTTTATCCGCGTATAAAAACAAAACATATTATAACTTCCGTTTTTTTAAATTAATGTTCACTTAAAACAATGCTTATGAAGCACTTATTCAATCATTCAAAAATGCTGCTGGTGATTGCAATGGTTTTCGTACTCGGAGGGTCTCTACAGGCTCAGAAGATGCAGGCCAGCGGTAGTGTAACTGATGCTGAGACCCGGGAAGCGCTGATTGGAGTAACTGTTCTGGAAAAAGGTACCCAAAACGGGACTACCTGCGACCTGAACGGAGCCTTCAAACTCAGTGTAGCCAAAGGTTCTACACTTGTTTTTTCATACATCGGGTATGAGTCGAAAGAAATGCCGGCTGCCGAAACGATGAAAGTTCAGCTCAGTTCGAAACAAAACATGCTCAACCAGGTGGTTGTAGTAGGTTATGGTACTCAGAACAAGAAAGATGTTACGGGTTCCATTGCCAAAGTTAAAGGATCAGATATCACAGCAATGCCGGTACCTTCATTTGAAGCCGGATTGCAGGGCAGGGCTGCCGGTGTGACGGTTATTCAATCATCCGGACTTGCCGGTGCCGGTTCCGGGATTAAGATCCGCGGAGTCAGTTCCATTACGTCCGGTGGGGAACCACTGTATGTTATTGACGGAGTTATTATTCCGCAAAATCAGGGAGAACGTATTGGTGCTGTTAATACCAATATCCTGAATTCCATCAACCCCGAAGATATCGAATCTGTTGATATTCTCAAGGATGCTTCTGCTACCGCTATTTACGGAGCCAGAGGAACCAACGGGGTTATTCTGATTACCACCAAGAAAGCCCGCTTGTCGGATGCAACCGGTGTTAAAGCAAAACCAAATTTCAATTTTGGGTATCGTACAACCATGTCTTCACCGACCCAGTTATATGATCTGCTTGATACAGAGGAGTATACCAAATTGTACATCGAGGCTTTTGAAAACGATAAGCGTTTTGGTGTTGCCAATGGTGCTGCCACCGTTACCGGAAATCCGAATATACCATTATTATATGGCGGGTATGATCCCCGCGATATAGCTGATGGCGGATATCAGACTACCGACTGGCAGAAAGAAATGGTCCGCGTAGGTGTTGGTCATGCTTTTGATGCATCCATGACCTATGGAGGCAAGAAACTCGCCACATTCGTAAGTCTGGGGTATTCCAATGATGAGTCCTATCTGAAGAACAACTCTTTCAATCGTTTCTCAGGCAGGTTAAATCTCGATTATACCTTTAATAAAATGATCACGGCCGGTATTAACGCCAGTTATGCGCACTCTGTAAACAACCTGGTTCCTGTTTCATGGAATGGAGGTTTAGGAAAGGCCATGTCGACAGCATTACCTTACTGGCCTGTTTATGA
>CAYLTH010000067.1:0-10393 GCA_964386485.1 uncultured Bacteroidales bacterium | reverse complement strand
TTCTATGAAAATCCAACAATTGCAGATTCTGTTCTCAACAGTGCAGATTACTCTTACAAAGAAAATGAAACCGGTTTGCAATATGGTTTCGTATCTGTCTTTGCAAGAGCCAGTTATTCTTACAAGGAAAGATATCTCATCAATGCTACCCTGCGTCGTGATGCTTCTTCCCGTTTTGGTGAAAACAACAAATGGGGTTCGTTCCCGGCTATTGGTTTAGGCTGGATTCTGACCGAAGAACGCTTCCTGAATGACAGCAAATGGCTGAATTTCTTAAAACTGAAAGTTGCATACGGAAAGAGCGGAAATGCTGAAATCGATAATGTTGCCCAATATTCCAGGATCATTACCAATGATACCAAGAAATACAACGGTCAACCGATTTATTATATCACTCAATTCGACAATCCTGATCTGCGTTGGGAAACCACAACCTCCTTTGATGCAGGTTTTGAATTCGGTATTCTGAATGACCGTTTCAGCGGATCCTTTGATTTCTATTACAAGAAAACCAAAGATTTGTATCTGAATGCTTCTGTTCCTGCTTCTTCAAGCCGCGACAATGTTCTGATGAATGTTGGTGAATTATGGAACAGGGGTGTTGAATTCAGTATCAATGCCAATACTATTCGTACCAAAAACTTCAGCTGGGTAACCAGTTTCAACATTGCGCTGAATGAAAATGAAGTTACCAATACCGGTGGTGCAGGTCCTGATGCTTTTGCCAGCACCGGTGATGTGCGTGTACTGGTTGGATATCCTGTTGGTGTGAATTACCTCGTAAAAGAACTCGGTGTGGATCCTGCAACAGGTCAGCCGATATATGAAGGAATTGAAAAAGATGAGCAGGGGAACATTATCCGCCGTTTTGAAACCTTTACCTACAGTACCGATTATCGTCAGCCGCTTGGAAAGCCCTGGCCAGACTGGATTGGTGGTCTCAGCAATACCTTTAAATACAAACAGTTGGATGCCGGTATCATGTTTAATTTCCAGATTGGCGGAAATATTTATGATGATTCCGAAAAATATCAGCTCAATGCCATTGGCAACTGGAACCTCCGCAAGGATGCTCTCGACCGCTGGCAGAACCCGGGTGATGAAACGGAGATTCCGCGTATGACCCTGAATGCCGATGTGCCCAACCGCAATACCTCCCGGTATCTGCATGATGCTTCTTATCTCCGTCTGAAGAACCTCTCGATTGGTTATACCCTCCCGAACGGTACTTTTAAAGGGGTGAAGAAAGTTCGTCTGGCACTCAATGCTACCAATTTACTGACCTGGACCAAATATCCGGGTATGGATCCCGAAATCTTCCGCGATATGGAAAACAAGCAGGAACGTAACCTTTCGGCTAACGTAACCTACATTACTCCGCCTCAGGCACGTACGTTCTCCCTGTCCGTTAATGTTGAACTCTAAAAAGAAAGAACCATGAAAAAGTACAATATTATACTCGTCTTTCTGGTAGCGCTTCTTGCGTTTACTTCCTGCGAAAAATTACTGGAAATTAAAGATGACTCTATCGTTACCATTGCCGAAGGGATTCAGACTGCTGATGATCTGGAAGCGGTATTAAACGGAGCCTACGATATTTTCAGGAATAATCATGTGATGGGTGGCACTTCTAAAGTGGCATCTGATGTACTGGCTGATGAAGTCTATGCATCCAGCACCGGTTTTGAATGGGGTCAGATTAAAACCCTCAATATGAACCTGTTTAATCCGATTGGCCGTGATATCTGGCGTCAGTCCTATATCTGTATTAACCGCGCCAATGTGGTAATTAATTATCTTGATAATGATTTAGTATCGGTTCCTCCTGCCGAAAAGGCACTCTGGAAAGCCGAAGCCCGCTATATCCGTGCAGTTTGTCATTATCATCTTGTTCAGTATTTTGGATTACCTTATGATGAAACCAAAACCAATTCCCAACCGGGAGTTCCCCTGCGGATTGAAGCGGTTTTGACCAACGAATTTGCAGCAACGCAGGTTCCGCGTTCATCGGTTGAGGAAATCTACAATTTTGTTATTTCCGAAATGCTTGCCATCGAAGATCAGTTGCCTGCTATTCCTGGATCAGCAGGCCGCGTTGGTAAGAATGCAGCTACCGGTTTCCTTGCCAAAGTTTACTTCCGGAAGAATGATATGGCTAAAGCCTTCGAATATTCGAATAAAGTTGTAATTACCGGTACCTATATCCTGGATACCGACTGGAAAGCCAAATTTGCCCATGCCAGTCTTGGAGATGCTACAACCGAACAGGTATTCCATCTGGTTAGTTCTGCTATTTCTGATAATTCCGGCAGTGGTTTTACCGATGCATACCGCACCGATAAAAACGATCCTCCGGGATTTGGACCTACCGAAAAACTACGTTCTCAACTTCAGGAAGTTGCTACCGATGCCCGTGGAACACAAATCGTTCTGAAAGCCGGTGCCAATAACATTCCGGGAGTTTATTCCACCAAATTCAACTATGAATATATGGATGCACCGGTTGTTAGTTATAATGAAGTTTTGTTGATTCGTGCTGAGGCCGGTCTTGCTGTTGGTCAGGGTACACCCGATGCCGATCTGAATGCTGTTCAGACCCGTGCCGGTGTTCCGACAACTTCTGCTACGGCAGTTTCTATTCAGAAAGAACGCCGCAAAGAGCTTGCTCTCGAGGGCAATTACTTCTTTGAGCTGAAGCGTATCAAGAGCAGCAATATCCGTGGCGAAAACTGGGACAGCAAAAAGCTGATCTTCCAGATTCCGGATATCGAACAGAATGGGAATCCGAATATTGTTTTAAATTAATCCACAAACCCTATGAAAAGGACAAATATAATTTTATTGATACTCCTGGTGACCGGTATGATGTTCACCAGTTGTAAGAAGGATTATCCTGAAGTGGGTGATATGGCTTCCAAAGCGGAAGGCATTCAGGGTACCTGGAAAGCCGAGAAAGTAATGCAGGTTGATTATGACGCATTGGAAAAAGGTGAAGATCTTTACCAGTGGAATGTCAGCAGTGCATTCAATCTGACGGATTTTATCATCACTTTCAATGCCGATGGAACTTTCGCAATCAGCGGAACTGCTCATAATTTTGCAAAAATCACGAGTGGTACCTGGACTTTCGACGATCCGGCCTATCCCACCAAAGTACAGATTGCCAATGGCGGTACTACGGATGCATTTGCACTCCTGGCACCTCCTAAAAAAGGCTGGGACAGTTTCATTCTTTCCTACGACCGTTATTCGGCCGGTAAAAAGATTATTGGTTACCAGTATCACCTTAAAAAACAATAAGCCATGAAAAATCTAAAACATATACTCCTTTGGGTCATTGTCATTTTTTCGGCGAATGTTTTTGCGGAAAATGTTGGTAAAATCAATGCAATCTACAGTCATCCCGCAGCCTTTAAACCCGATCAGGAAGTAACATTTTACTTCGATCTGAGTGGAACCGGACTTGTGGGTATGACAGATCTTCATCTTTATTCCTGGATGCCAAAAGAAATTGAGCCATGGGCTTCTCCTTCAGCCAATACGCTTTTGACAAAAGATGCGAATAATGATGCCTTGTATTCTTTAACCTGTGTGCCAACAGATTTGTGGGGAACTACCTTTGATTTGTTTGGAATGCAGATTTTTGGATTGATAAAAACCTCTGATGGAAGCAAGCAGACCGATGATTTCAGCGAAGCAAACGGTAACCCGTTCAAGCTGTTTGATTATGCCGCACTGAGTGCGAGTATTGCTGTTGTTGCGCCTCCCGATTTTATTTTCGACAAACCGATTTCGATTATCGTCAACCTGGCTACTGCCTGGTCGGATGGTGGTACAGCTCAGGGTCAGTTAATCGGAGAACCGGTTTATATCTGGCTCGGAATGAACAGCTGGAGCCCTGGTTCACAGTATAATGCATTGGGAAATCCGAATGCCCGTTGCGATAATGTGGCCCATGAAACCAATCTGGCTCAGTATAACTTCTGGCCTGCTGATGTTTTCCCGACACCGGGTACCATAAAAGAACTCGACTTCCTCTTTAATAATGGGAGCTGGGACAAAACAGCCCGTGATGTTGCCGGTGGCGACTTTAAGATCAAGCCTTTGGTTACAGGTGCCGGTACTGGCGCTTTCAAACTGTTCCCCAAAAAGGCCACACAGCTCGATATCATCAGCATGATTTACAAACCCGTACTCGATACGCTGGGTTCAGGCCTGTTACAGGGTGTTCTGACCGGCAGCGACCGGATTTTTGTTCACATGGAGTTTGAAACTGCCAGTGGTGCTGTGATTCCGGTGGATATCCTTGATGTACCGAAAACTCAGAAACTTCAGATGGTGACCAAACCGGATGGTTCATACGAGTTCTCCTTCATCCTGAACCGCTTATTCACTGATACTGAATTACCTCCGGGAGTAGATGTGAAGAAAATTAAATTCACGTTCGTGAATTATGATGCCTTCTTCAGTCCGTTTGGCGATATGCCCAAAAATACGATGGAGCTTTCTGTGTCCGATAATTAATCAACCAAAGAAAAATTATAATTATGAAAAATAAATGGTTTTTATTAATCGCACTGTTCGCGGTAATGATTTCCGGATGTAAGAAGGAACTTGATGTCACCGGACCTGAACTTTCTTCAGGACCCATTACCATCACGATTACCACCCCTACAGCCGGAGAAGTGATCGCCAGCAATCAGACCTATACCGTTACCGGTACTATTCTGGCTCCGCGCGGACTCCGGGAGGCTTACTTCACCGTTTTCGGAACGAAGTACGAAATCACAGCCAATGGTGCCAATGTTCCGTTCTCTGTGAATGTTATGATTCCGGAGAATATCCCTACAGGACAGACCTATACCATCGCCGTTTTTGCGAAGGATTTTGAGGATAACACCCTGACTGTCAATGGCGATTTTATGCTTTCCCAAAGCATGAGCGCTATGATTATCAGTCCGTATTATGGTGTCAGCAATGCCATCATGGCCGGATTACCCGGTACCTTCAAAATGCGTCTGAATGCCCAGGCTCCTCCGACTTCCATCACCTTGAATATCAAATGGGATGAAGCCAATATTCAGACCGAAGCCCTTGATCTCGCCAATACCGCTGAGTTTTTCCTCGATCCGGATGCCGGTAAAAATTCCTACATCGCTCAGAAGGTGATCACCGTTCCGGGTTCTACTACAGCCGGTGTATACGATTACTGGTTTGAAGTGGTAACCGCAACAGAAACCGTTCAGGTTAAGCAAAAACTTGAAGTACAAGCCATTACAACGGCTTATGTTTTGGGAGATGCTACTTCTGCAGGCTGGGATATCGATAATCCGATTGCCATGGGAAACATTGGTCCGAATCAGTTCAGCAAATCGCTGGCACTGGCCGGAGATCCCAAAGCCTTCAAATTTGTATTAACCCAGGGCTCATGGGCTGTAAACTGGGGAACTACAGGTACTTCACCTGTTACCCTTGGTATGGAATACGATCTGGTTTCCAATGGCGATAACATCAAAGTAGCCGATACCGGTAACTATGTGATTACCATCAACTTTACTACCAATAAGTTTAAGGTAACCGCATTTGCTCCTCCCGACAGTTTATTCCTGGTAGGTGGTTCTACTCCGGCAGGCTGGGATCCGAATGCATCGATTCCGTTCACGAAAAAATCAGCCGGGATCTTCGAAATATGGTGCCCGCTGAATGCTGCTGGCGGTGGATATAAATTCCTCCCCACGCATGGTAGCTGGGATGGCGACTGGGGTCAGAAACCCGGACAAGCCGGAACAATTATCCAGGATGGCGAAGAAAATTGCCCTGTAACAGAAGATGGTTTCTACCGGATTACAGTTGATTTCAACACCATGACCTTTACCTCCGAGAAATTTATCTGGGGTATCATCGGAAGTGCAATTCCACCTTACAACTGGTCGGTTGATGTAGATATGACCTGGGGTGGAGCTGCTGAGCCCTATACCTGGTTAATTTCCAATTACACCGTTCAGGCCGGAGAATTCAAATTCCGCGCCAACGATGCCTGGACTACCAATTTCGGGGATGACGGAACCAATGGTTCACTGGAGTATAACGGAGCGAACATTCCGGTTGCTGCAGGAACCTATACCTTTAAAATGATCCTTACACCAACCGGCTGGACCTATTCGGTTACACCGTAATATTTCTGTTGGTTAACATACTAAGCCCGGAATGATGCGCAGTGCATTGTTCCGGGTTTTTTTTTCTCCACAGATTTGAAAAGAATATAATGCAGCTACGCCGCATCGGAACCTACCTATACATCCGGGCTACAGATATGATGCGGTTATACCGCATGGTTGTTCTCCACAAAAAAAATAAATTCACAACCGTCGTGAGACGCACAACCGTGCGTCTCTACAACGACCTTTTCCCTTTTCCCTTTTCTCTCGTCTATCGTCACGCGTCACTATTTTGTGTTCATTGTTCCGGTGCCGTTAGGTACTAAATATTGGTAACAGAAAATGGGTTGATGATATCCCTTGTCCTGTAGGGATAAAATAAAATTTACAATCAAAGGGCCCATGCCAAAAATCGGGAAAACATTCTTCGTGAATCCCTTTCCGGAAAGCACAGAACCAGCCCAAAGGAATATGGGAATTAGGAAGTCTTTTAATGTGAGAGTCGGGGAATTGCAAAGCAAAATACACATACTCCCAGATTCTCTAATTTTAAAATTTCCTCATTCCTTTGGCTTTGTTCCCTAAGTATAAATAGATCCTGTTTTGGTATTATGGCGAATTCTTAAATGTGACATCGGATCGGGAAAATACAAGTTTTGTCATACGTTTCATCCAGTTCCGGGTTCATAAAATATTGTTCAACCCTGTCAGTGGTTGCAAACCCTGACTGTGGTTTTTTACGCGCAAGGGGAACATTTTAGGTTGCCTTGTGAAAACGTTTGAGTGCAAGAGAGAGGAGTGCAGAACATAAGACTTTCCAGGTCTTGTAAGTTCATCGATGTAGAAAGTTCAGTCATGAAGACCTTGAAAGTCAACGTCACTTTTTCTCTCGTCACGCGTCACTCGTCACGCGTCACTACAACTTAAACCGCTTATCCCCGAAACACAGATTCATGCCAAACTGAAAATTGGTGGATTTGAAATTCGTGGGATCAAAAAAGGCCCAGGCATTGTCGGTAAGCATATACAACTGCACGCCTCCCCATTTGATTGAATATCCCAATCCAAGATTGACGTAATTCCCCGGTGTTATGGAATACCCCGCCATCACATTCAGCCAGCGGCCGAACTCATGATTGTAATTCAGGGCCAGCATCGGACGTGCTTTTTTGTTGAAGACTTCAATCCGCAGTATGCCCCCGAAATGATCTTTTTCGGTCAGCAGATATTCAGCCTGTATGCTGATACGTCCCAAGAGAGGAGCGGTATATGAACTGTAATCTGTTATGAGACCCAGGCTGTTTTTAAGCGAATCCAGCACCGTATTCAATTGTGATGAAAGTCCGGAACTGTCATCCTCAAAGAAATCTGCAATATCTATACCATCAAATGTAAACGATTTATGGGTATCTCCGCTTTTGTAACTTCGGGTATTGTTTTGCCAGGAAATAAACCCAAAATCCGTGAGTGAAACGCCCAGGTTCAGTTTCTCATTCAGCGTGTAATTTACGCCCAGATCGATGGCAAATCCGGGGTTTTTTACGCTCATCAGATCGTTTTTTAGTTTCCGGTTTGTAATCGGAAACGACAGCGAATCGGTTTTGTCAAGCTCAAGCCCGGGGAAACTCGTGTTGATTTCGATATCGGAATCCAGGGTTAATTCATATGCATTGGCTTCATTGGTAAACAGCGAGATGTCGGTCTTACGGGTGTAGATGTTATACACTCCGGACAAAAATTTAAAGCGGGCTCCTACATACCATTTATCGTTCACCGGCCTGCTGATCCCGAAGGAAACTTCATGGAACAGGGTGCTGTTGATGCCGGTCCCGCTGAAACTGGCTTCCTTGTTGATATACTGACCGTTGAGCTTAAGCAGAAATCCCATCAGGTCTTTGGAATAAACAAAGGAAGTCGTACTTCGTTCTGACACCCGGAAATCGAAATAATACTTCCGGGCATGAAAGCCAAAGGCCAGCAATTCGGCCTGCATTTCGACCGAAAGATAATTGGTTTTGTTCAGGCTGTTCAAAAAGCCATCCACATCCACATGCAGCGAATCATCAGGTGTCCGGTAAATCACATCCTTGTAGCGGAACCCGGAATTGTCGAATCCCAGGTGCAGCCCGGAAATCCCCGGGACACCCATCCACCACGAATAGGGGACTTTTGTTGCCGGATTCACTTTGAACGATTGCGGCAGGGAACGGAGAAATACCAGATTCACCGGTTCCTGAGCCTGCACACGAACAAGGCTCATCATCAGTATGATAAGTAGCGCAGTTTTCCAATAGCGGATTTTTGTTTTCATGGCCATCCCTTATTGGTAAATGAATTTGGCCCGGGCTCCCAGCCGTACATCCAGATTGTAATCGCTGTAAATCTTCACCAGTCCGCTGTTACTCGTATTCAGCAGGCCCCGGATGATCATTTTTTTCGTTTGTCCGAGCGCTGCCAGTCGCTGTCGGGTCAGTACAGGCGGGTGATATACGAAGGATGCCACCGGAGGATCATCAATGACGCGGTAATTGGGAGGTCCACTCACCGGAGCGGCCTGCAGCAGGGTGAAATTCTGGTCGTATATCAGCGAATCCAGATGGTTGTAAGCGTCATCGGCAAACAAGACCTGCAAGGCCACATTCAGCGGGAAACGGTTGCGCGTGACCATCACAAAGGAGAATTCCTCCAGATTCTCAATATCCTCAAAATTGAAATTCAGGGTATCGATGAGGGCGAAATCCGTAATAGATCCGTAAAAGGGAAGTTCGATGCGTGCTGTAACGCGAAAACGGCTCGTATCCAGCACAAAATTTTCGTCGAGGGGGTTGCCGGACGGATTGGATTTGCCATTCAGCTTAACCGAAATCTTGCGGGGAGAAATACTCAGCGCCTCGTTTAAGTTGCAATTGCCGGTTGTAAACAGGGTTGATGAGGTAATTGTTTGTCCAACCTGCGTAATACCGGGTGATTGAAAAGAAATCGGGTTCGGAAACAACGGGTTGTCGGTGAGATCCACCACATAGGGTGCGTTCTTATCCGAATAAGCCTTGATTTCATCGATATTCAGTTCCATGGGCATCCCGATGGAGTTGTCGGTTTTCAGGAGCATCTTCAGATCTTCGAAGTGGATGGCACCCGACAGGTTGTTGGTAAAAATACCCAGGGTAACCGAATCGGCCAGGGGATACTCGTATTGCCCCAGATACCCGAATATCCCGGCAAATTTTATTTCGGAAATACGGGCATTCAGGGTAAAGGTATAGGGTGAAAGGTTGGTATTGTTATCGCCGTATACTTTCACATCAAACTGCAGTGGTAAAAGCTGTTTTCCTCCTGCACCGGGGTTCAGGGTGATTTTATAGCCCGAGAAATCGAGGTTCACCTGACCATTGACAGGCAGAGAACCCGAATAGGTATGCTGCAATAAGGCCTCAAAAGGCTGACCGTTTTTGGTGGCTGTCGGGAATCGAACCATGATCTCGCAATTATGGTTGATGCCGGAGGTATAATTCAGGTTGATGACAGCCGTTTTCAACATGATGCTGTCGATTCGTTGTCCGGTGACAGGCGGGGTAAATTCCAGTGTATCCAGAAATGGCATTGTAATGTCTATACCGGGCGCTACGATAATATCCAGATTGTTGCGGCTAAAGCTGCCTTCCTGACTGGGAATCGTAATATAATCGCCGGCCATGAGCGACAAGATCTGGGTTTCATAGACCAGGGTAAGCATGCCGCTGGCTGGATCTTCCACGATCAGCGATCCCTCTGGCAGCAGCCGGCTGAGTTGAAGATTGCTGTGTACCAGTGGTACAGCACCGTCCAGTTCTATGTCGGGTGTGGCCAGACGTGAAAAATTAAAATCTTCCTTCTTGCAGGAAATGATGGCAATTGCCAGGAAGAGGAAGAACAGCTGGATATATAGGTAGCGGGAATTCAATGTTTTCATACGAAATGCTGCTTTATGTCATTATAACACCCGACAAACAGAAATGTAACAGCTTTAGGAATTTTTTTTATCCACCGATTTGCACAGATGATGACACAGATAATTATTACCCTTTGCGTTACGTGAGTCAGAATGCCTGAAATTCATTGCCACAAAGGAGCAGAAGGGGGGTGATAACCTGTTTGATAGGGTTGTCGTTCTTTGTTAGTTTGTTAGTTTGTTAGTTTGTTAGTTTTAGTGTGCTGGTGTGCTGGTTTGCTGGTGTGCTAAGGTGCTGGTTTGAGTG
>CAYLTH010000066.1:0-18151 GCA_964386485.1 uncultured Bacteroidales bacterium | reverse complement strand
TGGTTGAGAAATGCGATTCAGGAATATTTGCAGTCGGAACAACCAGCATGCGTACATTGGAAACTTTATATTGGCTGGGTTTGAAAGCAATTAACAAAGAATTATCTCATGATCCCTTTGAGTTTGATCAATGGGAAGCCTACGGACAAATCCCTGAAAATTCAATAGACCGCAAGACATCCCTGATGGCATTGCTTGAATTTCTGGAAGTAAATAATATGAACGGTTTGAGAGGATATACCAGGTTAATGATAGCTCCCGGCTATAAAATCAGAGTCGTTGATGGGCTCATTACCAATTTTCATCAACCCGGCAGCACCTTGCTGTTATTGGTTTCCGCTTTTATCGGAAATCGCTGGAAAGAAGCCTATACTTATGCTCTGGAGCATAATTTCAGGTTTCTGAGTTATGGAGATGCCTGTTTGTTTATACCTTGAAATCAAACCAGGTCTGCCTGATAACTCCACTTTCCTTCGGTATAAAATATTTGTCGAGCCAGGTTCTTAATATCAAAGGTACCCGGAACAACCACAAGATCTGATAATGCTTTACTGCGTTGTTTTGAAGGAGTTATCATCGGATTATCCGGACCACTAAAAATCATCAGGCTTGGCTTTAACAGATGTCCAAGATAACCGGATTCACAAATTATTGGTTCATCGGTCTTTAAAAAGGAACCCAGAAGAAATTCCCAGGCGATGTCGATGTTGTGATCTGTCACCTCAAGAAAATAGGAGTGTTTTGCACCCGATTCAAGAAAGAGCCCGCTGTCTTTTCCATTGGGTATGGTCTCTTCGTAAAAACGAAATCCGTTTTTTTCTATAAGCAGGTTTGCCAATCCTGCACTGTGATTGGCATGCGGACTTATTTTTAAGGCTATAATCGGATTGAATTTTGAGAAATGCCTGATAATTTCACATGCGAGGGTGGTTTTTCCGCTTCTGCGTCCACTACCACTTATTATAAGAAGGTTCTCCTGTATCGGTCGGTTTACCATGATTGGCCTGTCAGCTTATTAAATGTCTACCTTTGCAACAAATAAGGCTTATGCTTGGTTCTGAAATTACCGGTATTATTTTAGCAGGAGGGGAGAGCAAACGATTTGGAAAGAATAAATCCTTGTTTGAATTGGATGGTATTCGGTTGATTGACAGGGTGTTAAATGTTTTAACTTCGGTTTCCGGAACAATTTTAATCAGCACAAATAACTCTGAAATCCAAATTCCAGGTTATGGGATTGTCCGGGATATTGAAAAGGGGAAAGGACCGATGATGGGAATTTATAGTGCCCTGCTCCAAAGTACAACCCAACATAATTTTGTACTCTCAGTCGATACCCCGCTTGTTCCCGCATTCCTGTTCGATTATATGTTTCAGGCCAGAGGCCTTCATCAGGTTGTTGTTCCTATGGCCGGAGTTGAGAAATTTGAACCACTGATCGGATACTATAACCGGGATTGTTTGCCTGCAATGAAAAGCTTTATTGAGCATGGTAAGCTGAAATTGCCTGACTTTTTCAATACAATTCCCTTTTTAGGGATAGATGTTCACAATATCTGGCCGGACTGGGACGACCTTTTTTTCTTAAATATCAATACGCAACAGGATATTTCAGGGTTTTATACCGTCAAATAAACCCGTTAATCCGGCTTTTATCCGGCATTCACCGGAAAAGTATTGTGCAGGGCAATTCAAGACTGTAGTTTTGCTTCATCAAAAACAATAAAAACCAATTATCATGGAAAATAAACGATTATACCGGAGTAATTCAAGCACTTACCTCGGTGGTGTATGTGGCGGACTCGCCGATTATTTTAATATAGACCCTGTACTTGTCAGGATAATCTTTGTTCTTATTTTTATATACGGAGGAGCCGGATTACTGATTTATCTGATATTGTGGATCGTAATTCCCAAAGCACCGCTTGATTTTTCAAAGTTTTACAATGCACCTTCTTCGGGAGGATCCCCTCAGCCTGAACAACCAGCCAATGAACCAGATTCATCTTTTCAGGATTTGGTGAATACTGAAAAATCCGATCGAAAGAAAAATGGTGCGTTGATCGGAGGAATTGTCCTGGTTGCAATAGGAACCCTCTTTCTCTTCGATAATCTGATCGATGTTTTTAATTTCAGTGATTTCTGGCCTGTTGTGCTGGTAATTGCCGGAGTGGCAATTATTATGAGTAGTCTTAATTTTAATAAGAAGAAAAATGAACTATAAAAAAGTGTTTTGGGGTGTGGTCCTGGTAGTACTGGGAATACTCCTGATCCTGAAGAATACAGGTGTGATCTTTTTTTCATGGCATGCTATCTGGCAACTCTGGCCACTCCTGCTGATATTGTGGGGAATAAGCATGATTCCGATAAAGGATTATCTTAAACTGGTTATCTCGCTGGTGGTTTTGTTTGGAAGTATCGGGTTTTATTATACCCAGAAAGATAAGCTGGATGATGGATTTGATATGCACTGGAAATGGGATAAAGACAATGATGAATTCATTTCAGATAATGATACAATTGGATATTCGGGTAACCAGGTCTTACAGGAAACATGGGATTCAACAACCCGCACAGCGGTACTGGAATTTGAAGCTGCTGCAGGTGCCTTTACACTTGACGGAACCACGGCTCAGTTGATTGAGTTTAATAAAAAGGGAACTGTCGGAACCTATTCCATGGAAATTGAGAAGATAGGAGATTCAAGTGTCATCAACATGGATATGCACGGTAAAGGTGAAACACATATTAAAGGCAATGGCGACAAAGCCTGGGTGAAGTTAAACACCAATCCCGACTGGATTTTTAATCTGGATGTGGGTGCAGCCAGCCTGAATATGGATCTGAGCAATTACAAGGTTAAAGAATTTAACCTCGATGGAGGAGCCTCTGCCGTTGAAATTAAACTTGGCAAACTGCAGGATATTTCTAAAATCAATTTTGAAACAGGAGCTTCATCTATAAAAATTCTGGTTCCAAAAGAATCTTCCTGCGAAGTGAAATCCAATACATTTATGACCAGTCGTCATTTTGAAGGCTTCACTAAAGTTGGCAAAGGACTATACCGCTCTGATAATTATAATGAAAAACAACCCAAAATATATATCGAACTTGAGTCTGCCATTTCCAGCCTGGAAATAGTGCGCTACTAGTTAAGAGTCCGATCCCTTTTTATACCTTGAACTGAATTAAACCCGGCATTTTCATAAAATGCCGGGTTTTTCATTAAAGCGTATTACTTTTGTGCTGAAATGGAAGAAACGGTAAGCAATAAAAAATCAAATACAAAAGGACCTGAAAAGGAGATGTCCTTTTGGGAGCACCTGGAAGAACTGCGTGGAACTTTGGTTAGATCAGTCCTGGCAATTTTTCTTCTCGGGATTATTGCTTTCATTAACAGAAAATTAATTTTTGATTCTGTTATCCTTGCTCCCAATGACCCTCAGTTTATTACAAACAGGGCATTTTGCTGGGTAGGTAAATTGGTTGGTATCGACAGTATGTGTGTTGAGAATGTGAAGATTACGATTATCAACTATAGTATGTCCGGTCAGTTCATGGTCCATATGTATACCTCTTTTATCACCGGAGCAATTTTGTCTGTTCCGTATATCGTTTGGGAAATCTGGCGATTTCTGAGGCCGGCGCTCAGACCTGAGGAATCCCGGTATGCCAAGGGAGCCGTGGTGTTTATTTCCTTGTTATTCCTTACTGGTGCTGCCTTTGGGTATTTTTTAATTACACCCCTGACAATAAATTTCTTTGGTTCCTATCAGGTGAGTGAGTCTGTTGTCAATAATATTTCCCTTTCCAGTTATATTTCAACAGTTGTATCCGGTACTTTTGCCTCCGGAGTCGTTTTTTTGCTGCCTGTTTTTGTTTATTTTTTAGTCCGTCTTGGAATACTGACCCCTGCTTTCCTGAAGAAGACAAGAAAATACGCCCTGGTCATTATACTTTTTCTTGCTGCAGTAATAACACCTCCTGATGTTTTTAGCCAGATTCTGGTGTCTATTCCACTTTATGGCTTATTTGAGTTTAGTATCTGGATCGCCTCGCGGGCCAGCAAACCCAAAACAGCCTGATTCCTGTTACCTGGCAGGCTGTAAAAACTGCAGCATGATTTCTGTGAAGCGTTCCGGTTGATCTGCATGTAACCAATGTCCTGCATTTTCTATTGTTTTGATTTCTGCATTCGGGAAAAGACTCTTAATCAGACCGGAATCAGAGTCCGGTATATAGTCACTCAAGCCGCCTTTTATAAACAATGTTGGTTTGGAGAATGGATAGATTCCTTTGATTTCCGAAGTAATTTCGTCCATATTCGCATATAATGCTTCAATATTGAGTCTCCATCCAAAACGATTTTTATGTATCCTGTACAGGTTTTTCAGGATAAATAACTGAATACGTTTATCTTCAATTGTATTTGAAATCAATTCTTCAACTTCGCTGCGTGTATGTACTGTGTCAAAATCGATATACATCATGGCATTCATAACATCCAGGTGCGTTTCGCGGAGGTGATATGCTCTGGGACTGATATCCGCAATAATGATTTTTTCGGGGATTGATCCGTGATCCAGTGCATATTGCATGACTACTTTTCCACCCATGGAATGCCCCAGTAATATCGGTTTCTGAATAGAATGATCATCGATAAATTCAAGTAAATCATCGGCCATAGCCGGATAATTGTGTGTGGTGCTGTGCGGGCTTTGTCCATGGTTTCGTAAATCAGGAATGAACACCTGATATTGGGATGCCAGTATCTGCCCGATAGAAACCCAATTATCGGAAATTCCATAAAGCCCATGGAGGATGATCAGTGGTGGCCCGGATCCATAGGTTCTGAAAAAGAGTTTCATTTCAGTTGTCTGAGGTAAAGTTGAATGGTGTTTTCAAGTCCCAGATATAACGCATCACTGATCAGAGCATGTCCGATTGATACCTCAAGTAGTGCTGTCATATTATTTTTGAAATAAGCTAAATTGTTCAAATCAAGATCATGCCCGGCATTCAGTCCAAGTCCGCATTGATGTGCAACCCGGGATGCCTCACTGAAAGGACTGACAGCAGAAACAGGGTCGGAAGGAAATTGCTTTGCAAAGGGTTCTGTATAGAGTTCAACCCGGTCTGTCCCACAAAGGGCAGCATTTTCAATCAGGGTTGGATCTGTTTCAATAAAAATAGAAGTCCGGATGCCATTTCGTTTGAATTCACCAATTATTTCCGTCAGAAAGTCCCTGTGCCTGATGGTATCCCAACCCGCATTACTGGTCAAAGCACCCGGTGGATCCGGCACCAGGGTAACCTGATCTGGTTTAACCTCAAGTACCAGATCTATAAAGGCCTTTTCCGGATTTCCTTCAATATTAAATTCAGTTGTTACATGTTTTTTTAAATCATAAACATCCTGGTAGCGGATATGACGTTGATCGGGACGTGGGTGAACGGTGATACCTTCGGCTCCAAAACGTTGACAATCAATGGCTACCTTAACAAGGTCCGGGACATTGCCACCCCTGGCATTGCGCAAGGTGGCAATTTTATTAATGTTGACACTTAAGCGGGTCATTGTTTTTTTTGCAAAACTAATCAAAAGAAGGCGTTCTGAGAAGAAAACAAAGTGCCTGTCGTTTATATTATTTGTACTATTGCACAGGCAACACTCCGAAAAATCAATGTCCTCTGAATATGATTGCTAAAGATCTGATAACTGATAAAATACCTTCGGTCAGAACATCCCAGACAGGCCTTGAAGTCCTGACAATTATGGATGAATACCGTGTATCTCATTTGCCTATCGCGAATGATGAACAATTTTTGGGGATAATTTCAGAAGAAGATATATACCTGTTAAACCGTTTTGATGAGTCTATCGGAAATCATTTGCTTAGTTTGAACAGGGCTTTTGTAACAGATGATCAGCATATTTATGAGGTTATTAAAATTGTGTCCGATTTGAGGCTCACATTAATACCTGTTGTGGATAACAGGAATGTTTGTTTGGGTGTTATCACCCTGGATACGCTGGTACAGCGGTTTGCAGAACTCATGGCGGTGAATAATCCTGGTGGTGTAATTATTCTGGAAGTCAATGAGAATGATTATTCACTGAGTGAAATAGCACAGATTGTTGAGTCGAACGACGCACGGATTTTAAGCGTTTATCTGCGAACATTCAGCGATTCCACTAAGCTGGAGGTTACGCTGAAAATTAATAAACTTGAACTTTCGGCCATTATTACAACATTTAACCGATATGAATACATAATTCGTGCATCCTTTTCAGAAAGTGGTTACGATGATTATCTGCGTGATCGGTTTGATTCATTTATGACCTACCTCAATATCTGATTCTGTGAATTTCCGGCAGATTGTTATTATTTTTATTTTCGGCTTTCCGGCATGGTTTAATTGGAACGTGTATGCTCAGGATACGCTCCAACTGAAGGTTAAATCAATTCAATTCACTGGAAACAAAGTAACAAGAAACGCGATCATCCTACGGGAACTTGAAGTTAAAGAAGGAGATACTGTTCAATTTCAGTCATTATCCGGGATTTTAAGGAAATCAGAATCTAACTTAATGAATACGGCATTGTTCAATTTTGTCGAAGTTCTCGCGGTTCCAACCGATACATCCAGACAGGGTCCTTCAAAATTTGCAAATGGAATTCCGGAATACCGTATTGAAGTTAAGGTGGTTGAGCGTTGGTATACCTGGCCATTTCCGGTAATAATGCTCAACGAAAGAAATTTTAATTCATGGTGGGAGACCCGCGATTTTGATGAATTAACCTATGGCTTTGTTCTTCAACGCAATAATTTCAGAGGACGAAAAGAAAAGCTCCATTTAACGGTCATGAGAGGATATAATCAAACGCTGGGTTTGACCTATGAAAATCCGAATATCAATGCAAAGAAAACTATAGGTCTTTCATTTTCAAGTTTTTATATTAGAAATCACAGTGCTGGCTATTCAAGTTATAATAATGAACAATTAAGCCTCAAAATAAAAGATGAATATGTTAGACAGAACTTCAGGACTCAGATAAAACTGACTTACCGGCCTCAGATTCATTATTACCATGCATTGAGTTTAGCGTATCAGCGTTTTGATTTTATGGATACATTGATCAAATTAAACCCGAATTTCAGTGTTAACGGGATGAATCAACCTGATTTTTTTCAGATCAACTACCGTATTAAGGCTGATTTTCGGGATTATCAGCCCTATCCTTTAAAAGGACATTATTTCGATCTGGAGATAGAGAAAACAGGCCTGAGTTTAATAGAAGACCATATCAATGACTTTGTTTTTATGAAGAGTTCATTGCGGAAATATTCGCAGATCGGAAACCGCTATTTCATGGCCAACGGTATCACAGTCCGGCAGTCATTCGGGAAATCTATTCCATATTTTTTGCAAAAGGGATTGGGTTTCGACAATGATTTCGTAAGGGGGTATGAATACTATGTTGTTGATGGACAGAACTATCTGCTAATACGAAACAATTTTAAATGGACAATGGTTCCACGCAGAGTAAAGGAGATTCCGTATCTGAAATCGCAGAAATTCAGTTTGATTCATTATACGGTATATCTGGGAGTTCATGCGGATCTGGCTTATGTGTCTGATCAAACACTTACTAATGCGAATAAATTAGCAAACAGGTGGTTGGCTGGTTATGGGCTGGGTCTGGATGTTGTTACTTATTATGATAAGGTGTTTCGATTCGAGTTTTCTCGAAATCTGCGTGGAGAGGACGGCTTGTATATTCATTTTGTCGCCCCGATTTAATTAATCTTTTATCTTTGTCTACATTATAATATCCCTGAAATGATTGTTGCACTATACGGACAGACTCTGACCGGTGAATACTATTCTTATATTCAGCAAATGGTTGATAAGCTGGAAAATTGCGGGTGCCGGATTAAAATTTTTGACACCTTGTACCGTGCTATGGATGGTCATATCCGTTTTCATACAACACCTTATATTTTCAGGGATCATACGGAACTAGACGGTGTTGATCTGCTTTTTTCAATCGGAGGTGATGGGACATTATTGGGAACGATTGGATTGATAAGGGATTCAGGGATTCCTGTTTTAGGGGTTAATACCGGCAAACTTGGTTTTTTATCCTCAATTTCGAAGGAGGACGTAATCCGCTGCATTGATGAATTTATTGCCGGAAAGTTTTTACTGGACAGAAGAAGCCTTGTAAGGTTAGATATGAATGAGAACCCTTTTGGAGAAATTAACTATGGCATGAATGAGGTAATGATCAACAAGCGTTCTCCCATGTCGATGATTACAATTCATACCTGGGTTAACGGCGATTTTCTTAATTCATATTGGGGCGACGGGCTCATTATTTCAACACCAACAGGTTCAACTGGTTATTCAATGAGTTGCGGAGGACCGATTGTTTTACCCCAGAGTGGCAGCTTTGTTATTACCCCGATTGCAACACATAACCTTACCGTGAGGCCGGTTGTAATTCCCGATAACAGTACAATCCGGATTCGTGTTGAAGGGCGTGATCCGTTATATTTTGTCGGCATCGACAGCCGGTCGCACGAGTTGAATCAAAGTTCAGAGCTCTTTATCCGTAAACAGGAATTCTACATAAATCTGGTAAAGATGGAGAATCAGAATTTTTTTAAAACGATCAGGGCGAAACTTAAATGGGGAATTGACGTAAGGAATTAATCGGGATTGCTTTGGATGTCATGATTTTATCTACCTTTATAGCTGAATGAAAAGAACAAGTCATATCCTTATATTCCTTGTCATTTGCCTTTGGTCGGAATCAGTCCAGTCTCAGGTTCGTTCCCGGTATATTAAAAAATACCGGACAAGGGAGATTGGTTTTTGCATCGGAGCAACCAATTTTCTGGGTGATCTTGGTGGTGCAAATCTGGTTGGTTCTGAGGATTTTAGTCTGCGGGACTTCGATTTCCCGGCGGTTCGTCCGACTTTGGGTATAAATGCAGGTTACCAGATTTGGAATTGGGCTAGTTTGAAAACAGGATTTGTTGTCGGGTATATTCGTGGCAATGATCAATTTACAGATTATATACATCGGGAGAAGCGAAACATAAACTACCGCACAGTGGTTGTTGAACTCTCCGAACAGTTCGAGGTTTATATTACAAAAACCCGTCAGGGAAGATCATCTTATACACTTCGCAGTGCAAAAAAGAAATTCAGTTTCTATAATTTTCCTTTTACCACCTATTTATTTACAGGAGTAGCAGGCTTTTATTTCAATCCACAAGGCAAAGATAAAGAAGGGAAGTGGCAATTTGTTAAACCATATCACACAGAGGGACAGGGAGTTGTTGCAACCCGAAAGAATTACAACAATTTTCAGTTTGCAATTCCATTTGGAATTGGGTTCAAATATCCCTTAGGCGATGGGTATACACTGGGTATTGAATATGGTGTCAGGAAAACATTTACGGATTATATGGATGATGCCAGTATGACCTATTTTGATTTCGATTATTTAAAAACAGTTTATGGGCAGGAGGCAGTTGATCTGGCCAACCCAACAGAGCTTGATTATCTGAAACCAGATCAGCAGCGTGGAGATCCCCGGGATAAGGACAGTTATATGTTTGCACTTATTACATTATATAAAGACATTTCGAAAATCAGTAAAATCAGAAATTTTAGGTTCTAGGTGTTTATGCTTCGCTTGTTACTATCCATACTTTTCATTTTTAGCCTCAATGCCATATCATTGGGACAGCGCCCGTTTGAAATCGGGGGTATGGCAGGAGGGGCATTTTACAATGGAGATCTGGGTAATTTTTTTCAGGCTGGAATCGGCCCGGGTGCAGGGATCAGCGCCACCTATAATTTTACAGTACCTTTTGGTGTCAGAGCCAATTTGAACCTGGGCATGGTAAATGGCAAGGACAAAGTCCATCCGGAAAGTAAACTTGCCTTCAGATCCTATATTTTTGATTATTCTGTTCAGCTACATTATTATATCACCCGCCTGAAAAGCAAAACACGGAATTATAGCATTAAATATGGCAGAAGAAGTTACAGGTCAGGCAATTTTTCGGTGATATCTTACGTTTTTGTCGGGCTTGGAGGGTTCTCATTTAATCCGAAGGGTCAATATAAAGATGGCAGTTGGCATGAACTACAGCCATTAACAACAGAAGGTCAGGGAATTATTCCAACGCGGGATCCATATAATTTGTTTTCAATGAATATACCATTTGGAGCCGGAATTAGGTATCCGATCAAAAAAGGGTTTTATCTGGGCTTCGAACTTAGTTTTCGGAAAACCTTTACAGATTATCTGGATGATGTAAGTCTGACCTATCTTAATACACAAAGACTGGAAACTCAGGTTGGACCTGAGTCTGCCTATTTTTCTGACCCTTCTGAGAATATCAGTTTAAAAGAAACTTACCCGGCAATTGCCAGAGGAAATCCCAAAAACAAAGATGCATATCTTTTTAGCTTTGTATCTTTGTCGTATGATTTTCCAAAGGTTAAGAAAAGAACGAAATTTAAGATTTAGTCAGGTTCCGGATATGAAAAGGATTAGTGTATTCTTCATTTTACTTTTAATAGGTTCATCATCAGTATTTCCGCAACGGTCAGAGATTGGTTTTTTTGTTGGATCATCTTATTATCTTGGAGATTTAAATCCCAATAAACATTTTGGAAATGCAAGTCCTGCTGCAGGTTTGGTTTACAGATATAATTTAAATACACGATGGGCTGTAAAGGTAAATGGGTTGATTGGGACTGTTGTGGGTGATGATGCTTCTGGTGTTGGTGCGGATAAAAGGCGGAATCTAAGCTTTAAATCTAAAATGCTTGATTTTTCTTCTCAATTGGAGCTTAACTTTTTTCATTATTATACCGGGAGTGGGAAGTATTTTTTTAGCCCCTATATTTTTACTGGTCTGAGTTTATTTAACTT
Source organism: uncultured Bacteroidales bacterium (assembly GCA_964386485.1). Classification (GTDB taxonomy): domain Bacteria; phylum Bacteroidota; class Bacteroidia; order Bacteroidales; family CAIXZF01; genus CAIXZF01. The sequence goes on along the minus strand of CAYLTH010000066.1, from coordinate 7,187 downwards.
TAATCCAAAAGCAGAGTATGGTGGTGAATGGTTTGAATTACAACCACTTAATACAGAAGGTCAAGGGACGTCGCAATTTCCGGAACGCAGCAATTATCGGCTGACCCAATTGGCAATGCCTTTTGGAATCGGTTTTAAATTCAGCATCAATAAGCATTTCTGCGTTGGTGCTGAGTGGGGTATGCGCCGGACATTTACAGATTATTTAGATGATGTTAGTCAAACTTATCCGGATCAGGTACTTCTTGCTCAGGAAAGAGGGATGATTTCTGCCGGCTTATCAGATCGGTCCATCCTTGTTGATGGTTCTCAGCCAATTAAAGCTGGTATGCAGCGTGGTGATCCCGGAAACAATGACTGGTACTCCTTTGCAGGAATAACAATTACAGCAAAAATATACACAAAAAAGCAGAAAGGATGTCGAGATTTACGAAAACAAGGCCACCCGCAGGATTTTCTATTCGATTGATCGACAGTTTTATGTAATTTTGCGCCCTCAAAAACCGAAGGTCAGGCATGAGTTTAAAAGAAAAGATTGATCCAAAACGAATCCCGCGTCATATTGCCATAATTATGGATGGTAATGGTCGTTGGGCAAAGCGCATGGGACAGGCCCGGGTATTTGGCCATGAAAGTGGCGTTAAATCTGTAAAGATTATAACCGAAGCATGTGCTGAACTGGGCATTGAATATCTGACTTTGTACGCTTTTTCGACAGAAAACTGGAACAGACCTGCCTTTGAGGTGAATGCCCTTATGGAATTGCTTGTTAATACAATTCATGCAGAAATTGATACACTAATGGATAATGAAGTTCGTTTGTTAACCATTGGAGATATTGAAAGTATGGATCAACGGATACAAAATGAACTCAGTGAGGCAATGCAGAAAACATCCGCTAACAAAAGAATGGCCTTACTGCTTGCGTTGAATTACAGCTCTAAATGGGAAATTACGGATGCAGTCAGGAAGATTTCCCGATTAGTCAATAATGGAATAATAAAACCTGAAGACATTGATCAGGATTTGATCTCATCCAACTTAAATACTTCCGGAATCCCGGATCCTGAATTATTGATTCGTACCAGTGGTGAATCCCGCATAAGCAATTTCCTTTTATGGCAAATCGCCTATTCGGAATTATATTTTACACCCAAATTATGGCCTGATTTCGGGAAAGAAGAATTATATGAAGCCATTGTGAATTTCCAGTGCAGGGAGCGCAGGTTTGGTATGATCAGTGAACAACTAAACTCAATCTAGACACATGAAGAAATACCCCCTGCTAATACTAATTCTGCTTATCTTTATACCTGCTGCGTTGTTTGGGCAAATAACATTAGGAGATGATATTAATAGCCTTGATTATGCTGAACCCCGTGATTATGAGATTGGTGGTATTACATTTTCAGGGGTACAGTTCATTGACAATTCTATTTTACTGACCATTTCGAATCTGGCTGTCGGAGATAAAATCAAAATTCCCGGTGAAAAAATTACTAAAGCTGTGTCTAAACTCTGGGATCAGGGCTTATTTGAGAACATTGTCATTTCAGCCACAAAAATCACAGGTGATAAGATATTTCTGAATATTCATCTTACGGAACGCCCCAGGCTTTCTAAATTTACCTTTACAGGTGTACGAAAAGGCGAAATAGAGAATCTAAGGGAAGAAATTAAAATTATGGCCGGGGACGTGATTACTGATAATGTATTGATTCGTACCAAAAATATTATAAAAACCTACTACATTGATAAGGGTTTTTTAAACGTCGAAGTAGACATTGCACAAAAGCGTGATACAACCCGTGAGAATAACCAAATCCTTTTTTTTAACATAAAGAAGAATGGTAAAGTTAAGATTAAGGAAATTGAAATTTATGGAAATACCAGATTATCAGACATTAAACTCAGAAGTCTTCTGAAAGAAACCAAGGAAAGAGGGCTTTTTACCCCCTTTAGTTTTTTAGATTCTCTTTTACTGATGAGCCCCCGCTATTTTGGAAGTCTCAGGTTTAATGAATACGGAAAGCGGGTGGAGGAAATGGCAGCAGCCAATTTTAAACTCCGGATTTTTAAATCCTCCAAGTTTATTGAGGAGGATTATTTCGCCGACAGATTGAAAATCATTGAAAAGTATAATGCATTGGGGTATCGTGATGCCCGACTTGTCCGCGATAGTATTCGGAAAAACCCCGATAATACTATTAGCATTGAACTGTATGTTGAAGAGGGTCGCAAATATTATTTCAGAAACATTGTCTGGGTCGGGAATACAAAATATTCAAACCAGATTTTAGATAATATATTGAAAATCAAAAAGGGAGATATCTACAATCAGGAAGTATTGGATGCTAACCTTTCTTACAATCCCAATAGTCTGGATATAAGTTCATTGTATCTGGATGACGGATACCTGTTTTTTAATGTCGAACCTGTAGAAGTACGTGTTGAAAATGATTCGATTGATCTTGAAATAAGAATACGCGAAGGGAAGCAGGCAAGAATCAATAAGGTAATGGTAAAAGGGAATACCAAAACCAATGACCATGTTGTTATACGCGAAATCAGAACGCGTCCGGGACAATTGTTTTCAAGGTCCGATATTATTCGAACCACGCGTGAATTGGCTCAGTTACGGTATTTTGATGCTGAGAAAATACAACCTGTTCCCAAACCGAACCCGATCGACGGGACCGTTGATCTGGAGTATACTGTGGAAGAAACCTCCTCTGACCAGATAGAGCTGAGCGGAGGATGGGGATATGGCCGTGTTGTCGGAACACTCGGTGTTTCATTCAATAATTTTTCGCTGCGGAATATTTTGAAGAAAAATGCATGGAATCCTGTTCCTTCGGGTGACGGACAAAAGCTGAGTATTCGCCTTCAGTCGTATGGTATCGGATATCTCTCTTATAATGTTTCATTTACAGAGCCCTGGTTAGGCGGGAAGAAACCTAACGCGTTCAGTGTTAGTTATTTCCATAGTTTGTACTCCAATAGTCTGCCAAAATCAGATACCAACAGGACATCATTTGTTATAAATGGTATTACCATTGGTTTGGGGAAACGCCTTAAATGGCCGGATGATTATTTTTCGATTTATCACAGCTTAAGTTTCCAACGCTATGATCTCCATAAATATTCTCAGATATTGGCCTTCTCGACAGGTTATTCACATAACTTTTCCTATGGTTTAAGTATCAGCAGAAACTCGATAGATGCACCTATTTTCCCGCGTCAGGGTTCTGAAGTAACGCTTTCCGTGCAGGCAACTGCTCCATATTCTATTTTTAGTAATAAGGATTATGCCGATTTGCCGGTTGAGGAAAAGTATCGCTGGATCGAATATCATAAGTGGAAGATCCTGGCTGCATTCAATACCAAGCTTGTCGACAATTTCGTATTGCATAGCCGTGTAAAATATGGTTTTTTGGGTATGTATAACCGGGATATTGGCATTACACCATTCGAACGATTCTATATAGGGGGTGATGGATTGTCGGGTTATAATAATCTGGATGGCAGAGAGTTAGTCGGGTTGCGTGGTTATGCAAATGAATCCGTTACACCCAATTATTACACCAGCAGTAAATCGGAAGGTGGTACAATTTATGCAAAATACACCTTAGAGTTGCGTTATCCGATTTCTCTTAACCCCAATTCAACAATTTATGGGATGGGATTTTTGGAAGCGGGAAATGCCTGGTTAAATTTTAGTGAGTTTACACCATTTAAAATGAAACGCTCTGCTGGTGTTGGTGTTCGGGTCTTTTTGCCCATGTTTGGCGTATTGGGTCTTGATTGGGGATATGGCCTTGATAAAATCCCGGGCGGTTCCGGAGCAAATGGCGGACAATTCCATTTCTCGATTAATCAATCAATCGATTAATTTGGCAGGTTTTTTGTAATAAGAAGAAAAATTTAAAGGAGGATATAGTATGAAACGCATTATTTTTATTTTTATAGGACTGTTCATGATGGCATCAACATCATTTGCCCAGAAATATGCCTATGTTGATACGGACTACATTCTTGACCGTATTCAGGAATACAAAAACGCTCAGGAACAGTTAAATGATTTAAGTGTTGAGTGGCAGAAAGAAATTGAAGCCAAATTCAATGAAATTGACCAGTTGTATAAAAAGTTTCAGGCTGAGGCAGTTTTGTTACCGGATGACATGAAGAAGCAGAAGGAAGAGGAAATAGTAAAAAAAGAGAAAGAAGCGAAAGACCTCCAGAAAAAACGTTTTGGAAAAGAAGGAGACCTCTTTAAGAAACGTCAGGAACTTATTAAACCACTTCAGGATAAGGTATATAATGCCATTGAAGAAGTAGCCAATAAGAAAAGTTATTCCTTCGTTTTTGATAAAGCCAACAATGCCTCCATTTTATATGCCGATCCCAAAATGGATATCAGTGATGATGTTTTAGATAAAATCAGCGGGGTAACCAAACAGTAAGAATTAACAAATCAACGGGTTTCTTTTTTAAGACATTATTTTTCTTAATTTTGCCCGCAATCTCTATAAAGAATAAATAAAAGTATGAAAAAACTTCAAATTGCGTTATTGATCGTATTTATTGCTGCATTTAGTCTGAACCTGGCAGCTCAAAAACCCACAAAAATCGGTCATATCGATTTTGCAGGCCTTTACCAGCTCATGCCGGGCATGGATAGTGCCCAGGTGAAATATCAGGATTATGCCAAGACTTTAAAGGCTCAGCTTGATGCCATGCAGAATGAGTATGAAACTAAACTAACTGATTATCAGGGAAATCCGAATATGCCTGATTTAATTAAGAAAAACAAAGAGAAAGAAATTCTGGATCTTCAACAGCGTATTCAGGATTTTCAGCAATCCGCTCAGGAAAGTCTCTCCAAAAAAGAGCAGGAATTAACAGCTCCGATTATTGAGAAAGCAAAAAAGGCTGTTCAGGAAGTAGCCAAAGAAAATGGTTTCTCATACATTATGAATAGTGCCGAAGGCCTTGGTAACCTGCTTTATTTTGAAGGGGGAGAAGATATTCTGGTCATGGTAAAGAAAAAATTAGGACTTAAATAAAGTCTGTCCGATCATAAAAAAGAAAAGCTGCTCCAATCGGGCAGCTTTTTTTTATATTTTTTGGTAGTTTCCGTTTCGTTCAACAGGAATCTTTCCGGCAGCCCTGATGAGTTCTTCCATTTCAGTGCCGGTCATCCCCGGGTTCTGATCCTCGGCACCGGCTAGTGAATATATTTTGGTCGAATCATTGATTGTTCCATCCATGTCATCCACGCCAAATGACAGGGATAGCTGAGCAGCCTGTTTTCCCAAAGCCGGCCAGTAACCTTTTATGTGGGGGAAATTATCAAGAAAAATCCTGCTTACTGCAAAGTTCCTCAAATCTTCGGTGAGCGGCAATTCAATGAGATGGGAGAATTCATTGTTTTCCCTTTTAAATTTTAAGGGGATAAATGCCTGGAAACCATTTGTTCTGTCCTGAACCTCGCGAAGTCTGTTCATATGATCCACCCTGTGGGCATAAGTTTCAATGTGACCATATAAAATGGTGGCATTACTCGTAATTCCCATTTTGTGAGCCGTTTCATGCAAAAGGAGGTAATCAGAGGAAGTGGTTTTATCCGGACAAATCTGAAGCCTTATATCTTCATCAAAGATTTCTGCTCCACCACCGGGTATGGCATCCAGTCCGTTTTCTTTTAAAATGGCCAAACCTTCTTCAAAACTGATCCCTGCTTTTTTAATCAGGTAATCGATTTCGATGGCAGAAAAAGCTTTCAGGTGTATATCCGGGCGGATAGATTTGATTTCACTAACCAGTTCTGCGTAGTAATTCAGATCGCGGGCAGGGTGAACTCCTCCTGTAATATGAAGTTCCAGGATGTCAGGGGTTAATTCTGCAACTTTCTGCTTCATTTCAGCAATCGTTAATTCCCAGGCATTGCCCGTTAAACGTGCTGAATATGAACAGAATTTGCAATGATGCACACAGATGTTTGTTGGTTCGATGTGGGTATTCCGGATATAAAATACATTTTTACCATTGATGCCCGTACAGACATGCTCAGCCAGCATGCCTAAAAATCCAAGTGGAGCTTTTTCATACAATAAAATAGCTTCCTCAGGAGATATTCGATGACCCGACAGCGTGTTTACTCCGATTGATTTGAGTTCGTCCGGTATATTCAGTGCATTAAGAAGATGTTTGTGCATGGTTTCACTATTGGATCAATACCTTAAACACCTTGGAATACATGGATGTTTTAAGTTTAAGAAGATAAAAACCGGGATGAAGCCCTTCAAGATTAATCCTATGTGATGTCTCTGTTTTTGACAATTCACTTGATGAAACTATGCGGCCACCAGCATCGTGGATGTCTGCTGTAATGTTTTTTAATTCCGGAGAAATACCGTTTAATTCGATAGAATTATGCGCAGGATTGGGTGAGATGGAAATGCTCCGAAGCGGATTCTGTTCATTCATCCCGATTACAGGTGAGCAACCCTTACTGCTGAGTAGCCCGGATCTGTAAAGATTAATGGCAGCTATCATACGATCGCGTTGACCTTTTGTGTAAATATTAAAACATTCATCATAAACATAATCCATGTAATTCATGAACATTTCGCCTTCGCTGTTGCAACTGGAGATGCGCGGATGGTTGGGGCAATAATAATTGGCATCCTTGGCATTCGGGGTATCGTCTACATAATCCGATCCGTCGCAGGATCCGAAGTCATCTCCCCAGATATGATACAGATCAAGCCAGTGACCGATTTCATGTGTTGCTGTTCGTCCAAAATTATAATCAGGATGCAAATTGGCGCCAAATCCAAAAACCTGATAGTCAATCACAACCCCGTCAGTAGAATCATTTCCTCCCGGATATTGGGCAAATCCAAGATAATTTCCACCCAGCTTGCAAACCCAAATATTCAGGTAAGAGGAGGGATCCCAGGGGCTGCTCCCACCGGTCAGGCTGCTTTTCATGGTGTTGTTCAGCGGGAATTCGGTTAATTCGGTGTGTACTCTGATGATGCCATTTGTTGATTGGTCTTCCGGAGTCCGGACAGCGAGACAAAACTCAATGTTACAATCGGCAGCAACCGGTTTAAACATAGCAGGCGTATTCACTGTATCCGCATTTTGTCTGCGAAAATCAAGATTCATTGCCCAAATCT
>CAYLTH010000065.1:2305-18773 GCA_964386485.1 uncultured Bacteroidales bacterium | reverse complement strand
AGAGCGGAAAACGGGACTCGAACCCGCGACCCTCAGCTTGGGAAGCTAATGCTCTACCAACTGAGCTACTTCCGCTTATGACTGCAAAATTAGGGTATTTTCCGGAATTTCTGCAAGCTAATTAATGAAGAATTATTTTTTTCGTAAACATCTGCTGTCCGGTATAATAGCGGACAAAATACAATCCCGGCTTTGAATTGATAAGCGGCAGACTGACAATCCTGCCCGGATTTGTCTGGCGGCTGATCTCCTGTCCAAGCGCATTGCAAAGACTCACATACGCGCCCGACAAAGGCTGTTCATTGAACATCAGCCGAAGCACCTGTTCCTGCTGCACAATGCTCCAGGTATTTTCCGGCTCTTCGATACCAACACCACTTTCATACACCATCCGATAGGCATACCAGGTACGGGTTGCGATATCATAGAGCCACACTCGTCCGTTGGCATAGGCAAACCGGAACATGCTATTCGTGATGCATGTGGCGGGCAGATCAATGGTCATCGACAGACTGCCATCGGCTTTCCGGAATAATAAAATCTGCTTGTTTACATAATCCAATACTCCGATTTCTTTTCCGCCACATCCTGTAAAAATAACACTCGTTGAATTAACATTGGTCCAGTTGCTGAATCCGGTCAATGGATAGCTGCCAAGCAGGGTACATGTAAGCCGGTCGTAGCGATAAATGATTCCGTTATCGTAATAAATAATCTCATTATCACCCCAGTCAAAGGCACCACAACTCTGTGCATTCGGCTGATTCATGCCGGTAAACGGATTGATCCCGGTTCCCAGTAAATACCCATTTGGATCCAGATCGGGAATATACAACCCGCCTGCATCATAGCCGTTAATTTCGGCCTGATGCTGCTCCGGATTCCACCACAATCCGCGACTGTCGAACCCGATAATCGCCTGTGCCAGCGGAGTGCCGGTCTTGCTGAAGGTTTCAAGCGGATAGGTCGCATTGCCTGCAATCAGGGCATAATAGAGGCTGTCGTCGGGATTGTAGGTGACACCCGAGGCATTCGTGCCATCCATGCTTACAAACGTAAGACTGATATCGGGTACAGCCGGTGTGATGAATTCACATTGAGCCCGGACAACAGAAATACTTATTGTCAGGGCAAACAGGGAAAGTAAAATATTAATTTTCATAAAGCCGGAATTAAAGGATGAAGACGAAGCAGAATGCATCGTCAAAACGGCCATAAATGTAATTCACGACAAGCCCTTTGTCAAGAAAAATTTTAATTCTTCAGATCCGCCATGATATAGGCCAGCAATTCTTTTCCGAATTCGGCAGCAACCGAAATCTTGTCGGGATCCACGACGCAGTTATTCAGATACTGCAGCCTGATCACATCACCATCTTCATATTCGGGGATAAAACAGCTGAACGAAAAGCCCAGAACCTCCAGAACAGAGTAGGCGAGGGGAGTCAGCGGATTTCCAAGAGGAAGATCGGTATAAATGGAGGAGATTTTCTGGTTTTTGATCTCCCGGAGCAAGGCTTTCATCACGCGTTCGAAATCGGCACCAAATTCGGAAACAAACATGAGCGCATGTCCCCATTCCGGGCGGATTTTACTCCGGACCATCGTATTTTCCTGATTATTAAACGATAGGAAAGCGGTTCCGGTTTTCCGGTTTAATCCGATTTTACCAATGATTTTTGTAAGGATATCGCTATGATTTTCAGGCAGATAGATCGTGCGCTCGGGAGCTTCGTTGATATTCAGGTAATAAAACAGTCCCGACATGCGCATTTCTTTCGACGAGGATTCGATGGTTTTGATGGCCAGCGATTCGGGCGCATAGGCCAGCATAAATCCGGTTTCGACGGCTCCCAGGGTAATATTTCCCTTTTGGGAGTAGGGATGCGCCGTAGTCGCCTCGCTGTAAATCCCATACAATCCTTTGGTTTTCGCATAATGGATCAGCTGTAGCTTAAGCTGCTCAAAGAGTTTGCGGCCTCTGAACCGATTATCCACAACAGCCTGGCCGCTTTCACCCACCATGGCGCCGGGTTTATGGTACATCAGCGCCAGATGCCCGACAACATCATCGGCTTCCGTTACAGCCAGAAAGGATTCGATGATGCCGGATGCCAGCAGTTCGCGTACTTCGGCCGGATTGTAAATGTAATCGCTGCCATAACTATAGCCATAGGTTCGGTATACACAGCGGGTCAGTCCGGTAGCATCGGCCGGCGACATCATCCGAAAACTGACAGCTTCGGCTGAAAGCTGTTCCCGGCCGTTGATCTGATCCCGGTCGGTATCTGTCATCAGACTGGCCGGATCTTCGCGGGGGAGGTTTTTGATCAGTTCCACACGCTTGCCGCGCTTGCCCATACTGTAAAACTTCACCTCATCGGCCAGTCCTCGCATCAGTCGCATGCCCAGTCCGCCCGTTCCGCTTTCCAATTCGGTATGATCAAACGGAAGTCCCTGATCTTCAATAGCAATGACAATCCTGCCGGGCTGTCGGATCAGGATCAGATCAAAATGCCCTGTTTCGCCCGGTTCAAAGGCATGTTGGATGACATTCAAACAGGCCTCTTCTGTAATCATTTCAATATGAAGCAGTTGCTTGTCGGTAAACCCTTCCTTTTCCACAATCGACCGCACCAGGAGCAAGGCAGCCGGGATATAGTCTTCACGGGCGATCAGGCTAAGCCGGGCCAGTGTTTTTTCGTTTGATTCCACGGGGATATGCTTTTAAATGATTTTTTACATCACCATTGGGTGAAAGGCTTCTTCGACAGCGAGGAATTGAAATATCGTTCATCGCCACTCACTTCTTTTACAATCCATTCGGGTAAGCTGAAGATTTCTTCTTCGCTATTCAGTTCGATTTCAGCCATGAGCAGACCTTCATTAAATCCCAGAAACTCATCAACTTCCCATTGGTTCCCACAGGCTTCCAGCGTATACCGAATTTTTACAAGCGAATGTTTACAATGCTGTTCAAGCAAAACATGGGCATCTTTTACCGGAATCTCATATTCATATTCCATCCGGCTGATCCCGGTAGTTTCTCCTTTGATGGTCAGAAAACCCTGGTCGCCGGCTATCCGGATCCTGATTGTTAATCCGTCGCTGTGACTCAAATATCCCTGGTGGATCAATACCCCTTCGGGTTTTTGCTGTATACTCCACTTTTCGGGATTTACCAGAAACTTACGTTCAATTTCGATATTGTTCTTTTTAGGCATGTAAATTATTTCTTAAAAGTGAAGTATACGGCTAATACCAGAATAACAAAACCGATAAAAATGGACAAATCGCTTTGATATTGTGAATTGCTGCAGCTTCTTCCTGCAAATTTAAGATTTCTGCCGGATTTGCAAGTTCTCAGTTTTTGAGACAGCGGACGCTGAAGTTCCAGCTTTTATCGACGGTGGTCCGGCTGGCATTGATGGTATTTTTTCCGAAACTGATCATCCAGGCTACATTGGCGTTAAATGCAGAAGAAGTCCAGAAATATGCGATCTGCATTCCATAATTGTAAATCCCGGATTCCGGGAAGTAGTTCCCGCCGAATTGCCTGATGAAAGGGTAGTCTTTTCGCAGTTTGGAGCCTGCAACATCAATTCCTCCGAGAAAATCAAAAAGGATATTCCAGTCCTGATCCGAGGGAATATGCCATCCGTCCGGACAAATGCCCTGCGCTCCGGCAGTTTTCGCGCCTGCCATCATGGCTTCCCAGGAATACAGGCGTCCCAGCCGTTTACAACCTTCCGGATTATCCGTAAAACAGCGGCTTTCAATCGAGTCCCCGGTTGCAGTATGCAGTGTATTCAGGTTTTGCGCCATCCATACTTGTTGCCCGATCTGCAAACCGGCATAAACCTCACCATCCGCATCACGCAGACTATCCTGTCCGGATGTTTCAACAGAAAATCCTGTAAGAAAAATGATAAACAGGGTACCAGCTAAGGAAAATCGGAACAGCATCATTCAGGTTTAGTGGTAAAAATAGGAAAAACAAGCCAAAATCCGGAAATGAAATAGGGGAATTGACCGGTTTTGTCGACATACGGTAGGGTTTGTCAGGTATTGGCAGGATTTTTGACGAAAAACAGCATTTTCTTTGAATAAAAACGATGAAAAGGATTTCTATACTTTTACTGTTAATACCAGTCGGTTTTCTGCTCAATGCCCAGGAAAGATCGGCGACAATTCAAACCCAAACAAAAACATCGCTGGCGAAATTACCGGATAAAGAAAAATCACGTTTTGATCCCATCCTGAAAAGCCGTGATCAATATCATTATTATCGCCGGATTGACAGTTTACAGCTTGATTATGTTTTTATTGAGGAGAGCTTTTGTGTGACGGATTCCTCCAGTTTCCTGACGGAGCGCTATTTCACGGGACAAGATTCCCTGCCTGCCTTTGTTTTTGTGAACGGTCAGTATTCTGCTCCAACCGAATTTTATCATTCTTCTCTACTGGGTCCACCCTATGAAATGCGCCATTACTATACCTTTCAACCGATGTTGGAACGGTTTTCAGCTTTACTGCCTGACCAGACCATGCAGTACAATCAGGTGATTTATATTGGCAGAAGGTACGCTGATACGAAAAGCACGGAAGCGCTCTGTCAGCATTATACCCAACGGTATAAAAGTACATATCAGATTCAAACCCTGATCGATATGAAACTTCAGAAAATTGTTGTTTCGGTTCAGTTGCCAGCGGAAAATCCTAAATTCGATATTAAGAGTTATGATGATTACTGGGGTTGGTAACTATCGATAGAATTGTTTAACAACAACGAGACTTCTTCGATTTTTTTATATCTTTGAAATACCCCCCGGTATCAGGATTAATTATTAAAAATCAAGATGTTATGAGAAAATGTACCTTAATTATTATTCTGGGATTCATCGCATTTACCACAGTTTTCAATTCCTGTAAGAAAGATGATGAAAATACGGCATTGAAAGTGGGTTTGGTAACCGGGATCGGAAGTCTGGATGATAAGGGCTTTAATCAGCAGGCCTATGAAGGATTATTGGCAGTTGCCGGGGATGTTACGCTGGACTGGGCTGTCCGGCAAAGTTCTTCGGCGGCCGACATTGCTGCCAATATTCAGTATTTTCTGGATGAGGATTACGATGTGATAATTACACTGGGATATGATGCGGCTCAAATAACGCTGGATGCCGCCAATGCGCATTCTTCTGTTTTATTTTTGTTGCTTGATTATTCCTTTGCGACCATTCCTTCCAACATGAGCTGTGTTGTATATGATGTGGATGAAGCATCTTTTCCCTGCGGTTTTCTGGCTGCCTGGCGGGCGCATGCAGTGGATCCGCTTCAACCCGAAGTGGGGTTTGTAGCCGGACCTAAAATCCCTACCATTGATCAGTTTACGGTGAGTTATACTGCCGGAGTATCCTGGTTTAATGCGATGTATTCAAATAATGTTAGTGTTTCAGGAGTCAATTCGGCTAGTTTTATCGATACGCTTCAGGGCGCATTTCTTGCTGATAGTCTGATGCTTCATGGGGCGGATGTGATTTTTGCCTGTGCCGGACAAACCGGAAACGGAGCCTTATACAAAGTGAAGGAAGCCGGGAAGACCGCCATCGGTGTGGATACCGATCAGTATTTAAGCATTCCGCAGGTAGGAAGTGTTTTGCTGACATCCTGCATGAAACGCCTCGATCATGCCATTTACAATATGCTGATGGACATTCATACAGAAACCTTTACTTCCGGACAAACTATTACCTATAATCTTGCCAATCAGGGTGTTAATCTGGCTCCCTATCATGATTTTGATACGATCATCCCGGATAGTATCAAGCAAGCGATCACCACCATCAAACAGGGAATCATGCAGGGAACGATTCAAACGGGTTGGTAATCTGACGCTGATGTGGTTTGTGCTTGCAATATTTTGATGCAAACTGTTGCATAACCGATAATTATAGCGTATCTTTTCAGAATTAAAAACCCAAAGGCATGGCTACATTTTGTCAGGAGCCATTTTTTCAATCTTTCCCATTTGGATTGGCGAGGTATGAGCTGATTGTTGATGCTGATAACAATCCGCTGAATTACCGTATTCTCTGTTGTAATTCCGCATTTTGTGAACTTTTCGGATTTAGTATGGCTGAGATGGAAGGAAAAACAATTCTGGAGATCATGCCACAACCCAATCCTGCAATCAAAGCAGGGATGGAATGTTTCGGAAGAGTTGCATTGCAAGGCGAAAATGAATCCTTTGAATACTATTCAGAGCGAAGAAAGCAATGGTTTCAGGTTCAGGTATATGCAGAAGGGAAAGGAGTGATTACAAGTGTATTTTTTGATATCACCTACCGTCGGGAACAAGATGAAATTATCCGCTTAAACGAAGAAAAGTACCACACCCTTTTTGAAAGTATGACAAAGGGGGTGTTTTATCAGGCTGCTATAAACCCTATCAGGTTTTTGCCAATATGAAGGATATAACATCCATAAAAAAGGCAGAGGAAAGTTTGTTGGATAGCTTCTCTTTGCTCCGGATTGCCGGGAAAACGGCAAAGTTCGGCGGGTGGAGTATAAATGCAGATACCAAAGAAGTAACCTGGTCGGATGAAGTTGCTTCTATCCATGAAATGCCTGTAGGCTTTTCTCCGACACTTGAACAGGGAATCAATTACTATTCTTCCGAATACATACCTGTAATCAGCCGTGTTTTGCAGAAATGTCTCGAAAATGGGATTCCATTCGACGAAATATTGCAGATCAAAACTTCCCGCGGCAAATTAATCTGGGTTCGGGTAACAGGCCTGGCTGTTCGGGATATTTCGAACAAGATTATTCGGGTACAAGGTTCTTTCCAGGATATTGATGAAATTAAAATTGCTGAGCGCAGGTTTCAGGATGCCAGGGACTATGCTGAGAATCTTATTCAGACAGCCAATGCCATTGTGGTAGGAATGGATATTTCAGGGAATATACATACGTTCAACAGCACTGCTGAACAGATAACCGGATACACTTTTGCGGAGATTAAGGAAAGAAACTGGTTTGAAACTCTTTGTCCCATGGAAAAGTACCCTTTGGTTTGGGAAATTTTTACGAAAACAGCTGAAGGAAAATTACCCCGGGTTTTTGAAAATCCTATTCTTACCCGGGAGGGTGTTGAAAAGATTATACAATGGCATAATAGCGAGATAATTGAACATGGTGAAATCAAAGGTTCAATTTCGTTTGGTCTGGATGTAACTGAGCGAAGATTAGCCGAGCAGATCAATGAAGTACGATTAAGGTTGATTCAGTTTTCCTTGTCACATACCCTGGATGAATTACTCGAAAATATGCTCCATGAAGCTGAAAATCTGACAAAAAGCAAGATCGGGTTTGTTCATTTTGTGGAAGAGGATCAGGAAAACCTGATCCTTCAGAACTGGTCTGAACGAACTAAAAAGGAATATTGCAATGCTGAAGGAAAAGGTGCTCATTACAGCATAGCAAAAGCAGGTGTCTGGGTTGATTGTGTTCATCTGAAAATGCCTGTAATTCATAATGATTACAATTCCTTACCACACCGGAAAGGCCTGCCCGAGGGTCATGCTAAAGTAATCCGGGAAATGGTTGTGCCGGTTATCAGGGGCGAGAAGATTAAAGCAATTTTGGGCGTTGGAAATAAGGAAGAAAACTACAATCAGCAGGATGTTGACACCTTGTTATCAGTTGCAAACCTTACATGGGATATTGCTGAACGACTGATTGCAGAACAAAATTTGCATGAAATTGAAGAGCGGTTTCATAAAATATTCGACATATCTCCAATCGGAATGGTCTTATTGGATGCTGATCTTCAACTTATTCAGACGAATTCGTCATTTACTGATTTTATAGGAATTCCTATGAATGAAATCGAAAAAATGAAGTTTACAGATGTGATTGTTTCAGAAAAACAGGATGTTGACTTCATTCTAAAAGTGATTTCGGGGGAATTATCTATATACTCGAAAGAAATCTTATTCATCCGAAGCGATAACCAGAATGTGTGGGGAAATGTACAAATTACTGCAATACAAGATATTGACAAAGGATTTCCCTATCTGCTGGCCATGATTGAGGATGTGAATGACCGCAAGCAGATTGATGCAGAACTCCTGAGAATCAATTCAGAATTAAAAGAAGCCATTGAAACGAAGGATAAGTTTTTCTCGATAATTGCCCATGACCTTCGCAGTCCGTTTAACAATATTATCGGTCTGAGTGATTTGTTAAAATCTGAAGTCAGAAACCTGGATAGCAAGCAAATTGAGAACTTTGCCGGATTAATTTCCAAATCAGCAGGTCATACCCTGCAATTGCTTGATAATCTTTTAAACTGGGCCAGAATGCAGCAGGACAGGATGGAGTTCACACCTGGCAATCTGTTGTTGCAGAAATTTGTAAAAGATGTTGTCTGGATATTAAATGAAAGTGCCCAGCAAAAAAATATTTCCATACATAATAAAATACCTTCCAAACTGATCATTCATGCTGATGAAAATATGATTACAGGCATTATTCGGAACCTAATCAGCAATGCAATCAAGTTTACAAATACAGGAGGCCTAATCGAAATATCTGCTCAACATATTGAAAATCAAGTTGTAATTTCAGTAACAGATACAGGGGTCGGGATTTCTGAGCAACAGATTGCCAGGCTTTTCAATGTCGGGACGAATAGCTCAACCCGCGGAACCGCCAATGAACCTGGTACCGGACTGGGCCTGATCCTGTGTCGGGAGTTTGTTGAAAAACACGGAGGAAAGATTTGGGTTAGCAGTAAACCTGGTCAAGGGACAACTTTTTACTTTTCGATACCAGGTGAATAGTGTTTTTCGGTTGGCTTCAATAAAACAATTAATGCTGGTTTAATCTGTTTTTACTTACCTTTGTCAGGCAATAAAATACCATGATCCGAAGAAAGACATCCCTCTTTTTTTTAGTGCTCGCCAATATTGTTATTCTGGCACATGTGTTCATTCCCCATCATCATCACGGGGAACATTTGTGCCTGGGCAATACGGATTGTCATACGCATTCGGCTGCCTGTCAGCATGAGGAAGAAGGCGATGGGCATCATCATGACGGAAAAACCACGGATGATTGTTGTCAGCTCAAGCAAATTACAGCCTTGCCTGCAAATATTGGCCGCCAGGACTGGAATACACAAAAAAGCGACATTCCTGCTTTTGACGGGAATTGTTTTCTGCTTCCTGAATCAATTTCTGGCTTGTTTGGTATTGTTATCAGGAATGCTCCATCGGCTCTGCCGGATAATTCCCTGATCAAACCCTCTTTTTTAACGCATACCCACGGTCTGCGGGCTCCTCCGACCGCTTAATTCTTCTCCTGCTTTTACTTGTCATTTCTGATCAGTGCAAATCTGATACAGTAGAAATGGATCATTTTCTAAAATCCAAAGCAGGTTTCAATCCATCTTGTTTTTATTTTTTATATTTTTAATAATATGAATATCAGATTATTATTGCTTATTAGTTTAAGTAGTACTTTATGGTCCTGTACGCAAACGGAAAAAAAGGATGAACATGATGCACATACAGAACCCAAAGTTCAATATACAGCGTATACGACCGATTATGAGGTGTTTGCCGAAGCGGATCCTTTTGTTGCCGGTGATTCGGCCAATGTGCTGGCACATTTTACCCATATTCCCGGTTTTACCGCTCTGGATTCAGCATCAGTTAGTATGGTGCTCAGTATCAATGGCAAAGAAACCCGACAAACCCTTGATAAACCGACACGTAAGGGTATTTTTAGTTTTGATATCGTTCCTGATATTGCAGGGAAAGCTTTGCTTCGGTTCGAAATTACTTACGGTACAATCAAGAAAGAAATAAGCATTCCACAGGTTGAGGTTTTCGACACGGAAGAGAAGGCCGATGCTGCTGCCGAAAAAATAGTGGTGTCGAGAACAAATACAGCTGTTTTCACAAAAGAACAGTCGTGGAAAGTTGATTTTTCGACAGAGACTCTGAAAACAGAACTATTTGGTCAGGTAATTAAAACAACCGGGCAAGTCGAATCCTCATCGGATGATGCCATTCTGGTAACTGCAAAAACGGACGGAATTGTAATTTTTACGAATAACGCACTGCTGGAAGGTATGGCAGTTACGAAGGGAATGCCATTGTTCAGTATTTCAGGCAATGATTTCGCCGAAAACAATACGGCTGTCCGATTTGCGGAAGCGGAGAACAACTATATCCGCATCAAAGCCGATTATGAGCGGGCTGTGTTACTTGCAAAGGATAAAATTGTGGCAGACAAGGAGTTGACTCTGATTAAAAATCAATATGAAAATGCAAGGATCAGCTACGAAAACCTGAAAAATAATTTCAATACATCCGGACAGCGAGTAAAAGCCCCGATGAATGGATTTGTAACGCAGGTTCTGGCAAAAAATGGCATGTATGTTCAGGCTGGACAAACGATTCTTACCATATCTCAAAACAAATCGCTGCAGATTATGGCGGAAGTTGCCCAGAAATATGCCGGGATGTTGGCAACGGTTCATGGGGCTGCTATCCGTTCGGTTCAGAATGATAAGGTGTATACGCTAGAAGAACTCAACGGGCGAATAATATCATATGGTAAATCGGTAAATCCCGACAATTTTATGATCCCGGTACATATTCAGATTCAAAACACAGGCAATTTTACGTCCGGAAGTTTTGTTGAAATTTTTCTGAAGACAGACCAGGGCTCAACTGCGATCACAGTGCCAAATACTGCATTACTTGAAGAACAGGGTGTTTTTTTTGTATTTGTTCAGATAAACCCTGAACTATTCGAAAAAAGGGAAGTCATGGTCGGCGGAACCGACGGTATCCGCACCGAAATCAGGAAAGGGATAAAACCGGAAGAACGCTTTGTAAGCCGCGGTGCAGTGTATATCAAACTGGCACAGGCCACCGGAACGCTGGATGCCCACTCGGGTCATGTTCATTAAATTTTGAATTTTGAATTTTGAATTTTAAATAAGGTAAGACAATGAAAAAGGACAACATTATACAGATAAGGTCATTTGAATTTGCATTGCGGATTATAGAATTATATAAGTTGATGACCAGTCAAAAGGAATATGTCATTTCGAAACAACTTCTTAGAAGCGGAACCAGTATTGGGGCAAATGTAGAAGAAGCGACAGCAGCAATTTCCAAAAAAGACTTTATTGCTAAAATGTCAATTGCATCAAAAGAAGCTCGTGAAACGAAATATTGGCTTAGGTTACTTTCGGAGAGCAGTGTAGTAGATTGTGATGTTAAAAAATATCTTGAAGAAATAGACCATATCGTTAACATCCTGACAGCAATCATAAAGACCTCGCAGGAATCATTGCGGACAATTTAAATTTTGAATTTTGAATTTTGAATTTTAAATGAGAAAAAATTATGAAAAAGGATAATATCATACAGATAAGGACATTTGAATTTGCATTGCGGATTATAAAATTATATAAGTTAATGACTAGTCAAAAGGAATATGTCATTTCGAATTACCAATTTATAACTCAAAATTCAAAATTCAAAATTCAACATTCTCCAAAGTGATTAATCGACTTATAGAATTTTCACTGAACAATAAATACTTCATCCTGCTTTGTTCGGTGATTTTGGTGGTTTTCGGGATGAGAACCGCCATGAATATGGAAGTGGATGTCTTCCCGGATCTCACGGCTCCGACTGTCGTGGTCATGACGGATGCCCATGGAATGGCTTCTGAAGAGGTGGAGCGGCTGGTAACCTTTCCGATTGAAACAGCGGTTAACGGAGCCACCGATGTTCGTCGGGTTCGTTCAGCCTCTTCCCAGGGTTTTTCATTTGTCTGGGTCGAATTCGATTGGGGTACCGATGTGTTTAAAGCCCGTCAGATTGTGAGCGAAAAGCTGATCAGTGTTTCCACCCAAATGCCATTGGGAGTCGGACAACCGGTATTGGCGCCGCAATCCAGTGTGATGGGCGAAATCTTTTTTATCGGTTTGCAGGCCGACAGTACATCGATGATGGACTTACGGACCATTGCCGAATGGAATGTAAAACCGCTGATTCTGGCTACCGGAGGCGTTTCACAGGTCACCATTATTGGCGGAGAATTCAAGGAATATCAGGTATTGGCAAACCCGCAAAAGATGATGTTTTATTCTGTTACGCTGAATGAACTCGTAAAAACCTGTCAGGAAATCAGCCAGAATTCAACCGGAGGAGTGGTCCGGCAATATGGGAATGAGTATGTTGTAAGAGGTATGGGCCGGACTTCAGATCTGGAGACATTGGGCAGTACCTTCGTCAAATCGGTTAACGGACGCCCGGTCAGGTTAAGTGATGTGGCAACAGTGCAAATCGGAGCAGCACCCAAAATGGGCTATGCCTCCGGAAGCGCCAAACCCGCTGTCATCATCTCCATTTCACGCCAGCCCCGGGCCAATACCCTGGATGTTACGAAACGGATTGAAGAGAATCTTGGTATCCTGAAGAAAACCCTGCCTGCTGATGTGAAAATCGATACCAAAATCTTCCGTCAGGCTGATTTTATTGATACCTCTGTCAGAAATGTGCAAAATGCTCTTTTTGAAGGAGGTGTTTTTGTAATCCTGATTCTGTTTCTGTTTCTTGGTAGTTTCCGCACAACCATTATCTCTTTACTGGCAATTCCGCTCTCCCTGCTGGGAGCGATTCTGGTGTTGAAATCACTGGGCATGACCATTAATACAATGAGTCTGGGAGGAATGGCCATTGCGATTGGTTCTCTGGTGGATGATGCCATCATCGATGTTGAAAATGTATATAAGCGACTGCGACAAAACCGCATGAAGCCAGAAGAACACCGGCAATCTTCCTTTACCGTGGTTTATGAAGCCTCCAAGGAAATCAGGGCTTCTATTCTGAATGCCACCATTATAATTATGGTAGCATTTCTACCCTTGTTTTTCCTCTCCGGGATGGAAGGCCGCATGCTGCAACCACTAGGAATTTCGTTTATCGTATCACTCTTTGTTTCGCTGGTGGTTGCCATGACGCTGACTCCGCTCTTATCCATGATGATGCTTTCGGATGAAAATTATCTCCGTCGAAATGAAAAAGAAAAATGGCTGGTTCGGCAATTAAGTCATTATTATGAAAAATCGCTTAACTGGAGTTTACACCATAAACGGCTGGTGTTGGGCTCAACCTTCGGACTGCTGATCCTGTCGATCTTTGCGTTTACGACTTTTGGCAGAAGCTTTTTGCCCGAGTTTAACGAAGGATCGCTGACCTTATCTGTGGTCATAAAACCCGGAACCTCGCTCGAGGAAAGCAATTCGCTGGGTAATCTGGTTGAAACGGAAATGCTGGCCATGCCCGAAGTCTTCAGCACAGCCCGGCGCACCGGAAGAGGAGAACTGGATGAACATTCACAAACTACGAACAGCGCTGAGATTGATGTGAATTTTGCCCTGAAGGATAAAAGTCAGCAGGAATTCATGGCGGAAGTCAGGGCCGTGTTGACACGCATCCCCGGAATTGCTTTCACAGTCGGGCAACCACTCGGTCACCGGATTGATCACATGCTTTCGGGAACCCGTGCCAATATTGCGATTAAGTTGTTTGGATCCGACCTGAACAGAATGTTTATGTTGGGGAATGAAATAAAAACTGCAGTGGCTGGTGTGAAAGGACTTGTGGATGTGAATGTGGATCAACAGACCGCCATTCCACAGATTCAGATTCGGGCAAAGCGCGAAATGCTGGCGCAGTATGGCATTTCGATGGATCAGTTCAATGAGTTTGTGGATGTGGCCTTTGGTGGAGAAAAAATGGCCGATATTTATGAAGGTCAGCGGAATTTTGACCTGGTGTTGCGGTTGAATAAGGACTATACCGAAACAATAGAAGGCTTGCGTTCTGCTCTGATTGATGCCGATAATGGCAGGAAGGTGCCTCTCGAGCAGGTTGCAGATATCCTGTCCGTTTCCGGACCAAGCTCTATTAGTCGCGAAAATGTACAGCGGAAGATTGTAATTTCGGCCAATGTAGCCGAACGCGATTTGCGCAGTGTGGTGGAAGATATTCAGAAGAATGTCAATGAAAAAATCGTTTTGCCGGAAGGCTACCGGGTGGAGTATGGCGGTCAGTTTGAAAGTGAGTCGAAAGCCTCCCGAACCCTAATGCTGACTTCCATTATCAGTTTTATCATCATTTTCCTGTTGTTATTTCAGGAATTTAAGAACTTCCGGCTGGCCGGAATTGTCCTGCTCAATTTACCACTCGCACTGATAGGTGGCGTTTTTTCGATCTGGCTGACTTCCGGAACACTAAGCATACCGGCCATTATCGGGTTTATTACCCTTTTTGGTGTGGCAACCCGAAACGGGATCTTGCTGATTTCCAATTATCAGCGCTTGCAATCGCAGGGGGTGTCGCTGGAACAAACGATCACCAGAGGCTCATCCGATCGGTTAAATGCCATTCTCATGACTGCTTTATGTGCAGCTCTGGCGCTGATTCCACTTGCCTTGCAGGGCAACCTGTCGGGGAACGAAATTCAAAGTCCGATGGCAAAAGTCATTCTGGGCGGATTGCTTACATCGACCATTCTCAATATTTACATTGTGCCCATTGTATATAGTTTGCTTAATACACACGGGATTCTAAATAAAGTAGAAAAATGAAAAGTTTATATCTTACACTTTCATGTGTAATCTTATGGATGTCACATGGATATGCTCAGAATTCCATCGAAAAAGTACTTTTGGATGTGGAGCAGAACAATACGACACTTAAGTTTGCCAGGGATACAAAACAGGCTGAAGAATACGGAAATAAAACAGGTATATATTTACAGAATCCCGAATTCGGCTTCAACTATTTATGGGGAGATCCGGCAGAAACGGGTCCGCGGAAGGATATACGTATAGTTCAATCCTTCGATTTCCCGACGGCATATTCCTGGCGAAGGGAAATAGCTGTTGCACGCAACAGACAGGTTGATCTGAAATATCAGCAGGAGCGCCGGCAGATTCTTTTTCAAACCCGGCAGGTTTGTCTGGATTTGATTTACAACAATGTTAAACACAAAGATCTTTTGAAACGCTACAAAGGGGCACAGGATCTGGCACAGGCGTATCAGGTTAAGTTTGAATCCGGCGAGACGGGCATTCTGGAGTACAACAAGGCTCAACTCGACCTGATGGTGCGTTCGGGTGATCTGGATGCCTGTGTGATGGAGCGTTCCGGATTGTTGACAACACTGGAAGGTTTGAATGGCGGACTTTCTGTTGAATTTTCGGATACGATCTTTCCGGTAACACCCTTGCCTGTTGATTTTGAAGCATGGTATGGATTGACCGGTATATCGAATCCGGTATTGGCCTGGCTGATAAAGGAAACAGAAATCGGGCAGATTCAGGAAAAGCTCAGCAAAGCCTTGATATTACCCGGTTTTGAAGCAGGTTATATGCGTGAACAGGTTGTGGGTCAGCAGTTTCAGGGTGTAACATTTGGGATGACCATCCCTTTATGGGAGCAAAAAAACACCCTGAAATATGCCCGTGCCCGGACTATTGCCGGAAAAAGTGCTGAAGCAGATTTCAAACAACAGTATTTCACACGCTTGAAAGCCCTCCATGGCCGGGCTGTCAGCCTTCAAAACCGGGTGATGCAATTTCAGGAAAAAATGAAGACATTCAACAATACTATTCTGCTGAAAAAAGCCCTGGATCAGGGTGAAATTTCACTGACTTCCTATCTTCTGGAACTAACTCTCTATTATGAATTTGCAGATAAATTGCGCGAATCAGAACTCGAATTGAATAAAACGATGGCAGAATTGATGCAATATCAATAGTCACAGTCTGTCATTTTTCATTATTCGGGTTTGAAGAAGTTCTGCTCCAGATACCGGTCAATTTCCTCCGGTTTGGTAATAGGAGCAAAGCGTTTAACAGGTTTCCCGTTTGAATCGATCAGGAATTTCGTAAAATTCCATTTGATTCTGCTTCCGAATATCCCATGGAGTTCCTTTTTAAGGTATTTGTAAACCGGATGTGCATTATCGCCATTCACATCAATTTTCGAAAACATTTGAAACGTAACACCATAGTTGATCAGGCAGCCTTCGGAAATTGATTTTTCGTCGCCGGGTTCCTGATTTCCAAACTGATTGCAGGGAAATCCCAGAATTACCAAACCTTTGTCTTTGTATTTCTGATGAATTTTTTCAAGACCTTCGTATTGAGGAGTCAAACCGCATTTGCTGGCTGTGTTGACCACCAGGATCGTTTTTCCGGCATACTGTTCCATTTTTATCTCTTTGCCCTGGAGGCTTATTGCTGTGAAATTATAGAATTGAGGTGTCATGTTGTTATTAGGTAAATTTAAAATTTTCGTGGTTGAGTATTCAGTAAACACTAAAACGCCATCAATGGTTTTCGTTATCTGGCATTTCCAAATTT
>CAYLTH010000065.1:0-2205 GCA_964386485.1 uncultured Bacteroidales bacterium | reverse complement strand
TTTTTCCTTTTACCTTTTACCTTTTACCTTTTACCTTTTTCCTTTATTCCTCCAGGTAATCCAGATTCTTGGAATACGTTTCCTCCATAAAAAACAGCGACGTTATCGCCAGTGCCAGTGTTGAAAACCCGACAATATAGGCAGCTCCGGTCAGTCCGAGATTGGGTTTGAGTGCCTGAAAAGACAAAGTGATCAGTACAACCGCACCCCGCACAAAATTGGGAACCGTGGTTGCAACCGTGGCGCGCATATTGGTACCAAACTGTTCGGCAGCAATCGTAACAAAGATGGCCCAGTAGCCGATGCCGATTCCCATAACGAAACACAACAGATAAAACATGCCAACGGTTAATGCAGAAGAAGTCAGGTAAACCACGATCAGGACGGCTGTGGCGATCAGGTAAACCAGCACTACTTTTTTGCGGGTCTGGAAGATCTGACTGGAGAATCCGCTGAGAATATCTCCGATGACCAGTCCGGAATAGCAATACATAATGGCCTTTCCGGCGGCGACACTCCCCTGAACACCCAGTTTAACGGCAAATTCGGGTGCAAGAATAATCAAAATGCCGACCACAAACCAGGTGGGCAATCCGATGAGAATACACCGGAGGTATTTCAGAAACTGGGTTCGGTTAGAAAACAAACTCAGAAAATCGCCCCGCGAAACCTGCGGATTGGATTTTACGGAGGAGAACAAACCGCTTTCCAGCATTTTTGCCCGTAGGGCGAGCAATAAAATTCCGAGTATGCCGCCAAAAATATAAGCCCACTGCCAGCTAAAATAATCGCCCACCAGTCCGGCTGTAACCGAGCCCATGATCCCAACGGTTGCGACAATGGTGGTGCCGTATCCCCGCGATTCTTTCTTCAAAACCTCACTCACCAGGGTGATGGCAGCACCCAATTCACCGGCCAGTCCGACGCCGGCAAAGAAACGGGCTGTTGCATAGGCCGGAATGCTCGTCACAAAGGCATTGGCAATATTGGCAACAGAGTACAGGGCAATGCTGCCAAAGAGTACCGACAACCGACCTTTCTTATCCCCCAGGATTCCCCAGATAATGCCACCGATCAGCATACCGATCATCTGCATATTGAGGAGAAAAACTCCTTTGTCGGCAAGCGCATCACCCGTAAATCCAAGACTTTTGAGACTTTCAACCCGCACAATGCCAAACAAAACCAGGTCATACATATCCACGAAATACCCCAGTGAAGCCACCAGTACGGTAAAATTAAAGGCTGGTTTGATGTGGTCCCAGCGGAGACTGTCTTTTTTGAGCATGGCAGGTCAGAAAATAGGTGTTTACTGTGGTAAAAATAGGAAGATTTGGCGAAATAGTGACCAGTAACCAGTAACTAGTAACCAGTAACCAGTTACTAATTACCAGTTACCAATAACAAAAAAACCTCCCCCAAATCGGAGAAGGTTAAAATTTTACTGTGATCCCGGAGGGATTCGAACCCACGACCCACAGCTTAGAAGGCTGTTGCTCTATCCAACTGAGCTACGAGACCCTTTTATATTGTCAAGGTAGCAGGATTTGAACCTTTAACCTTTTTTTGTCGGGGTAGCAGGATTTGAACCTGCGACCTCCTGCTCCCAAAGCAGGCGCGCTAGCCGGGCTACGCTATACCCCGTTTTTCGAATTCTTGCGGAGAAGGGGGGATTCGAACCCCCGGTACCCTTTCGAGTACGACAGTTTAGCAAACTGTTGGTTTCAGCCACTCACCCACCTCTCCGGCTGAGTTTTGAAGGTGCAAAATTAGACTAATTTCTTTACCTGACAAGTTTCTTTTTGCTTTTTCTTAATAATAATCTTCACTATCCTGACAAATAGACTGTTAGCACGAAAAGTTTTTTTTTAGCTCTGTTTTTTATTTTTAACTGGTGTTAAACTTTTTATGTTTAATCTTGTTAAATAGATGTTAAACAAAATAAAGTATTCCTATGCTGAAATGGAAATCGAAAATTCTGTGGGGTATTGCAATCATTTATGTGGTTGGAATCGTGGGAATTAGCTTTCCTCAAACACGAAACCTGTTCCTGAGTCTTAGTCCGCTCAATCTGTTGATTAGTTTCGGACTGATACTGGCATACCACCGCGATTGGTCGTGGAAATTTCTGATTTTTGTTCTATGCGTTTTTGTTCTCAGTCTGGTACTGGAGATTGTGGGCGTAGCCACCGGAGCCGTCTTTGG
>CAYLTH010000064.1:6150-19267 GCA_964386485.1 uncultured Bacteroidales bacterium | reverse complement strand
GAAATGGCATCGGTAGGGATATTTAGTCCGACTGATTCGGCATTATTCCTGATTTGTTGTGCCAATACCATGGTGGTAAAGGTCATGGTGGCCATCAGTGTCATCGATGTAACCAGCAAAATGTGAATCTTTTTCATAAAACCTCCTGTTATTCTAAAAATGGGAAAAATATTTTTGTTAAAACGTATCAAATTATTAAATTCCAAAAATGAGACAATGTAAAATGTAAAGAACAGAAAACCAATAAGATAAAAGATATTTATGTGTTAAAAAGCTTAATAAAAAATCTATAAATGGGAAATAATATGCAATAATACAATTATAAACATGAAAAAGCAAGCATTTATAAATATTTATAAATACACTAAAATCAGCTTAATAGATCAAAATGCTTCCAAAAATGAAAGTTTGGAATTTATAAAAGGAAATGTCCAAAATTGGGAAATTTGTATAACATACTGCAATGTCTTCCCAATAGGCCACTCGGAGGTAATTACCGCGATGAGATCTGGTTAAATTGTTAAATATTTGCTAAAAGCCGGATTTTCAAATCTTAAGCGAGTCGCAAATTGTTAAGTAAACTTAAATACTTAATATTATTTTCATTTAGGTTTAATACCAAAGGCTATGAGAAAAATTTTTACAATACTTTCGCTGATCACGCTGACTGTATTTGCCTTCAGGGCAACAGCTCAGATATCCGGCGACACCGCTGTGTGCGTTGGAGAGAATATAACCTGCTATGCACCGGTTGTACCCGGAGCAAGTTATTCATGGGTTGTAAGTGGAGGCATGATTTCCGGGACCAGTATTGCGGATACTGTTGTGGTTTCATTTCCAAATCCGGGGCCGGCCAGTATTCTGGTAACCATGATTACACCTGCAAATGGTGTACAGACATTTTGGCTCAACGTGATTGTGCATCCGATTCCTGACCCTAAAATCACTCACCTGCCTTATCCGACTTGTCCACCTGAAGGAGGAGAGAATTCAGGTGCCGGAAATCCGGATCATGGAGGAAAAGACGTCTGTGAAAAAGTATGTGAATATGCAACGATTACTTACTCAACCCTGCTTAATCCCGGCAGTACCTACAGCTGGGTTGCCAGCGGATTCGTTAGCATGACGGGCGCTGCAACAAATTCAGTTACCGTTACATGGGATAATAGTCCGCTTGGATTCTTAACCGTATATGAAACCAATCAATGGGGTTGTGTTGATTCAGCCAAAATCTGTGTGGAGAAAATGCCTTTGCCGGTTGCTCTGTTTACACATCCTCTCAGTGTATGTAAAAATTCGAATGTACAATTCAATAACCTGTCGACCGGAGCCACATCCTGGCAATGGAATTTTGGCGATAACAGCACTTCCAATGCGTTTAGCCCCACCCATATGTATACGGTTGCCGGTACCTATACCATCACCTTAATTGCAATCAGCGATTGTTATTGTTCTGATACCTTCCAGAGTCAGATTACCGTTGATTCTCTTCCCGGACCGGATATTACCTGTCCTTCAACGCTTTGTGCATTTGATACGGCCACGTATTCCACTTCAACAGCCGGTTGTATTTATACCTGGTTTGCCATCGGTGGGACCATCATCGGCCCCAATAACCTCCAGAGTGTTACAGTAGCCTGGGGAGCCGGACAAATGGGCACCCTGGGATTAACAGTCAGTGGTTGCGGAGCCCTCTGCAGTGATACAACCTGGGTGAATATCCCCATTATTCCGGTCAATGGGATCATTTCCGGTCCGGCCAAAGTGTGTCCGGGTGATTGTGAAACCTTTAGTCTGCCATTATTCAGCGGGGCTAAGTATACCTGGAGTTTAAACAGCGGTGCCTGCGGAACGATAAGCGATTCAACCTGTTGCAATACAGTAGAAATCTGCTGGCCTCCATTTTCCGGTCCCTGCAACGATACCCTTACCGTTACTTTCTGGGACGCCTTTTTGAATTGTGGCGGCACGGCTACTAAAATCATCCGGCTTCGCCCAAAACTTGCGATTCTCGGACAACAGGAAGTCTGCTCCAATGCAATTTCAAACTATTTTTCATTTCCGGGTGTTCCCTGTAACTGGAATATCAGTCCGGCAGGTCCGACGCTTTCTGTGAGTCCTGCACCCAATGTAAGTGTGAACTGGAATGGGATGACCGGAACCTTTGTTCTGACTGCCGTTCCCGTTAATCCCAATGCGGTTTGCAATGATTCAGTATCCCGAATCATCAATGTAGTTGCACCTCCAGCAGCTCCTGTTATTACCGGAGATACGATCACCTGTGCCAATTCAACAGCTCAGTATTGTGCAACAGGCAGTGGAACCATCAACTGGCTAATCGTGGGTGGTACTCCGCTTTCTTCTGTTGGCAATTGTGTTACCGTAACCTGGGGAAATATCCCGCCATTTCTGGTGAAATCCTTTGTTACGATGCCTTCATCCCCGTATTGTACTTCGGATACAGCCATTCAAAACATCACCGTATTTACCAATCTCACCCCTCCGGTTGTGAACGGGCCGCTGATTGCCTGTGCCAACGGGACTTCCAACTTCATGACTCCGACACTTTACCCGCCGGGCGTGACCTTTAACTGGTATGTAAGTCCGGGAAATGCCGGAACAGTAATTGGAGGTCAGGGTACTCCTGCTGCACAGA
Source organism: uncultured Bacteroidales bacterium (assembly GCA_964386485.1). Lineage (GTDB taxonomy): Bacteria > Bacteroidota > Bacteroidia > Bacteroidales > CAIXZF01 > CAIXZF01. The sequence goes on along the minus strand of CAYLTH010000064.1, from coordinate 16,611 downwards.
TCGAATGGGGGAACAATGCTCCCCAGACTGTCAGTGTAACCCTGGTTGTGAGTGTGTGTGGATTAAAAGATTCAACAACGGTTAGTGTCGCCCTCAATCCTGCTCCAAATCCGGTCATTAACCAGATCGGGAATTTGTGCCCGGGCAGTTCAGCTCAACTCAATGTTACAGGTGGTGTATTTACAGCCTACAACTGGAGCGGTCCGGGTGGTTTCAGTGGAATCACCAATCCGATTACCATTACCCAAAACGGATTGTATCAGGTAACTGTCACGGATGCAGGGAATTGCACAGCATTAACCCAGTATACTGCTTTTTATGTGGGTGTTCCGGTTGCAAGTATTACATCACAAAATCCATTGGTATATTGTATAGGATCTGCGTATGCCGTGAATTTATGTGCCCTTGGAAATCCGAATTATACCTATGCCTGGTCGAACGGACCTACGTCACAATGCAATGTGATAACCACTCCCGGAGCATACAATGTAACCGTAACCGATGCTGTTTCAGGTTGTTGGGCAATTTCAAATGTACTCGCGGTAGCTGAAGATTCCTGTAAACCGGATACAGCACAATGTATTCCTGTGGGTTTGGTTAGCTTTACTCATTCTTCCTGCAATCCGAAAGTATTTACCAATACATCCGTGAATGCCGGGAATTTCTTCTGGAGTTTTGGCGATCTTACCTGGTCGAACCTGCCCAGTCCGACTCACCTCTACAATCAGGCAGGGTTCTTCCTGGTTACCCTGACCGGCAAAGTGCCCAATGCTGCCGGTACTGATTCATGTCTCATGTCGGATACACAACTTATTGAAATACCGCTTCTTGCACGCTTCAATTTCACCTCCGGTTGCAACGGAGCACCGGTCTGTTTTACAGATTTAAGCGTTTCCACTGCCGGAAATTCAATCGCAAACTGGAACTGGAATTTCGGAGATGCCAATACATCAACACTTCAGAACCCTTGTCATACCTATGCCGGACCCGGAATCTATATTGTAACATTAACGATTTCGAATCCGGGATGTACAACGTCCTATACCGATACAGTATTTATTGCACCTCCTCCAACAGCTGCCTTTTCGATTTCGACAGGAACCTGTCTGAACAGTGCTGTAGGATTCACCGACAATTCGTTTAGCGGAATCAACTACTGGGACTGGGATTTCGGGAATGGCGGAACATCACTCAATCAGAATCCTTCACAGTCCTATGGTCTGCCCGGCCCTTATCTTGTTACCCTGATTGTTCATGACACATTTGGCTGTTATGATACTGTACAACAGAATATTACAATAACTGCACCTCTTGTAAGCGGCAGCATTACTGCTTTCCCGGATACCATAGTTTGTGCAGGAATACCCGTAACACTTGCTGCTCCGCTCTGCGGAACCTGCACGTATTTGTGGAGTAACGGATCTGTAAACGACAGCATAACTATTACATCTACTGGTATTTATGCCGTAACAGTGACCGATGCAAATGGTTGTGACTGGACCGATTATCAGCTTATAATTGTCAACCAGGGTCCGGTGGCTGTGATTACTTCCACACTAGATCACATGTGTTTAGGGGAATTTGCCACCCTGTCAGTACCTTATAGTATTAATTGGCTCTATACCTGGATCAGCAACGATCCCACCGTGAACGGATATACCTTCCCATCTGTAGGCTTTTTCCCGGTAACAGCTGGTCTGTATAACTTCCAGGTGGTCATTACCGATACAACAACGGGTTGCACTGACACAACTTTAATCAAATTTATCAATGTCCACCAACCACCTGTACCACCGGTAATTACGTCTATTGGCTCATCGGTTGTTTGTCAGGGAGATACAGTTCAACTGGTTGTAACCCACCCGGATCCTTTCGTGACTTTCAGCTGGAGTACCGGTGAAATCAATGATACCATCAGTGTAACTGAAGATGGTTGTTACACTGTTATTGCTACTGATACCAACGGATGTACTTCTCAATCAACATTTTGTGTAACGGTTAATCCGCTTCCCGAGTTATGTACGTACTATGTGGGTTGTTTCGACACCTGTGCACCGTATATTATTCAGGCACCTTTAGGCGCAGCCAGTTATCAATGGTTACTCAACGGTTCGCCCATTGCCGGAGCGACCTTCCAAACCTATACGGCTACAATCAGCGGAAGTTATTCAGTTATTTTGACGACTGCTTTTGGATGTACGGATACAACAGGTCCTCTGAACCTGAACCTGTATCCATGTGGAGATAGCTTATGTGCCAGTCTGGTGATTGATTCAGTGATGTGTGATCCGGCAACAGGCCTTTATATCATGAATTATTATGTGATCAACAACAGTCCGTTTGCGATCAGTCAGATCAATCTTCAGGTTCTCCCACCACATCTCATGACGGCTTATGCACCGAATATGGTTTTCGTAAACCTTCCTGCAGGCGATACCAGTTTGATGCTGACAACCCTTATTTATAATGGTGTGGCCGGAGATACACTTTGCTTCCGTACCCATATTGAAGCTTATGATTCGCTGGGCCACGAAATATTGTGCTGTGAATCAGATACTTTCTGTATAGTTCTTCCGGAATGCAACCATACGGATCTTCCCTGCCTCTGTGACCAGTCGCTTACAATTTGTGAAGATGATACAGCTTACTTCCAGTATTTCATTTTCGATCCGAATACAACTTACACCTGGCAGTTCCCGGGAGGAATTCCTTCATTTGCTATTGGAATGGGCCCGCATGCCGTGTATTATCCCAATCCGGGAGTATATCCGGTACAACTGATCATGAGTAATTCGATGGGTGAAAAAGTGTGCATCGATTCAATTTATGTACTCCCCAAACCGATTGCTGCTATTATCCCATCCGGGAATATGCTGTTTGCCCAGCCTCCGGGAATGAATTACCAGTGGTATAACGCACCTGTTACCATTGCAAATGCGATACCGGGAGCTGTTAATCAGTTCTTTACACCTCTTGTCACAGGGATGTATTGTGTTGTGGTCAGCAATGATATTGGCTGCGCTGATACAGCTTGTATATATTTTGAAACACCGGATTCATCTTGCTGTTATTTCTCCTATGGGGGAGACAGTGTCTGGTGTGAACAAAGTGCCACCACCGGCGAATGGGTCTATCATTTCAGTATACAGATTTCAGGATGTGGAAATCTGAGTGTAACCCCGAATAATTTCGGACCATTTACCATAAACTATCCTTTGGTCATGACTGGTGGAATGTACACGATTACAGGTACGTTCATGTCGCCAACGGATACTATTTTATGCTTGACTTTTGTTGTAAACGATTCAACCCATTATTGTGCAGATCAGACCATTTGCATTGCATTGCCGGATTGCCAGCCGCAAATACCGCCTTGTGATAACCTCACGGCCAACTTTGGATTGAGTGTGAACGGGACGACCGGGACATTTACAGATCTGAGTACAGCAACGGGTGGAATGGTCATTATTGGATGGTCATGGAACTTTGGTGACCCGGCTTCCGGAGTGAATAATAATTCAGCACTTCCCAATCCGATTCACGTCTTTAGCGGACCTGGCACCTATAATGTTTGCCTGATCGTCATTGGCATCATGCCGGGATCCAGCGTGATCTGTGCAAAAATGTTCTGTCACCCGGTTGTCATTTTTGAAGAACAGAACCCATGCGACAGCGTATTTGCCCAGTTCAGTTTTGTGTCAAATATGCTGACAGCTTCCTTTACAGATGCAAGTACAGTCCCGGCTCCGCTGGTTATTTCCTCCTGGTCATGGAATTTCGATGATGTTCCATCCGGTGCCAATAATTTCTCAAATCTGCAAAATCCAACCCATGTATTCACGACATCCGGCTGGTATTATGTTTGCCTGACGGTTACTGCCGTTCATCCTCTTGATCCGACTGTTTTCTGTGAAAATAAATTCTGTCAGAAAATATTTGTAGAGGGTCCACAGGTAAATCCATGCGACAGCCTGATTGCGGATTTCAGTTTTACAACATCCGGTTTGCTTGCCAACTTTACCAATCAAAGTTATGCCGGTGGTGGTTTTGCTATCAGTAACTATAGCTGGAATTTCGGTGATCCGGGATCAGGTGTCAATAATGTTTCATCCCTCCAGAATCCTGTTCATACCTTTACCGGAACCGGCTGGTATACTGTTTGTCTGATCATTGCAGCCAAAGACAACTTCAACAATTATTGCTATGACACCATCTGCAAGGAAATCTTTGTGGAGGGTCCGCAAATTGATCCATGCGATAGTCTGGTGGCATCCTTTACATTGAGCCAACTCGGGCTGAATGTGAATTTTGTAAACACGAGTGTTGCGCCATGGCCTTTGGTTATTACAAGTTGGTCATGGAATTTTGGAGATCCGGCCTCCGGTGCCAACAATTTCTCCAACTTCCCGAATCCTTCTCACGTATTTACAGCAACCGGATTCTATACAGTTTGTCTTACGGTCGGAGCCATCATAGAAGGCACACAGACAATCTGTTACGATACCATTTGTATGGAGATTTTTGTGGAAGGACCCCAAATTGATCCATGCGATAGTCTGGTGGCATCCTTTACATTGAACCAATTCGGGCTGAATGTGAATTTTGTAAACACGAGTGTTGCGCCCTGGCCGCTTGTAATAACGAGTTGGTCATGGAATTTTGGAGATCCTGCCTCCGGTGCCAACAACTTCTCAAACTTCCCGAATCCTTCTCATGTATTTACAGCAACCGGATTCTATACAGTTTGTCTAACGGTCGGAGCCATCATAGAAGGCACACAGACAATCTGTTACGATACCATTTGTATGGAGATTTATGTAGAAGGTATACAGGTTGATCCATGTACTGCTCTGATCGCTAATTTTAGTGCTATCGGAAATATCTTCGTCACGCAATTCATCAACCAGACTATTCTTCCTCCAGGTTTTGTCCTTGCAAGTTCTTCCTGGAATTTTGGTGATCCCGCTTCAGGTCCGAATAATACATCGACTTTACAGAATCCGGTACATCAATTTACAGGAAACGGATTCTATGTTGTTTGTCTGACAGTTACAGCAGTTGATGCTGTAGGAAACCTGTGTACAGCAACAATCTGTAAAGATGTCTTTATCTCAAAACCACATGTTGATGTTGGAGTAGATCATGAAATCTTTACCGGAGGGTCCATTCAGTTAGGAGCTGTTGTTACAGGAGGAACCCAACCGTTTGTTTATGAATGGTTCCCGACAACAGGCCTCAGTAATCCGCATATCCCGGATCCTGTAGCATTCCCTCAGACCACCACCACGTATATCCTTGTTGTGACAGACAGTTTGGGTTATGTTGGTTCTGATACCCTCGTTATTTCTGTGTTACCGTTCGGACCTTCAACTGTTACCGGGACAGTATTATATACGGGTACAAACCAACCGCTCTCTCATGTTGCGCTTGACCTTTTCGAGGGAACAGTTTTACAGGATACGACAAGTACAGATATGTCAGGGCATTATAGCTTTACAAATCTTCAGGCAGGAACCTATCATGTAGCCGGTAATACCGGAAAAACATGGGGTGGTGTGAATGCAACAGATGCGCTTCTCGTGCTGAAACATTTCGTAGGTTCCAGTCCGTTGTCAGGCATTCGGTTAAAGGCTGCTGATGTTGATGCAACCAATTATGTCAATGCTGCCGATGCACTCGCCTGCATGAAACGATTTGTTAATCTGATTACTACGTTTAACTCAGGCGATTGGGTATTCGATAGTCCTGCGTTTACATTGCCTGCCGGAAGTACTCAAACCATTAACTTCACTGGTATGTGCTATGGCGATGTTAATACATCCTACAATCCTCCAACAATCAAACCCGAACCTGTTCTGTTTGCTGAAAATGATGGTGTGATCTATGTAGGTTCAGAAGAACTAGTTGATATCCCGGTCCGGATTAAGCAAAACACTGACGTTTCTGCGATCAGCCTGGTTCTGAATTATGATTCTGAGCAGATGGAGATTCTGGATGTGTTTGCCGAAAAAACCGGAGAAGGTCTGGTGTATAATACAATTGGCAACGAACTCAGAATCGCATGGTGTACATTGTTAATCAATTCGTTACAGGAGAATGATGTGATGCTGACGATAAAAATCAGAGGAAAGGAAAGCAACGTAAGTACTTCTGAATCAATTCGTTTCGATTTAGGTGCTGAAAGTATGCTTTCCAATCATCAGGCTGAAACACAATACGGACGTACTGTATTGATTCCAAAGCTGTTACATAAATCTTCCAGCCTTACACTCTCTCAGAATACACCAAATCCGTTCAGCAACTCTTCGGAGATTACCTATTCACTTCCTGAAGATGGTTATGTAAGTCTGACAATATATAACGCATTGGGTGAGAAAGTAAAGACTATTGTGGATGGTGTTCAGGGCTCAGGATCGCATTCTGTTCATGTCGACAGGATCACCGAAGGACCTGGTTTTTACTACTATCAGCTTGAGTTCAGAACGAAGTCAGGTATCCAACAGAAAACCAGACAGATGATTCAGTTGAATTAAGAATTAGCTATCTATATTGTGAAGGGAGGAGTTCTGAAATCTCAGAGCTCCTCCTTTTGTTTTGTAAATTCTTCAACAGATGTGATTCCGGATTCCCTACCTTTGTGCTGCGTTTTCAGATCGCAAAGATGGAAAACCTTTTGTTAATCAGTTTCTTACTAATGATTGCCGGAATATTTTTTATTCCGGTCAGGTTGAAATTTGTCCTTGCTTTATTACCCGTACTTCTTTTAATCGGTTTAAGTTCACTCATTTCGTTTCAGGTGCTGGCTGCGGGAGGCAATCAATCGGTGTTTTCGCATAGCTTTAGCTTATTTCCGGGAATTGAATTTGTGGTAGATAAATTATCCGCGTTTTTTATTCTCACCATCAATCTGACTATGCTTACCGGGATGTTGTATGCCGGAATCTACCTGAAGGCATATACTTTCAGCAAGCCCCCGCTTATCCTCAGCTGGCACTATTTTAACCTGATTCTTCTTCATCTTTCGATGATATTGGTTTGTTCGGTGCGCGATGCTTTTCCATTTCTGATCGCCTGGGAACTCATGACAATTTCATCTTTCATTCTGGTAATCTTTGAAAGTGAGCACCCTAAAAATCTGAAAACAGGCATTAACTATTTGGTTCAGATGCACATAGGCATGTTTTTTATTTTGTCGGCATTCCTCATTTCTGCAAAAGGTGGTGGCTCTCCAGGTTTTGATGGTTTAATGCCATGGTTTCAAACCCACTCCGGAATGCCAGTCTTTTTATTGTTTTTTATCGGGTTTGGTATCAAAGCGGGATTTATTCCTTTTCATACCTGGCTTCCCGATGCCCATCCTGCTGCTCCTTCGCATGTTAGTGGTATTATGTCGGGAGTGATGATAAAAATGGGAATTTACGGGATCGTCCGTGTTTTGTTATCCATTCAGTCAGGCATGTTTGAGATTGGAGTCTTTCTACTCGTAATATCTTTATTAACAGGCATATATGGCGTTATGCAGGCCATAGTCCAGCATGATCTTAAGCGTTTACTTGCCTATCACAGCATCGAAAATATCGGCATCATCGGCATGGGACTAGGCCTGGGATGCATCGGAATTGCCATGAATAATCCGGCTCTGGCAATTCTGGGTTTTGGTGGAGGTTTACTCCATGTTCTGAATCACTCTCTCTTTAAATCACTATTGTTCTACGCTTCAGGCGTTGTTTATCAGGGCACCCACACCCGTAATATCAACCAGTTAGGCGGACTCATCCGGAAAATGCCGGTCACCGCGGGTTTCTTCCTGCTGGGGTCTCTTGCAATCTGCGGTTTGCCGCCATTTAACGGCTTTATCTCCGAATTTCTCATATACTATGGGATGTTTGGCAGTCTGCATGCCGCCGGGTTTTATCTCTCCATCCTTCTGATTATTTCCATTTTAGGATTAACCCTCATTGGTGGATTGGCGCTGTTTTGCTTTACCAAAGCCTTCTCTGTGGCGTTTCTCGGAGAAGCACGCAGCGAAAATGCCCGTCAGGCAAAAGATTCGCCGCGGTCAGTAATCCTCCCATTCAGCATTATCGGGGTTTTCATTGTACTCATCGGACTTGTCCCGATCTATTTCACACATCCGCTAATGGGTATTGTTACAGATAGTTTTCACATTAAAGCCGGGTTCTGGCAGGTACTTGGCGCGGATATCAACATTACAATTGTTGGCTTTGTAGCGGTGGTTTTTATCCTGATCACACTGCTGCTTTTGCTTATCCGGTATGGCGTTCAGCGAAACCGGGTTCATGAAACCGGACCTGTCTGGGGGTGTGGATATACAGCAGGTTCCGTAAAAATGCAGTATACTGCTTCTTCTTTTTCCGACAATATTGCCGGACTGGCGGGCCGGGTGGTCAATGTTAAAAAAGATCTCAAGGCCATTGGTACAGATGAAATATTTCCCGAAAAACGCCATTTTGCTTCTCATGCTGTTGAATTACTGGAAGTCTGGCTTATCGACAAACCAGTCCGTGCCTTGCGTAAAGCCATGCGGGGAATTGCATTTCTACAAACCGGACAGATTCAGCATTATATTCTATACCCTTTCGTTTTTATCCTTATTATATTCATCCTGAGTCTTTTAAATCTGTTGTAAAAATGTTCAATATACCCCTGTTGATCCTTGCAGCCCTGCTGATTCCCGGTTTAATTCTCCGGACAAAAAGCATCATGAGCGGACGCCAGGGACCCGGCTTGTTTCAGCCATTGCAGGATGTAAGGGTATTGCTGCGAAAAGGGAATGTAATGAGCACTACTTCAAGCATCATATTCAGGATAGCACCGGCGATTATGCTCTCAACGGTCATTGTCGTGTTGTTTTTATTGCCAATCGGTCAGATGAAAGCTCCATTTTCTTTTGAGGGAGATTTTTTGCTTTTCGCCTATCTTCTTGCTTTCGGACGTTTTTTTATGATCATTGCGGCGATGGATACAGGTTCCGGCTTTAGCGGAATGGGAGCCAACCGTGAAGCCTTGTATTCCATGCTCGTTGAGCCGGCCTTTTTGTTGTTGATGGGAACATTCGTCATGACAACCGATGCTCTTTCATTCAGCAGCATCTTTTCATCATTTAATATTGATAATCCCTATTTCTATCTGATTGGCATAACAGGAGCATACCTGCTTGCACAGATCGCCATGGTCGGAAACAGCCGCCTGCCTGTGGATGATCCCAAAACCCATCTCGAACTCACCATGGTTCATGAGGTGATGATACTGGACTATAGCGGGTTCGATCTTGCCCTTATCCACATAGGCTCCTGGTTAAAATTTGCCATTTTCGGGAACCTGATCGCAAATTGCATCCTCCCGGCAGGTTTGCCTGTTGTCTGGTTTATCCTGGCATATCTCGGAATCCAGATTGGTTTCGGGATTCTGATCGGTTTGCTCGAATCCTTCAGAGCCCGCAATAAAATGATGCAGAATCCGAAATTTATCCTCACACTTACAGCCATTGGTGCCGCTACTTTTGCCATTCTTCTTGTGTTAACCAAAACCAAACTCTGATCGATGATACTTTTTCTTATCATATTGTTTGCGTTTACACTTTTCTACCTGAGTATGGCCGAGCGTTTCAGGATATTCAGTGTGCTGATCGGAGTTCAGGGATTACTTCTTTTCGGAATTGCCTTCATCGAGCTTAATGAAATGAACCTGACCAACCTGCTGTTTATCACCATCGAAACCTTATTGGTAAAAGCCATTGCGGTTCCAATACTGCTTTTCAGAATTATCAATAAAACTAAGGTTTACCGTATACACCCTTCCACAATCCCGGGCTTTTATTCCCTGCTGATGACCATAGGCGGACTGCTTATTGCTGTTGTTCTGGGAAATATTATGAAAGGCGAAAAGGCTGATTCCGTGTTTATTACGACTGCTCTCTTTGCCCTCATCAGTGGGATTATCCTGATTGTTACCCGCAAAAGGATCTTTTCTCACATGATCGGATTTCTGGTCATCGAAAATGCTGTTTTCCTCTTCTCACTGGCTATCGGAAGCGAAACGCCCTATATGGTGAATATCGGAATCCTGCTCGATATCGTAGTGAGTGTGCTGATTCTGGGTGTGTTTATCGGCCGCATTGGCGAGAAATTCAATGATCTTGGAACCGAAAGTCTTAGCGATCTGAAACATTAACATCATGCTGCTGTACTACCTCATATTTACCCTCGTTTCGATTGCCGGGATCCTGCTGATCCGCAGACGCATGCTTGTCACAATGCTGATGATGCTGTTTCTGTTCGCCCAACTTGGTTTGTATATATCCTTGTTTTATGTAAACAGCGATATTATGCTTGGATACTTTAAATTCGATCCGCTGTCGAAGATTTTTCTGGGTCTGCTCACTCTTTTAAGCTTTACCACAGTATTTCACGGATTTCGAAATCTCAGAACCGACAGTAC
>CAYLTH010000064.1:0-6050 GCA_964386485.1 uncultured Bacteroidales bacterium | reverse complement strand
TTATATGCTCAAAGCCCGCCATACCAAACGAATGCTCGCCTATTCAACACTCGAAGTGATGGGGATTGTCGCCATCGCTCTGGGAATCAGAGGAGCGGGTGTTCATGCGGCGATACTCCTGCTGATCGTCCATTCACTCACCAAAGCAGGATTGTTTTATCAGCTTTCCCAGATGTTCCGGATTTTCCACACTTATATGCTGAAAGAAGTCGGGAATTATTTTCAGGTTAATCCACTGGGATCCATGGTGTTATTAACCGGACTGATCGGAATACTTGCGATACCCCCTTCCGGTTTATTCCGCCCGGAATTCATGGTTTTCACCGAGCTGGCCAATAAAGATTACTGGCTGCTGATGATATTGATGTTTGTTTTTCTGGCCTTCCTTGTATATGGTATGTCAATCCGTATGATGCATGTTCTTTTTTCTCCACGGATTGAGGGACATCATGCCATTACGCTTGTTAAAGCCGATATCGCGGAGATTGTAATACAGATGATCCTTCTGCTTGCCGCAATGAGTCTGTGTTTTTATGAACCCGTATTTTTGGAACGACTGATTGATCAGGCCATTCAAATGAAATAAGCATGAAAGAGCCCGCGACACCTTATATATGCCATGGCCACCAGGCTGCAATTCCCCTCCAGGAGATTCCTGTAATGGATTATGCTGCATTTTCCGCATTATTGCCCGATCGCATGAGGGATGAAGATGTACATTGCCTGAATTATTTTGCATTTCCATATCAGGATGGCTTGCTTTTTCCCTGTATTCTTGCCAACGACCGGCTCGGGATAACCGAAGTGTTTGCCCATTTTGTTCATCCGGATATCCTCGAATTACCTTCCCTTACACCGCAGTGTTTTGCCCTCCATGTATTTGAACGCGAGATCCATGAAAATTTTGGAATCGGTTTTACGAATCATCCCTGGCTCAAAGGAATCCGCTTTCCGTTTAATCGTGCAGATCAGGCGAAAACCATGGATAATTATCCCTTTTATGCCATTGAAGGGGACGAATTACATGAAATCGGGGTGGGTCCCGTCCATGCCGGCGTTATTGAACCCGGTCATTTTCGCTTTATCTGCAATGGCGAGACTGTTTTGCATCTCGAAATCCAGTTAGGCTATCAACACCGGGGAATCGAACATCTGATGCTTCAATCCTCAGCATTAAAACGGGCTTTGATGGCCGAAAGCATTGCAGGCGACACAGCTGTTGGACATTCCACAGCACATGCCCTCCTTATCGAAGCCCTCTCCGGTTTTGCGCTGCCTGAAACGATTGCAGTTGAACGGGCCATTGCCCTTGAACTCGAACGCATCGCCATACACATCGGAGATACAGCAGCCCTGTGCACAGATGTTGCCTATCAGCTCGGACAGGTTGTAAATGAGTCGCTCAGGACCCTCGTAATCAATACCACCCAGCAATGGTGCGGAAACCGCTTCGGGAAAGGATTGGTGCGTCCGTTGGGTACACGCTATCCACTGACGCCCGAAATCATTGCAGTTATTCAAACAAATCTGAAACAGGTACTGGATCGTTTTCTGCCCATGTCCGATTATCTCTTTTCGATGCCCAGTGTTCTGGCTCGTTTTGACGGTATCGGAGTTGTGAGCCGCGATCAGCTGAAGAGTATCGGGGCAGTCGGAATGGCGGCCCGGATGGGAGGTTTGAAAAGGGATGTACGGTATTCTCATCCATCCGGTCTTTATTCAAAAATCCCTGTTGATCCGGTTGTACTGCACAATGGAGATGTTCTGGCACGCGCCCTGCTTCGTCGTAAAGAAATTGAAAAATCAGCCGATCTTATTCTCCGTTTGATTACGCTTCATCAGAGTCTGCCTGCATACACCCTTACTCCGGACTATGAACCACACCGGTATTTGCCCAATCAGCTTGCCTTTGGTCTGGCTGAAGGCTGGAGAGGGGAAATATGCCATGTCGCCATTACAGGGCAGGATGGGACACTGATTCACTATAAAATCAAAGATCCCTCACTTCATAACTGGATGGCACTGGCCCTGGCTGTAAGAAATCAGGAAATATCCGATTTCCCGGTGTGTAATAAAAGTTTTAACCTCTCGTATTGCGGGAATGACCTTTAATCAGAAAAATGATGTTTCGGGAATTCAATATATTAAAAAATCATGGATGGCAACATATCCCGAAACCGGATTTGGTTGTTTTGACGAAGTTATTCAGGGGCAGACCTGAAATCAGCACTGATATTACATCCGATGAAGCTGCTGATTTGGAGAACCTTTGTCCGGTTCAGGCTATTTTTCAGGATAACGGACTTTGTATTGATTTGGGTAAATGTGTGTTTTGCAAAGAATGTGAATATGCCGGCAAAGGGAAAATCCGGTTCACCAACGACCACAAAATTGCAGCCAGTTCGCGGGAGGATCTTATAATCCGGTCCGGCATCACGACTGCAGTCCGGTTTAATCACAATGCTGTGCGGCCGGAAATTAAACGTTTTTTCAGAAAATCGCTGAAATTACGCCAGGTTTCTGCTGCCGGCGATAATAGCTGTGAAATGGAATTAAATGCAGCCGGTAATGTAAATTTTGACATGGGTCGCTATGGGATTGAATTCGTTGCTTCACCCCGCCATGCAGATGGAATTGTAGTTACAGGTCCGGTTTCTGAAAATATGGCAAGGGCCCTGGAAATTACCTGGGATGCCGTTGCCAGTCCGAAAATTCTTGTCATGGCCGGTTCTGAAGCCATCGGTGGCGGACTTTTTGCAAACAGCCCTGCAATTCAACGGTTTTTCCTGTCGAAACATAAACCCGATTTATTTGTCCCCGGAAATCCGCTTCATCCGCTCTCTTTTATCCATGGTCTGCGCAGTCTGATTTCCAAATAAATATTTGTCAATTCGTATACGAATCAATTATTGTTCGTAGTTTTATGCTTTGAATCCGGTCGGGGGGCCGGTTAAAATAGAAAGAGTGAATTATTTTTTATTAAAAATGAACGCTATACAGTTGGGTGTATTGGCCTTAATTGTATTTTTCATTGGCTCATACAGGGCTGATGCACAGCGGTATACCTCCACTTATTATACGGAAGCAGATGGGTTAATCAGTTCAAAAGTACACGACCTTGTTCAGGATACAAATGGAGTAATGTGGTATGCCACCCGATCCGGAATCTCTTCCTATGATGGTCTGAAATTTACAAATTACTCACAGATTGATGGATTATCGTCCAAAAGTTTCAGTTTTCTGAAACTGGATGAAAAAGGGCGGTTATGGGCGATGCCAGGCAATGGATCTAAATCAGTTTATTTGTTTGACAACAATCGTTGGATCAATTTTACTCAACCAAAGACAATTAAGCCGGAATTTGATTATTACAACTGTTTCGAGGTTTATTACACCGGAAATAAGCCGGTAATAGCATTGGGTACTTCAGAAAACGGATTGTTTCTGTTCAGGGAAGGGAAATGGAAACAAATTAAAATATCCGGAAAAAAAGAAGATAATAACATATCTGATTGTAAATGGTACCGGAATAGCCTGTATGTGGTTCATAAAAACGGGATAGCGATATTGGACGGTGAAAAACTAATATCCGGTGGAAAAGCCCTTTTGAATTTTCCCGATAGCAAGGTGAAATCCCTCTACGTTTCTACACAAAAGAATGGTGAAAAACCCGAAATGTGGATATTGGGTGAAAGTTGGATCGGGAAAATAGATCAGGAAACATTTTCACTGATCTATAAAAGCAAACAGGACTTTTCGTTTGGGTACATCGCAAGCTTTTTTATAAGCAAAACAGGAAGAGATGAAATCTATTTCGGGAATCCCGTTTCGTTATATCAACTTATAATTCCACAGAATAAACTTACTTTACTGGACAGGAAATCCGGTTTTATTACCGACGGGGGTACAAATGCTCTGGAGGACAGGGAAAATAATCTCTGGGTTACTTCTTACAGAGGGATAACCAAAATCGGAACCCGTCATTTCAGTAGTTATTATTATGAGAACGGCTTATTCGAAAATGAAGTCACTGCCATCGCCCAATCCGGGCCTGGTGACTATGCATTTGGTCATTATGGGGCCATTACACGCTATGTAAACGGACAATTTAAAACAGTGATTTTCAGCACTTCCGAAAAAGAGCGGAAAGAACAGTCCCGTGTACTGGATATAGCTGTGGATAAAATTGGAAATTATTGGGTAGCTGCATCTTACAAAGGCCTGGCAAAAATTGACCAGAACAATAACATCACCTGGATTCCTTTGCCAAAATCACAGAAAAACTATGTTTCATCTGTGTATTGCACAAAGAGCGGGCGAATTATTGCATCAACCAATTCACGTCTATATGAAATAAAAGGAAATGTAGTCAGTGAACTAAAGTTCCCGGAAATATCTGAAGTAAGAAAAATTTTTGAAGGGAGTGATAACTCAATTTATATAGCTACACGCAGGCTTGGGCTTTATCAACTAATCAACAAGGAAATACAACACTATAACTCCGGATCAACCTCACAGGCAAATGATGTTTACAGCTTTTGTGAATGCAGTTCAGGAGTCCGTTATGTCGGAACTACCGCCGGTTTATTCAAAATACAGGACAATACGCTTCAGAAAGTCAAGGATGGCGAATTATCCATCAGCAGGCCAATTTTTCTCATCATTAAAGATATTCAGGGAAGGCTTTGGTTCGGAACGGATAACGGCGTATATCGCTGGGATGGAAAGAAACTTGATAATTTCTCTGTACGTTATGGTCTGAGCGGGCAGGAAATAAACAGATCAGCCGGACTCATCGACAACAATGGTCATCTCTGGTTTGGTGCCAACAACGGGCTGACAGAATATAATCCATTACTCGACAACAATAAATCCAATATTCAAGGACCTTTGGTTTCAATACGGTATTTGAAATCAGGAGATGACAGTTTGAGTTTATCTTCATCGTTGCGACTGACATCTCATCAGAATAATCTTATTTTTTACTTCAGTGTTGTTTCCCTGATTAGTGAAAAGGATAACCGATATCAATATTTTCTTGAAGGACTGAATGATACCTGGTCTGATCCGATACCCTATTTTGATCCGGTAATCCGTTTTTATGACCTGAAACCCGGAAAATACAGGCTTGGAATAAAAGCCTGTAATTCAAACGGCATCTGGAGTGAACCGGTGTGGACCCCTATTATTCGTATACAACAACCTATATATATGCAGTGGTGGTTCATTGCAGTTGCAGTTGTTGCATTAATTCTTCTTGTTATTCTGGCTATCCGCTTTATTTTAATAGCCCGCTACAATCTCCGCCTCGAAAAAACAGTATCTGAAAGAACACTTCTTTTACAGCAATCGGAGGAGATGTTAAGAGAAAGTAACAGGGCAAAAGACAAATTTTTTTCCATTATCGCCCATGACCTGAAAAATCCCGTTACAGCCCTGAATGGCATGCTCGAATTACTCAATGATCGATATGCAGATTTTAGTGAAGATGATAAAAAACGCATTTTGTTCAACCTGAAGGCATCCTCCGATCAAACCATTGATCTGCTCGACAACCTGCTTACCTGGGCCCGGGCGCAAAAAGGCCTGCTTCCTTTCGAACCGCATGCTTTTAACCTGAACGATGTCATTCTGGAAAACATTGAATTGTTGAAACTAAATGCTGCAGCAAAACAGATCAGAATTCACTTTCAGGAAAATGGGAATACTCCTGTTTATGCCGACAGAAATATGATCTCGGCAGTGGTGCGAAATCTGATTTCCAATGCCATAAAATTCACCTATGCCAAGGGGAGTATAAAAATAAATTCAGGGAAATCCCAGGATGGGTTGAGCCAGTGTGCCATTTCTGATAGTGGCCGTGGAATGTCTCCGGAAACGATCAGCCAGTTATTCAGAATTGATGAAATGCGGGTGATGAAAGGGACTGAGGGAGAACGGGGAACCGGACTCGGACTCATTCTCTGTCAGGATTTTATACAAAAAAACGGAGGCGTCATTTCTGTTATATCCGAGGAAAACAAAGGCAGTACCTTTACCTTCAGTTTGCC
>CAYLTH010000063.1:0-19753 GCA_964386485.1 uncultured Bacteroidales bacterium | reverse complement strand
CACGTTATAGTAGGAGGCTGATTGTCACTTACAGTTACTGTTTGCAGACAGGTGGTTGAATTTCCATGATTATCTGTTACCGTCCAGGTAACTGTGGTTATTCCGAAAGGATATTGATCATTTACAGGTTTATCGTTCGTTATATTACTTACCAGACAATTGTCGTCTGTTATCGGATTACCTAAAATAACTGTTGCAAAACAGGATCCCTGATCCATTGTGGTTACCACATCTGCCGGGCAGGTAATCGTTGGTGGCTGATTATCAGTTACAGTTACCGTTTGCAGGCAGGTTGTTGAATTGTTGTGGTTATCGGTTACAGTCCAGGTTACGGTGGTTACACCAAACGGATACTGGTCGTTTGCCAATTTATTGCTGGTTACGGATGATACAAGACAATTATCTCCGGTAGCCGGGGTGCCCAGACTTACCGTTGCAAAGCATGAATTCGCATCCATATTTGCAGAGATATTTGTCGGACAGCTTATCGTAGGAGACTGGTTGTCGCTTACAGTGACTGTTTGCAGGCACGTAACAGAATGCCCATGATTATCTGTTACGGTCCATGTCACCGTTGTAACGCCAAAAGGATACTGGTTATTCGCCGGTTTATTGCTTGTAACACTTGATACCAGACAATTGTCGTTGGTGGCAGGTGTCCCGAGAGTAACCGTTGCGTAGCAGCTTCCCTGGTCCATATTGGCTGTAATATTCTGAGGACAGGTGATAGTAGGATTTTCATTATCGGTCACTGTCACTGTAAAACTACAGGTATGTGTATTTCCCAGACCATCCGAAGCAGTTACATTTACTGTTGTTTGCCCGACATTAAAAAATGAACCTGAGGCAGGAGTGGAGGTAATATTCAGACAGCCTCCGTTATCTTGCGGACTGAAAGTGACAATAGCTCCACATTGACCCGGAGTATTGTTTACATTGATATTCGAAGGGCAAGTGAGTTCACAACCCAGTGGATTAGGACCATCGCTAACAGTATAGGTGCCAAATGAGGTTTCACCCGTTACAGTCACTGAATGACTAACAGAAGCATCCTGCACTGGTCCGACTTTTACCCATGATAAGCCATTATCTGATGTTTTCCAGAGTTGTGCAGTTGTTAAATTAAGTCCGTTATCATCATCACTGACCCATGAGAAAGTGAGTGTTCGGCCGGAGGATGGAGAACGGGCGGAACTGATAAACCATTTCCTGTTTATACCGGAATGGGAACCTACTGTAACCCTTCCTGCACTGCCGCTGGTACGGCGGAGACTTGCAACACCAAGATCATCGCTGCCTGAACCGAGGCTGACACCACAGCCTTGAAAAGAACTGGAAGATGTTCCGACATTCGGACTGGTTTCGATTATACCCAATACATAATGGCCGTTTGCTTCACCGGAGATCTGACCGGCACCGCTGAGAGTCAGGACATTGGCATTGGTGTTCACCATTCCGGCAAGCATCTGCAACTGTCCTGTTACTGTAACCGGCTGTTGGAATAACAGATTACCGCCACTTTTATTAACCTGAACATTAACAAAGCTTTCGGCCGGAACTTTCGTCACAGACTGGTTACTGCTTCCATTGAATACAATGGTCGAGGTGCCAGGCGTATATTGACCGGAATTCGTCCAGTCTCCGCTGAGGTAAATATTGGCATTATTTCCGAGAATGGTGCCTGCATTTTGAATAGCGCCATTGACTTTCATGTAGCCTGATTTCGTCACCAGATAACCGGAATTCACACGGAGTCCCTGTGCGTTTACCATGTTAATCATGACTATGCTTAAAAGCATACTTGTTAAACAATAATAGAGGTTTTTCATAGTGTTGGTTTTATTCCTTTTCCAGACCACTCGTAACCGACTGGTCTACTGTTGTATAATTCATTTTCCATCCCTGACCTGATTTCTGACCATCGGTCACAAACCAGAGCAATATTTCATTTGTATAACTTATGATTACCGGTGGTTTATTCTGACCGGAGAATTTCGCGGCTATACTTTCCTGAAGTGTTTCTTTTCCTTCAAAGATCCATACAAAATCCACATTGGCTTCGGTATCCATTTCGGTGAAATCAAGGCGAATCTTTTTTCCCGGAGCAACTTTGATTTGCCATTTACAGGCACAGTTGCCGGCATAATTATCTGGCCCGCTGCCATCGGTTATTGTATCCGATTCGCGGGTGTATTCAACGATATCTCTGCAAAATAATGTAGTTGAATCAATGGTTTCAAAAGAATATTCAAGTTCTTGCAGTGATTTTGTAAGGGTTTTGGGATCAATCTCAATTCGGAAATCAGATCCTTTAAAGTAATTACCTTTGATCAAATCTTTTAAAGTGCCCTCCATAACCAGATTCCCTGCCGAATAGATTTTAATATTCCCGCTTATATCGCGGTTGTTTGTCTTCAGATTTATTCCGTGATAGGCACCAAAAGGTTTAAAATCCCAGTTATACACTTCAGATTTCTTTCGGAAATAAATCTTTCCTTCCGGACGTTTCGCGGTGAAAGCGGATTCCCTGTATGACGGATTGCTCACAAATTCTATGGCCTTGCGCATGTCAGGATACCCGGCACCCAGTTTACCGCAATAATTCAGATTAAGACTGTCAACAGGAGTTGCCGTATTTTTAAGTGCATCAATAATATCCTGACGGGTCAATTCCGGTTTTAATGCTTTCAAAACAGCGGCACAACCTCCAACCAGTGCTGCAGCAGGAGAGGTCCCGTCGCTGAGTGTAAAAGAATTATCCGCCAGAGGAAATGCCCCGAAAACGGACTGTCCCGGAGCACACAAATCAACCTTCATGTCGAAATTTGACATTTTAAGTTTTCGGAGTGAGGAGTCTAGCGCTGCCACACAAAGCACGCCTGGTTGGTCTGATGGAGACTCTGTCTTTTCAGAATAAAAATTACCGGCAGATGCAACAAGAAGGATCCCCTTTGACATTGCCTTTTGCAGAATTGCCCGTTCATCCGACGTAATATTACCCCCGCTCCAGGCACATACAATGATATCAGCACCTGCAGCTATTGCATAGGCTATTCCTTTGTATCCATCTGAAATATAGGTTCGTTTCGCATCATCGGAAATTGCTTTGACAGGAATAATCCGCAGATGTTTCTCTGCATTATCACCATAGAACTCTTTAAAAACGGAAGTAATAATTCCGGTGATGTAGGTGCCGTGATAATAGGTTTCAATTTTATCAGCAGGAATCGAAACATCAGGATCTCCATCGCTCACATCGTATCCGTTCAGATCATCTGTATACCCATTGTTGTCATCATCGATCAGGTTACCGGGGACTTCTTTCAGGTTCTCATAAATGTAAGGTTTCAGTGCTTTATGACTCAATCTGAATCCATCATCCACAACAGCAACTTTTATAATGGTGTTAGCATCTGCTTTCAGTTTCAAGGGATGCAGCAATTCAATGGCCCTGTTTATTGCAGGTTTTGTTTTAGCCGTATCATTTACTCCTGACTGGGGAAATCCCTGTAAAAAGCAAATGAAGAGAAGCAAAATAAGAACTGGAATTGGTTTCAATTAGTTGTAAATTATGGAATGAGTGTGATTGGGAATATTGCCGGGTAATAGGCTTGTGTTTTCGCTGCCGGCAGCTTGTCCGATAACATAATTGGAAAGACCGGGTCCTTGTCCCTGGTGAATCGGTAATCTTCCTCTCAGATCCGGAACTGCGAATGTTGACTGTCCGTCGCCACCATAGGTCGTTCCCAGCAATGCAAATAATACTTCATATTGAGAGATGGGTAATAATTGACCGTTGCACTTTTCAAATCCCATCGGGTTAAAATTAAAACCGAATAGCTGAACTTCTCCGATATAAGGTAGATCGCTGCTTGGAGATGGAAAAATACCTTCATAGGCAATGCAATAGTTGATTGATAAAATAGGTTCAATTGTGCTAAAGGCTTGACTTCCGCCTGCATTGTTCCCCAATACCATGGTTCTGGCTACCCAGTTCCCGGCATTGTAGTATAAAATATCACCTGTTGTGGCATCAGCAGGTGGAGTAATCCCTCCTGTGCCGGGCTTGTTCAGAATCATTGCATCCCCGCTAACAGCATTCCAGTCGGCGATAACATTCACTTCGGCACCGGCTGCAATACCGAACAGTTTAGTGGCATCTGCGGCAGGATAGGTGTTTTTTGCAGTGTTTGCCAATACAGCAGGAGTGTTGGTAACTGCATTCTGAAAATCTGTAACTTGCGTTGATAAAATACTGATTCCGGTGCTTTTATTCCAGGTACTAAAAACAGGATCTGTCTCAGGATGTGCATCTTGAAGCTTTTTCCAGGTACTGCCGTCATGAAACCAGAATCCGACTGCAGCATCCGTCTGAAATACCATCAGCCCCGCTACAGGAGTTACGATAGCTGAACGTTGTGCGGATGTTAAACGTGGTATTAAAAGTCCTTTGCTTGTTGATTTTACATCCAGCATAGCCGAATTATCAGGCTGGCTTCCGTCGCTGTTGACTGCGATCTGACCAAATCCTGTTGAAATTAAAGTACTGCTTAGTAGCAGGATCATCCATAAACGAAGATTGAAATATCTTTTCATAGTAATAATCTTTTTGCAATGGCTATTGATAAATAATCGAATGTGTATGTGCCGGCATCTGGCTGGTTGTGATCGTAAAGGTTTCAGTACCACCTGCCTGTCCGAGAGAAATTGTCGGCAAACCCGGTCCGCTTCCCCAATGCAAGGGCGATCTTCCTCTTAAATCAGGTAAGGCAAAATTTGTTGTGCCATTTCCACCATATGTTGTTCCCAATAAGGAAAACAGTGCCTGGTTCTGGTTAATCGGGAGCAGTTGCCCATTGCATAGTGCCCACCAACGTGGAGCAAAATTAAAGCCGACAAGCATAATTTCTCCGATATAGGCTTCAAAAGCATCTCTGGACGGAAAAATACCTGACAATGCAATGCAATAGTTCATGGTCAGATAAGGCTGCATGTTGTTTACTGCCTGACTACTGCCGGTATTCACAACGCTAAGGTTTGAATCAACCCAACTGTCTCCTTTATAATACAATAATGCTCCGGTGGTAGGGTTATCAGGGAAAGGGATGCCTGCGGAAAAGCTGGGTTTATTTAATATAATACCATCACCACTTACAGCATTCCAGTCGCGTACAACATTAACCTCTGCTCCGGCTTCTATCCCGGCAAGTTTATTGGCATCAGCAAGAGGGTAACTGACTTTAGCTGTATTGGCAACTTCTGCAGGATTGCTGGCAACAGCAGTATTAAAATCACTTACCTGGGAGCCGGTTATGCTAATCCCTGTAGTTTTATCCCAGGTTGAAAACAAGGGATCAGTCTCAATAAGCATTCCGGTTAGTCTGTCCCAACCCGCACCATTATAATAATAGAACCCGGGTGTCTGATCAGTCTGGTATACAATTAATCCGGTAGCAGGAGTAATAATAGCAGTTCTTTCCCCTGCGCTCATTCTGGGTGTTAACAGCCCGAGTGAATTGGATTTTACATCCATCATGGCAGCGGGGTCAGCAGCGCTATTGTCAGTATTAACAGCTACCTGAGAAAAACTCAGATGGCAAAACAGGATACCCAGGCAGGTAAATACGATGCCTGCAGGTCTGAAAGTTAAACGTTTATAGATAGAAGTTTTCATAATAGAATTCCTTTTTTATTGATAGATAATGGAATGGGTATGCACAGGAAGATTTGATCCGGTCAGTGTAATGATATGTGATCCTGATTCTTGCCCTTGATCATAATTGGAAAGTCCGGGACCTTGTCCGTGGTGTATAGGTACACGACCTTGCAAATTGGGAACGGCAAATGTGGTTTGACCGTTTCCTCCATACATAGTGCCCAACAGTGAAAATAAGGCAGTATTTTGAGAAATGGGCAACAGTTGCCCGCTACAATAAAGAAAACCTCTTGGATAAAAATTATATGGAAACATACAGATTTCTCCGATAAATGGGTTTGCTGAATTTCTGGCCGGGTAATACCCTTGTGTTGCTATGCAATATGCAATTGCGAGATAAGGTTGATAATTGCTGATTGTATTACTCAATCCGGCAAGGTTCACAGCAGGAGTCCGGGCAACCCAGTTCGAACCATCATAATAAAGCACATCCCCTTGAGCGGCATCACCGGGAGGTTGTAATCCTCCCATGGCAGGTTTGTTTAAAATGACGGCATCACCGCTCACAGCATTCCAGTCGGCATTTACATTTACTTCAGCCCCGGCTTCAATTCCGGCAAGTTTGGCGGCATCTGCGGCAGGATAGCTGTTCTTTGCCGTATTCGCCACAACCGAAGGAACAGCAGCTACAGCAGTATTGAAATTACTGATTTGCGCACTGGAAATGCTGATGCCTGTACTTTTATTCCAGACCGAAAAAACAGGATCTGTTTCAACAGTAGCCTCTGAAAGTTTTATCCAGCTACTCCCGTCGAAGTAATAAAAGCCTGACGGGCTGTCGGTCTGATAAACAATAAGGCCTGTAGCCGGGTTACTGATGCCGGTCCTGTCGGAAGCCAACATCCTGGGAAGCAGAAACCCGCTTGTTACAGACTTCACATCCAGCATGGCGGATGCATCCGGTGAACTGTTGTCGGTGTTAACAGCCACTTGTCCGTAAACTACAGGTGCAATCAGGACAACAGAAACAAGTAAAAATAGGATTCGTGTAAATTTTTTCATAGAACATCAATTTTAAAACAAACAAGATGTAACAGGAAGAGTTTTGAGTCCTTCCTGCATATTTTGTTAATTATATCTTAAATTTTAATATTGGATTGCAGAAAATGTGTCAGGTGGTATATTTTGCTGCAATAACTCCGGGCGGTACACCCTCCACTTTTTTAAAAGCTGTAAAAAAACTGTTGCGTGATGTGAATCCGGATAAATGTCCGATTGCTTCCAGGGTCATCTCATTCGCTTTCCCTTGTTGAATCAGATTCTTTGCATGAATAATCCTCCATTCATTCCGGTAATCATTGAAACTTTGTTTTTTTTCTTCCCTGAAATAGTAAGCCAGATGATGAGCCGGCACATGAATCAGTTTTGCAAAATATCCCAGATTACAATCCGCATCAAGATAAGGCTGTTGCTCTTTCATGCACAATTCCGCTTTTTCCCGGATTAAATGCAGATATTCAGATTCAAAATGACTGACAACTTTTTTTTCTTCAATAACAGATTCATATTCAGTTGATCTGTTGGTTTTATATTCATTTGCACTGAGGCTTGTATATTCCGGCGAAGTTCCGGGTAATCGGGGTAAACCATAAAGAATGGTTGGGAAAAAGAAGGGTGAAATGAGCAAGGCAGTTAACCCCAGAGCCGAAAAAATTTGAAGGTTTTCCAAGGTGAAAAGCACATGCGTGCCGGGAATCGTTAATCCGATTACAAGCAGAATATGACTCAAAACCAGGATAAAGAGTGATCCCAGTAATAACAGCAACCATTTAAACATAAACTCCTGCCCTTTAAAAACAGAGTTTGGTTTGGAAGTTCGGGTGTAGTGAATCAATAAACCCGCCGACCCGATAATATACACTATCACCAGAACAGGCCGGCTTAGAAATAGTGCTGAAAACGGAAATAGTTCATTTAAAATGGAGGCGTGGTAAGTTTTTATTGCTGCCCGGTTCTCTGCAATGGCTCCTGCAATCTCTTTGTCTGAATTCAGGAAAACTACAGCACCGGGAATTGTCAGAAGAAAATAGATCAGAGCTGGCAGAAAATGCAAAAAATCAATCTTCGATAAACGGGAATTGTCCCTGAGAATACTGCGTACATAAAAATACAGCATAGGGCCGATCATGTAAATCAAAATTCCGGAGATGGGAATACCGGCCAGAAAAACCGTGACCAGAAAAACAGATCCGGAGTCAAGCAGAATATATTGAATCAAGCCGTAAACACTGATGCCTAAAAAGAAAAAACCCAGATAAATGCTTGATTTATACTTCCGTAAACTAAAATAGAGTAGAATGACTGAAAGGAAAATACCAATAAGAGATAAAGACAGCGTCATTGACTCATTTTTTCAGGCAAATCTAATACAATTTGCATCAAATACAAATGATTTTGTTTGCTTTTCATTCCGGGAAAACCCTATTTTTGTTGCATGATAGGATTTCCGCCAGCGAAGATTAACATCGGTTTGCAGATTACCGGGAAACGTCCGGATGGGTACCACAATATCGAAACTATGATGTTCCCGCTGCCCCTGACAGATATCCTCGAAATTATTCCCGGACAGAATCCTCAGGATCAATTCATTCAAACCGGGATCAACTTGCAGGGAAATCCTGCAGATAATCTGGTAATGAAAGCTTTACACAGCCTTCGTTCCGAATACCAGCTTCCTTTTGTCAATATTCACCTTCATAAAATTGTTCCCGCCGGAGCCGGACTCGGTGGAGGCTCCTCTGATGCTGCCATTGCAATAAACCTGCTGAATTCCCTTTTTGACCTGGGGATTCCATCCGGAAAAAGAAAGGAAATTGCTTCCCGCATCGGCAGCGATTGCCCATTTTTTATCGAATCTAAACCGGCCATGGCAACCGGAAGAGGAGAAATCCTTACACCATTTCCCATCAGCCTGTCGGGATACACCCTGCTTTTAATCATTCCGCCTGTACATGTCAGTACCGCCGAAGCCTATAGCGGGATTCAGATAAATCCATCTCCAATAAACCTGACAGAAAGCCTGAAAGCCGGTATCCGGACCTGGAAGGATACTGTTGTCAACGATTTTGAGATGCACATATTCGCAAAATACCCGCTGTTAAAGCAAATCAAAGACAAGCTGTATGCAAAAGGGGCTCTGTATGCCTCCATGAGCGGAAGCGGATCAGCGCTGTATGGCTTGTTTGAAGATGACATCGCAACAGAGGCTTTCAGACAACAGGGCATTGTTCATAAATTTCAACTCTGAGCATTATTTCCGGTTTTGGTATAATCCTTGTGCCTGTTTTTCGTTAATCTTGTTCTCAAATCAGTAATATGCGTAAATATTTACTTTTGTTTTTCAGTCTGTTGTTGCTGAGTGGTTTTTCACAACAAACCCGCTATACCTTAAGTGGCTATGTTTCCGAAGCCGGCAGCGGCGAATTACTCATCGGCGTCAATATTTATGTTCCGGTTCTCAAATCCGGTACCGTGAGCAATGCTTATGGCTTCTATTCCATCACACTGCCGGAAGGGAAATACCGCATCGTATATTCCTATGTGGGTTTTAAAGCGGATACCTTCGATCTGAATCTGAATAAATCGGTTGAACGCAACGTGAAACTGGCCGCCAATTCACTGCTTCAGGTCGTTGAAATTACCGGATCTGCCGAAAAACGGATCAGTCAGGATGTACACATGAGTACAGTTGATATACCGGTGCAGCAAATGAAATCCCTGCCGGCACTGCTCGGTGAACGCGATGTGTTCAAAACGCTGCAACTGCTGCCCGGTGTGCAGAAAGGCAACGAGGGGAGTACCGGAATTTATGTCAGAGGCGGCGGACCCGATCAAAACCTGATCATTCTTGATGATGCACTGGTCTACAATGCGAATCACCTATTCGGCTTCTTTTCAGTCTTTAACGGAGATGCCCTGAAAAGCATCGAACTCATGAAAGGCGGATTCCCGGCACGCTTTGGCGGCCGCTTGTCTTCTGTTGTCGAAATGAATATGAAAGAGGGAAACAAGGAAAAAATCGCCGGAGAAGCGGGTATCGGCCTGCTCAGCAGCCGCCTGACCCTCGAAGGCCCCATCGTAAAAAATAAATCTTCCTTCCTGGTTTCCGGACGAAGAACCTACCTGGATGTCCTCACCCGTCCGTTTATGAGCCTCGAAGACGGAGTAGGGGGCTATTATTTCTATGACCTCAACGCCAAAGTAAACTATGATTTCGGAAGCAAAAACAAAGTTTACCTGAGCGGCTATTTCGGAAGGGATAAGTTTTTTGTGAAATACAAAGACAACTATAACGGCTCATCCGATGAACTGAGCTCCGGATTCTTCTGGCAGAACGCCACCGCGACAGCCCGATGGAATCACCTGTTTAACAATAAGTTATTTTCAAATACATCTCTTATTTTCTCCAATTACAACATGTCGGTATATATAAAGGAGAAATATGATAATGACTTTTTCAATCTTCGCTATCTGAGTGGTATTCAGGATTTTTCACTCAAGAACGATTATAGCTGGTACATCTCCCCCGAACACCACATCCGTTTTGGTGCGATCCTGACACATCACCGTTTCCGGCCCAGTGCCCTTACACTTAAATCATCCTATATTGATGAATCTTTTTCCAAAGTAACCACCATCAATGCTTTAGAAAGTGGATTGTATGCCGAAGACGAAATGCACCTGGGTTCCCGCGTGATGTTCAATCCCGGAATCCGGTTTTCGATGTTTAATACCGCCTCTACAACCTATTTCAATCCGGAACCCCGCCTCTCTTTCGCTTATGTACTCGATGAATACACATCGTTAAAGGCCTCCTGGGCCATGATGAGTCAGTATGTTCATCTCATCAGCAACACAGGAATCGGACTGCCAACGGATCTCTGGGTGCCTTCTTCTGCCAACATAAAGCCACAACGTTCCCAACAAGTTGCACTCGGACTCGCCCGGGATCTGCCAAAACAAAATCTAACCCTCACCGTGGAAGGATATTACAAAATCATGAACAACATCATCGGATACCTCGACGGTGCCAGCTACCTGCTCATCGACGACCCCTATTCGGCTTCGGAGGCAAACTGGGAAGAAAATGTGACCTCAGGCAAAGGGAAATCCTACGGTGTGGAAATGATGCTCCAGCGTAAAACCGGCAAATTCTCAGGCTGGGTGGCCTATACACTCTCCTGGACCAAACATCAGTTCGAGGAAATTAATTTCGGAAAGGAATTCTGGGCACGCTACGACCGTCGCCATGATATCAGTGTAGTCGGCCTTTGGAATCCTACAGATAAAATCAGCGTTTCCGGTACCTGGGTTTATTCCTCCGGTAATGCCATTACGCTGCCACTGGCTACCTATTCGCCTTCTACACACAATCCCTACAGCTTTAGCGGATTTTACAACGAAGTGACCGACTATGGCGAGCGCAACAGCTTCCGGATGCGGGCTTACCACCGCCTTGATCTCAGCGTTCAGTTTCATAAAGAGATCCGATGGGGACACCGGACCTTCGAAATAGGCATATACAATGTGTATAACCGAAAAAATCCCTACTTCTATTTTCTCGAAAGCGAGTACGACAGCGATGGAAATCAGAAGAATGTCCTCAAACAGGTTTCTATTTTCCCCATTATCCCATCCATTACATACACCCTGAAATTTTAAGCCATGAACCGCAAGTATACTTTTCTTTTGTCGATCGTGTTTATGGGAATGTGGAGCGTTTCCTGTACCGAAATGGTTACCAATATCGATTTGCCCGAAGTGGATCCGAAACTGGTTGTGAATACCTGGGTGTCTCCCGGTGATACCTTCCTCCGGGCTACGGTTACCCGTTCCTGGCCGGTTGGCAAATCGCACGAATGGAACACCAATCCGGATGTGACCGATGCCATTGTGAACATCAGCAACGGCTCACAGACAATTCATCTGGTGTATGATAATATGGACAGGTCTTATAAAGCCGACGCCACCGGATTTGCCCTGTTACCGGGCGGTTCCTGTTCGATTACCGCTACAGCTTCCGGCTATGAAGCAGTCGATGGTTTTACTACCATTCCTGCTCAAAATAATCTGGCGTTGGAATTTCTGGGAGTACAGCAAATTTATGATGAAGAATGGGGAGCTGATGTGAACCGCTATGACTTTAAAATAAACGATATTCCAGGAGAGGAGAATTTCTATCGGGTGTATATGGAGTTTAGTTTTCAGGATGATACAGTTTTTGATGATTTTTATTACATGGAACCGGCAAACGGATATCCTTATCTGAGTGATGTCAATAAAGATGGAGAAGATATTCTGGTCAGCTTCCACGACGCAAGCCTGATGACACCGTATTACGTGCGCCTCATTGTTTTATCAACCGATGAAGCCTATTACCGCTATCATAAAAGTGTCTACAATTTTTCGGGGGATGATCCTTTTGCAGAACCGGTGCAGATCTATACCAATATCAACAATGGTCTGGGTGCAATTGGTTCCTATCTGACCTATAAAAAGCTGGTTCGCCTGAGATAAAGCCGGGCTTTTGCTTACCTTTGCAAAAGAATCAAGCGGTATGAAAACAAAAAAGGAAATCGTCGAAAACTGGTTGCCTCGCTATACAGGCCAGTCACTGGAGGAATTTGGTGAATATATACTGTTGGTCAATTTCGGTCAATACCTCGAGCTTTTTGCCAAATGGAATGATGTGGAAATCAAAGGGCACGATCGCCCGATGCCCAGTGCTACCTGGGATAAAATTACCATGATCAATTTTGGTATGGGCAGCCCGAATGCCGCAACAGTCATGGATCTGCTCAGCGCGATCAAACCCAAGGCCGTACTCTTTCTGGGCAAATGCGGCGGACTCAAGAAGATGAACAAAGTAGGCGATCTGATTCTCCCCATCGCGGCCATCCGCGGCGAAGGAACGTCAAACGACTATTTCCCGCCCGAAGTTCCCGCCCTGCCTGCCTTCAGCCTTCAGAAAGCCATCTCCACCGCTATCCGCGAACATGAACGGGATTACTGGACCGGATCAGTTTATACCACCAACCGCAGAGTCTGGGAACACGATGATGTTTTTAAAGCCTACCTCCGGAAAATCAGAGCCATGGGCATTGATATGGAAACAGCCACTATTTTTGTACTGGGCTTTGTCAATAAAATACCCTCCGGAGCCTTGCTGCTGGTGTCCGATCAGCCCATGATTGCACCCGGCGTAAAAACCGCGGCCAGCGACCTGAAAGTCAGTGCCAAATTCGTCGAAGATCATCTGCGCATCGGTGTTGACGCGCTCATGCAGCTCATCAACAACGGACAAACCGTGCGCCACCTCAAATTTTAATCCGGTAATACCCCATCCCGAATCTCCTGAATCATGGCCAGTACCTACGAATCCATCCTGAGTGACCTGAAAAAACGCGCCTTTAAACCGGTTTATGTGCTGTCGGGTGAAGAGCCCTATTATATTGATGCGCTGGCTGAATACATCGAGAAAAATGTATTGCAGGAACAGGAAAAAGAATTTAATCAAAGTATATTATATGGTGCAGATCTGAATGCACCAACCCTCATCAGTTATCTGAAGCGATATCCCATGATGGCTGAATATCAGGTAATTATTGTTCGGGAAGCCCAGGAAATGAAAGATGTGGACGAACTGGAAGCCTACATGGAAAAACCCATGAAAACAAGCATTCTGGTTCTTTGCTACAAACACAAAAAGTTTGATCAGCGCAAAAAAATCGCCCTCCATGTTGCTAAAAATGGAGAGTTATTGGTTACCAAGAAGTTATACGATAATCAGGTTCCTGAATGGATCAGTCAATACCTGAAAAGAGAGGGCTATACCATCGACCCCAAAGCAGCCGCCATGGTTGCCGAATATGTGGGCACCGACCTCAGCCATATTGTAATGGAATTGGGCAAATTACGCATCAGTCTTCCGGCCGGAACCCATGTAACCGATAAAATCGTCGAACAAAATATCGGAATCAGCAAAGAATACAATGTTTTTGAACTGCAAAAGGCTCTGGGCGACAAGAATATTTTCAAGTCCAATCAGATTGCGCATTACCTCATGGCCAATCCCAAGGATAACCCCATCGTGATGATAATTCCGATTTTGTACAAATTTTTTGCACAATTGATGATTTATCACGCACTGGAGGATAAAAGCCGGGCTTCTGCCGCCGCGGCATTGGGCGTAAGTCCCTATTTCATACAGGATTATCAGAAAGCCGCCTCAAACTATACCATCAAACGTCTGGCACGGGTATTCGATCTGCTCCATGAATATGACCTCAAATCAAAAGGTATCATCAGCACCAATGCCGATGAACCGGGTTTATTGCAGGAACTGATCTGGAAAATTCTCCACTAATACAATTCTTCAATCAGGGGAGTATACCGCTCGCAGAGGTGTTTGCGGCGCAGCTTAAGCGTCATACTTAATTCACCCGTTTCCGGAGTCCAGTCGTGATCAAGCAATTTAATTTTCTTAATCTGCTCCGTCTTGTCAAGGTTGTGATTTAATGCATTGATTTCCTTCTGAATACGCTTTAATACATCCCCGCTTTCCGCAATGGCAGCCTGGGTTTTCAGATCCGGAATTCCCTTGTGTACTGCCCAGTTCCGGATGGTGTCGAAGGCAGGAACGATCAGGGCAACCGGATAGGCTCTGTTTTCACCCACAACCATCACATTTTCAATAAAGGGCGATTCTTTCAGCTTATTTTCCAGGGGTTGCGGTGCAATAAATTTCCCGCCGCTGGTCTTGAAAATTTCCTTTTTCCGGTCGGTGATTTTTACATACATATTATCCACCAGGATCCCGATATCGCCGGTATGAAACCATCCTTCCGCATCAATCACTTCACGCGTAGCTTCCGGTTGTTTGTAATATCCCATCATCACATTCGGACCCTTACAGCAGATTTCCCCGTCTTCCGTAAATTTCAGCGTTACACCCGGCAATACCGGACCAACCGTGCCGATCTTCACGCCATAAATTTCAAAATTACTGACTGCGATTACCGGCGAGGTTTCCGTAAGCCCGTATCCTTCCATCACTTCGATGCCGGCTGCCCAGAAAACACGCGATAAACGGGCCTGCAGCGAAGCTCCTCCACTCACAATAATCTTAATATTGCCGCCCAGCGCTTCCCGCCATTTGCTGAAAATCAGCTTCTCGGCCAGACGATGCTTCATTTTATAATACGCAGAATTGCCGCCATACAATTCATAATGATTTGCAATGCCGACTGCCCAGAAGAATATTAATTTTTTAATGCCGGTCAGGCTGCGACCACGGGCGATGATTTTGTCGTAGAACTTTTCGATGACACGCGGAACCGCACAAAACATCTCCGGACGAACTTCCTTTAAATTCTGAGCCACAGCCTCGATGGTTTCGGAATAGTAAACCGAAATCCCGAGATACTGGTACATGTAGTTCAAAACCCGCTCGTAAATATGGCATAACGGCAAAAAACTCAATGCCCGGTGTACAACTCCTTTCGGCAGGATATCATCGGCCAGGGTAACGAAATTGCTGATAATATTGGCATGAGATAACATAACCCCTTTCGGAATGCCCGTTGTTCCCGATGTGTAGATGATGGTAGCCAGATCACCCGGCAGGATGGCCTCTTTCAGGGCTTCAATTTTTGCAGAATCAAGACTGCTGTTGCCTGCCTGCTGCAAATCACTCAGATTGCGCAACCCTTCTGTCTTTTCGATGCAGAAAACTTCCGAAACCGTCGGACATAAAGGTAAAATATCCTGTATCTTGCGGTAAAGATCTTTGCCGGTAACAAACACCAGTTTTACTTCGGCATCCTGAAAGATGTGCCGGAAATTATCCACACTGATCGTCGGATAGATCGGAACCTGCACGGCACCGATCTGCAGCAGCGCCATGTCGATAAAGTTCCATTCCGGACAATTCTTCAATATTGTGGCTACCGTATCGCCTTTTCGGATCCCCAGGCCCAGAAAGGCTGAGCTGAGATCGTTGACGATGTCAATATAGTCCTTCGCCGAATATGGAATCCATTGTCCCTTGATTTTGCCGGCCAGGACATCATATTTTGTGCCGAAGCGCTCATCTGCATCGGAAAGGATATCAAAAATTCGGCGGATCTCTTTCATATTCAGTGTTTTAGATAAGAATCGCAGCATTTATTCAAACAGACTGTCAATGATGGCCTTGTATTTTTTATTCACATGGCGACGTTTCAGCTTCAGCGAAGGAGTCATTTCACCTCCGGCTATGGTCCATTCTTCGCTCAGCAGGGCAATCCGTTTCACCTGTTCCGTATTCCCAAGCTGCTTATTGCTCTGATCAACTTCCTGCAGATAGCGTTTTTTAATCACCGGATTCTCCACCATTTCCTGATTCGTGGTATAGGCTATGTTTTTGATTTTACACCAGGTGCGGAGGTATTCAAAATCAGGCGTGATGAGTGCGGCTGCATATTTCTGGTTTTCACCCAGTACCATGGCATTGTCAATAAAACTACTCTCTTTGATGATGTTCTCAACCCGCTCGGGATGAATGTATTTGCCCATCGATGTTTTGAAGATTTCCTTTTTGCGACCCGAAATGGTGATAAAGCCATCGGCATCGATAAAGCCAAGATCACCGGTATGAAACCAGCCGTCCTGATCAATAACGGCAGCGGTTTGCTCTTCGTCTTTGTAATACCCCAGCATCACATTGGCGCCTTTGCACAGGATTTCTTCATCTTCGGCAATCTTTACCGTTACCCCGGCAACCGGAGGCCCGACCGTCCCGAATTTCACGCCTCCCGGATCCGTATGATTCACCGAAATGACGGGTGAAGTCTCGGTAAGACCGTAGCCCTCATAAACCGGTATACCTGCTGCCCAGAATACCCGCGCCAGCCTCGACTGCAAAGCCGCTCCGCCACTCACAATCAGCTTTAACTCGCCTCCCAGCGCGGCTCTCCACTTCGAAAATACCAGTTTGGAAGCCACAAGCATTTGCAATCTATACCACAATCCGTTGGGCGGATTCAGTTCGTAGCGGTGACCCAGATTCAAGGCCCAGAAAAAGATCGATTTCTTTATCCCTTTCTGCTTGCGGCCGGTTGCAACTATTTTTTCATACACTTTTTCGATAAAACGCGGCACGGCCAAAATCATATGGGGATGAATCTCTTTGGCATTATCGGATATCGTGGCCATATTCTCGACATAATAGATCGATATTCCGATATGCTGATAGGCATAATTCATCATGCGCTCGTACACGTGTGAGAGTGGAAGAAAACTGATAGCCCGCGCTTCCGGACCCAGTTTCGGGATATCCCGGATACTCATCACATTGGTAATGATGTTCCCGTGCGAAAGCATGACACCTTTTGGATTGCCTGTTGTGCCCGAAGTATAGATCATCGTGGCCAGATCATCCCAGCCGGTGGCATCTTTCATTTCCTTAACCTTCTCCGGAGCCGGATTGGCTCTGCCCAGTTCCCGCAGATGCTGCAGCGATGGCAGTCCTTCCATGGCTTTTACCGAATATACATGCTCAATACAGCAGGAATCGGGGAGAAGATGCTCTACTTTTCCGTATTGCTCTTCCCCGGCCACAAAAATGGCCTTGACTTCCGCATGGTTTAAAATGTATTTGTAGTCCCCGTCGCTGATGGTCGGATAAATCGGCACATGAATCGCTCCGATCTGCATGATGCCCATATCCAGAAAATTCCACTCCGGCCGGTTATTGCAGATCGATGCAACCGTATCTCCTTTTTTGACGCCCAGTTGCAGGAGTCCGTAACTCACATCATCCGCCCAGCTGATGTATTCTTCGAGCGAAAAACGCGTCCACTGACCATTTTCCTTGCCGGCCAGCACATCCTCTTTCTTCGGATGATTCGCACGTGCATAATCCAGAATGTCGAAGAGTCTTCTGATTTCCATAATTCCCGGGTTTGTTTACAGATGAAAGAACAAACCTAAGAAAAATATTAGATATTATGACCGATGCACGAAATTCGTTCCGGTATTAACGGAGCAAATGGATCACACCAGACCCTGTATATTCTATCCCGCTTTTGTTTCGGGAGGTAATGGTATAATAATATACTCCCGCAGGAAGTGCTTTTTGCTGATGATTTCCGTCCCACGGTAGTCTGCCGTCATTTTCATTTATTTTCTCGCCCCAGCGGTTAAAAATCATGATGGTATAGTGCAGATCTCCCGGGTTCAGGATTTCAAAATAGTCATTTTTCCCGTCACCATTCGGTGTAAAAACATTGGGGATGATCAGCTCGGTATCCGCAACAGTTTCGCAATTCTTTACAACAACCAGAACCGTGTCATAACTGGTAACAGACCTGAAGTCGGTTTGTTTCAGATAATAGGTGGTGGTGATTTCCGGACGAACCCACGGATTCCCGCTTGTATCAAATACTTTCCCTGCCGTACTCCACTGGTACTCGTAATCCAGATACGCGGAGCTACCCAACTGCACACTGTCGCCACGGCAGATCAGCCGCTCATCTCCTGCCTCCGCTGGCAAAGGCGGCTTATCGGCCTCATATAAATATACATCATCAAGGTAATACTCAGCCCAATGTGCCCAGTAATCATGGCGATAAATCCAGTTTATACTATCATTTTCCTCGAAAAATCCGATGGTCAGGTATTTTTCAGATCCATTAGCAATAAAACTTCCGGAAATTTTCATCCAATTAATGGTATCTTCATATATTAACCCTTTTGGTGTTGATATTTGTGGAGCATAATTAGTTAATGGATATAAAAAATCCGGAGGGCATATTGCAGGAGTGTCAGTTAATAGAATTTCTATTTGATCACATGAAACAGATGAAAGTTCAGCTAAAGATATTCCCATCTCAAAATAATACAATTTACCTGAAATCAAATCAGAAATTAATCTACATCCTAAATACTCTCGAAAGTTGACTGAGGTAACAACTACAAGAAATTGTGTATAACCATTCCCGGTTAAAGGCTGTTGAACACCCCACCCATTAATTGGTACTCCAAAATCGGCATTTAATGTGCAGGTATTGAAGTAATCGATACATGAACCACAAACAGAATGCCAATTTTTTACTTTGTTAATCATACAAATACTATCGGGACATTCATCATATTGTTCAAATGAAGGGTTAGGTACCATATTATGGTATCCCTGACTAAATGCAATTTCCATTTGAAAAGCACTTAGGAGAAACACGCTAAGATATAGCACCGGTTTCTTCATTATTGGCGATTAAAATTAAGGGATGAACAATTTTTTCAGTAAAAGCCAAAAATAGCACAAATACTAAAAAAAATCAAATAAAAAACAATTTTAACTGCGATGCACGAAATTCGTTCCACCCTGGGCTCTGGGGAGTACCTCTATGTCGCTGATATTGACCTCATAAGGCATGTTGGCAGCATAAAAAATGGCATCAGCAACATCTTCCCCGGTCATGGGTTGATAACCATTGTATACGGAGTCGGCCTTCTGCTGATCTCCTTCAAAACGGACCAGCGAAAACTCGGTATTGGCCGCTCCGGGAGCAACGTGGGTTACCTTAATGCCTTCTTTGAGCAATTCGATGCGCAATCCTTTGGAAAGCATATCCACCGCGGCTTTCACTGCACAATACACATTCCCGTTCGGGTAAATCTCGCGGCCGGCAATCGATCCGATATTGATAATATGTCCTCTGCCTTCCTTTTTCATCAGCGGTAAAACAGCATGGGTCATATACATCAGTCCTTTCAGGTTGACATCCACCATCCATTCCCAATCGTCGGGGTTGCCATCCATAAACGTCGACAGTCCTTTGGCGCCGCCGGCATTGTTCAGCAGCACATCAATCTTCTGAAACCCGCCCGGAAGACCGGCAACCGCGTTCTCCACAGCATAGCGCTGGCTCACATCCAAGCAAACCGGCAGAACATCCACCTTAAATTCCTTTGAAATCTGCTCACTCAGGTCGTGCAGTCGTTCTTTCCTGCGTCCGACAAGGATTACATTCCAGTTTTCTGCTGCAAAGCGCAATG
>CAYLTH010000062.1:4942-19839 GCA_964386485.1 uncultured Bacteroidales bacterium | reverse complement strand
AAAATAATTTTGCCGCGAAATCATTAATAAATGCGACCCCCGGGTAATTTACCTGTCCTTTGGAAAACAATAATCAATTAAAACGTTTATTATACATACTAATGATCTGCTGAAAACAATGAAAACGCTAAAACACATTCACTACACACTTGTCATGCTGATTCTGCTTATCCCTTCAATGATACAGGCAGAAAACCCGGGTAAGAACCCAACCATCAGCGGAACACTGAAAGACAAAGCCAATGGAGAAGTCCTGATTGGTGCCACTGTCTTTATTAAAGAACTGAAAACCGGCACTGCCAGCAACATATATGGCTTCTATTCCATCAGTCTGCCCGAAGGGAAATACCATGTAGTGTATTCCTTTATGGGATACCAAAGCATTGAGAAAGAAGTAGATCTGAAAGTTAACACAACGATCAATCTGGAACTGGGCATGAAAGATGAACTTTTAAAAGAAGTGGTTGTAGTCGGGCAAAAGAAAACCGAAAACGTGAAATCGAATGAGATGAGTGTGGTAAAAATGGATATTAAAACCATCCGGAAAATCCCGTCACTCATGGGAGAAGTCGATATTATCAAAGCGATCCAGTTGTTACCGGGTGTACAATCAACCAGCGAAGGAGCTACCGGATTCTCGGTGCGCGGAGGCAGTCCTGACCAGAATTTGATCCTGCTTGATGAAGCCACCGTTTATAACGCGTCTCACTTAATGGGTTTCTTTTCTGTATTTAACAATGATGCTGTAAAAGATGTGAAATTATTCAAAGGTGATATTCCTCCTTCTGCAGGCGGTCGCCTCAGTTCCTTGCTGGATGTACGCATGAAAGATGGTAATTCCAAGAAAGTGAGCGGTACCGGTGGAATCGGAACAATCAGCAGCCGGTTTACGCTGGAAGGCCCGCTGGCGAAAGATAAGGTATCCTATGTCCTGTCGGCACGCCGTACCTATGCCGAT
Organism: uncultured Bacteroidales bacterium; assembly: GCA_964386485.1. Taxonomy (GTDB): domain Bacteria; phylum Bacteroidota; class Bacteroidia; order Bacteroidales; family CAIXZF01; genus CAIXZF01. Next base: position 18,881 of record CAYLTH010000062.1, on the reverse strand, counting down.
GTTTTTCTACGCTTCTCAAACAAAGAAAACCTTAAGGATAACAACCTGTATTTCTATGATTTTAATGGCAAACTGAATTATCAGATTGATGATAATAACAGGGTATTTGTATCATCGTATATGGGCAGGGATGTTTTTAAAAACCCTGATTTTCAAATGGATTGGGGAAATCTTACCACTACCATCCGCTGGAATCACCTGTTCAGCAAGCAGTTATTCTCCAATTTCACCATGGTTTACAGCAAATTTGATTATGGCTTGGGAGTTCCTTCTGGTCAGTCCAACTCCTTCGACTGGACTGCCAGTCTGAAAGATTATAGTGCCAAAGCTGATTTTGGGTATTATCCAAATACAGAAAACACCATTAAATTTGGTGTTCAGACTACCTTACATCATTTTGAACCCGGCTTGGCCAAAGGAACTGGCGACAATTCCTTTCTTTCCGAATATGAAGTTTATCACAACAGCGCGCTGGAACACGCAATCTATCTCGGAAATGAGCAGCAGATCGGCGCAAACATCAGTCTGAAATATGGTTTACGCTATTCCATCTTCCAGAATGTCGGATATGGTGTATTATTCAATTACAATGATCTGTACCTTCCAGTAGATTCAACGATTTACAAAAAGGGAGATATCTACAATACCTACAGCGGGCTCGAACCCAGACTTGGCATTAACTATTCGCTTACAGAGACCTCGAGTATAAAGGCCAATTATTCACGCACCAAGCAATATATCCATCTTGCATCCAATTCCACTTCAGGAACTCCCATGGATATCTGGTTTGCCTCTTCTCCCAATGTAAAACCTCAGGTGGCTGATCAGTTTGCCATCGGGTACTTCCGGAATTTCAAAGAAAATACCATTGAAGCATCTGTCGAAGTTTATTACAAAAAGAATTACAATGCTATTGATTTCAGAGACCATGCAGAGTTATTGCTGAATCAATATCTCGAAGGAGAATTGCGGTTTGGATCAGCCGAAGCATACGGACTGGAACTTTTTACAAAATACCAGAAAGACAAATTCAATGGCTGGATAAGCTACACCCTGAGTAAATCAACGCGTAAAATCAATGAAATAAATGAAGGAAGGGTTTATCCATCGAGTTATGATAAGCCTCATAATGTGGCTGTTGTGATGAATTACGACTGGTCGAAACGCATTGCAATTGGTTTGAACTGGGTTTTTGCATCTGGTTCTCCGGTTACATTTCCAACAGGACGTGCCATATACGGCAACAAAATCGTGCCGGTTTATTCAGATCGCAATTCCTACCGCATGCCTTCCTATCATCGTCTGGATTTAAGTGTAACCCTGAAGGGTAAAGAAACTCCAGGCAAGAAGTGGCATGGCGAATGGAATCTGTCGGTTTACAATGCCTATGGACGCAGAAATGCCTGGGTTATTAATTTCGAACAGGATCCGGATAATCCCAATGCCACCTATGCCGAAAAGACCTATCTGTTTGGGGTCGTGCCTTCCATTACCTATAATTTCAACTTTTAATCTTTGATGACGATGAAAACCCGCATTCTTATAGCCGCCCTGAGTAGTTTGTTATTGTTTAACTACGCCTGCACCGAAAAAATTGATATCGATCTCGATGAAACCTACACCCGCTTGGTGGTAGAAGGAAATATCAGTACCGAAGCCAAAGCACATGAAGTTCATCTGAGTACCACCACAAATTATTATTACACACAGCAACCCCCGGGAGTATCAGGCGCTACTGTATCGATTACTGATGGTACATCAATATTTCCACTTACCGAAGACTCCACCCGACCTGGTTATTACCTGACACAAGCCAATGTGAAAGGAATCCCCGGAAAAACATACACCCTGAACATCGAATTGGCTGAACCGATCAACGAAAAGACAAGCTATTCTGCATCCTCCCACATGGAAGAAGTTGGTGTGCTCGATTCCATTGAAATCCGGTATCTCGACCGCTGGGAAGTTTTTGAGGTGGGTTGCTTTGCCTGGGATCCTCCGACAACTAATTTCTACATGTTCAATATCTACAAAAACGGCATTCTGGTGACCGATTCCATTAATGAGGTCATTATCACGGATGATCGTTTTTTTAACGGTAACTATACAAATGGTGTCGGTGTAGGGTATCTTAGTGAAAATGATCCGACTGAAGTTGTCTATTCCGGTGATACGATTAAAATGGAAATTGCCGGAATAACCGAAGAATACTATAAATTTATTATGGCTGTACAAATAGAAACAGGCTACAAAAATCCCCTCTTCAGTGGCCCGCCTGCGAATATTAAAGGAAATATCAGCAATGGAGCAATAGGGTATTTTGCAGCCTGTTCCGTGAATTATGCAACTACCGTTGCACGCTGAAACAAAACCTGATTACGCTTTTTTCTTTGTTGTTGTTTTTGGTTTTGCTGCTGCCTTTGCTTCTTTAGCAGGGGTGGCAGCTTTTGTTACAGTTTTTGCCTTGGCAGCAGCCGGTTTGTCATTTTTTTCAATAATACCAGCCAGGGTTTCTTTCAAAACAATCGGTGTGCCTGCTTTTGCGATCTTTGCAGCCAGGGTTTTATCACCAATTACATCTTTTACCCAATTGGCAAAATCATTGCGCTCGGGAGTTACATGATGAAAGAAAACAACATCCGGCATGTGATGAATCTCATCATATAAAGCACGAAGGCTGTTTAATTCTTTACCATTATTCAGGTAAAATGATTTCTCCTGGTCAACTGTTTGCTCGAATTTACTCATAATCTTTATTTTTAATGAATCTAAATTACGGGCAAAAGTAATTCAATCAGATTGACTGACAATGATTTTGATGTTGTTTTTGTGTTAAAAAAGTATAAAAATCAGGGTGCAAGACGATGAATTACCCATCCGGATTGAGTCCGAATGTATTGAAAACGATCATGAAGTCTGTTTTCCCGTCCCTGCCAGAATTCAAATTTTTCAGGTAAAATCCTGTACCCGCCCCAGTACTCTGGCCGTTTCAAAAGACTATCCGGTTTGGTATTCCGCAGGGCATCCATACCTCTTTCGATGAATTCACGACCGGGAATAACCTGGCTTTGCGGAGAAATAAAAGCACCGATACGGCTTTCGAAAGGACGTTCAGCAAAATAGGCATCCGATTCAGCGGCACTCACTTTAACTACCTGTCCTTCTATCCTAACCTGCCTTTCAAGTTCCTGCCAGAAGAACAATACGGAGGCAAAACCAGAATCTGAAAGTTCGCCGGCTTTCCGGCTATTGTAATTGGTATAAAACACGAAACCCTTTTCATCCGCATTTTTGAGCAAAACCATTCGAACAGAAGGCCGGCCTTCGGAAGTTGCAGTTGCCAGCGCCATCGCATTGGGTTCTCTTACACCTGCAGAAATTGCATCCTGAAACCATTTGGCAAACATGATATTCGGATCATGATTCATATCCTGAACAGACAAACTCCCGTTCCTGTATTCTTCTCTGAATTTTGACAATTCATCCAAACCCATATTTTATCCTCCCGCTTTTTTAACTTTAAACAACTTCTTCTGCAGATAGGCTACAATCTTATCCCGGTTATCCCCCTGGATAATAATTTCTCCATCCTTAGCACTGCCACCCGTAGCACAATGCGTTTTCAATTCACGGGCCAGTTGTTCCAGGTCGTCGTGGGTTCCGACAAATCCCTTAATCACACTCGCCTGTTTGCCTCCGCGACCACCCTTTTCGAGCCATACGCGCAAATCCTGCTGCTGTGCCGGAAGTGTTTTGGCTTCTGCCTGTTCAGCTGACTGATACTTGAAATCCGGATTGGTGGAATAAACCACACCGGTAAATTTATATTTTGCCATGGTCAAAGATAATTGAATTTCAGGAAATAATAACACGCATCGACATAGGATTAACCCTGATATGCAAGGTCTCACTCATTATAAGTGCCTCACCGTCAACATTTACCGGTAAGTTTAATTTTCGTCTGAGGACTATTTTCTTCCCCTTAATAATCTCCACTTCCTGCAAACGGTTAATCTGTCGTGTCAACAATGATCCGGCCATCACCGGAATTTTAAAGAAAGAGGGTTTGCCAATAATGCAGATATCCAGTAAACCATCATGAATACTGGCAGTTGGTGCAATGGATGTATTGTAACCAAACTGATCAGAATTGGCAAAAACAACACTGAAAGCTTTCCGCTTATAGATTTTACCGTCGATTTCAAGTAAATAGCGGTTTGGGGAATAGCTGAAAAATTCCCGGATAACGATCATCAGATACCCAACAAATCCTCTGCGTTTTCCCTGAGCAAACAGATGAGCAACATGGGCATCAAACCCCACTCCTGAAATGCTGATAAACAAGGAATCATTGATATAACCAGTATCTACGCCGGCAATATTGAAGTTCCGTATCGTTTGTATTGCCTTTTTTACATTCAGCGGGATCTTCAAATGCCTGGCGAAGCCATTTCCGGAGCCCACCGGAATAATCCCCAAAGCAGTTTTTGTACCCACCAATGCCTTGGCAACTTCATTCACTGAACCATCACCTCCTACTGCGATAACAGCATTAAACCCCTTTTCAACTGCTTCACGGGCAAGTACTGTTGCATGGCCGGCGTATTGTGTAAAAACAATCTCATAATCAAGGGCGCTTCCCTGCAATTGCTTCCTGATTTCCTGTTCAATAAACCGTTTACGGGTAGTACCTGATGCAGGATTCACGATAAAACAAAGAGTCCGACGTATGCCTTCCATTTACTTCCTCCTGATTGTCAGATTATTACTTACCATCCGTTGATTATATTGCTGAATGAGTGATTTACCACATTGCAGCATCTGCAGCTGAAACTCATTTTTAGGATTTAAAATATTTTGCTTTTGAAATGAATCTCGCTGAATATCATATACATAGGACGCAGAATCTCCAGCTAAAATCAACATATGGTTTTGCATAAATATTGTGTATTCCGGATTCACAAAATTCACCGCAAAAGCCCGGCTCGTTGTATCAAAAACAGAATTGCCAAAAGCCAGAAAGGGAGAAGGATATTGAAGATAATCCAATACCGTGGGCAGAATATCTGTCTGTTGAACAACTCGTTCAGAATCAGCGTGTAACTTCTCGTTATGCTTGTAAAAAATTACCGGGATGGAATACATCCCTGCCCGTGTCTGATACCACGGATCCTTTGTTTCAGAAGTATGATCAGCTGTAATTACAAATATGGTATTTTCAAACCAGGGCATCGTCTTCGCCTTATCAAAAAACAAACGCAGGGCATAATCGGTATAGGCAATTGTTGCCATTATTTTTGTCTCTCCCTGTGGAAATTGCTTTTCCATACCCGGAGGAATACTGTAAGGATGATGCGACGACAGGCTAAAAATTCCGCTTAAAAAAGGCTGTGGAGTTTTGTTCAGAGAGGAAGCGAACCATGAAAAAAAAGCATGGTCCCATATTCCCCATTTACCATCAAAGTCATTCTGATCAGGATATTCATTCCGACCATAATAATGCTCAAAACCAGCCATTTGGCAATATGCATCAAAGCCCATCGTACCATTATTGCCTCCATGATAAAAGCTGGTGTTGTAACCCTGCTGCTTCAGAAGCGATGCTACACTGTTGATTTCATTTCCGGCATAGGGAGAAGTTATATAATCGTGTATCATCAGATTTGGCAGACCGGAAAGTATGGCAGGCAATGCCTCAATGGATCGTTTGCTGTTTGAAATACCACTATACCAAAGGCTTACACCACAAAGTGAATCTATAAAAGGTGTCAGATCCCGACCTTTGGATTGATTCATAATTCCGATATATTCTGTCGAAAAACTCTCAAGAATGATAATCACAACATTATCCTTTTTCATCCCCTGAGTTGATGAAGGTTCCGGCTCTTTCACAGGATTGAACCAGGATTTCATTTCAGCTTCATCTTTAAAGTAATCCGGAACCTGCAAAGCGGAAATTCCATATGTCTTAATTATGCTGAATGTACTGCTGTATACAAGTGGAGTATTTCCCGGGGATGCATAGGCTGAGGCAGACAAAATATTAACAGGTTTTAACTGTAATCCACCCCGAACACCAATAACACTGAAGCCCAAAATCACTACAAATATCACAAAATCAACAAGATAATTACGAACTGACATTTTGCGGACTGCCGGAACTTTGATTTTCCGAACAATTAAAACAAACAGAAAAACAATGCAGACCAGCAACAGTGAGGCCGGCCAGAAATCACGCACGTAGGTCGGCAGCAATTGAAGCAGGTCGCCACCTCCGCCATCTGAAAGAAAAGAAAACACCTCCCAGCCGGTACGTTTCATCGAGAAAGGAAAGTAAAAGGCATCTGCCAGGTTGGGAATGATTGCCAGCGTATTGGAAGTCACAAATAAAACTGAAAGGAACCGCCTGTAATATGGATCAGACCTGAAAGGCAACGGTATTGCAGCCAAAAATAAATACAGTAAATTCACCATCAGCAAGGCTGAAAGATCAAACCGAAGTCCGCCGGCAATGATCTTAAAATATCCTTCCGCTTCAAACAAGCCCGGATTAAAAATCCAAAGACAAAGACGTGAGAACGACAAAACAGGCAGAACCAGTAATACGCTGATTATGGCAGGCAAAGCCGGATTTGTACGTATCGCATCTTTCCATTTCAACACCATATCATCTTTCGATTTTACACAAAAATAACAAAAACAAGCATCTTCTCCGCTTTGCTGTCAGTTATAAATGAACAAGGCTGCCCTTTTGAGACAGCCTTGTTCTGATTGAATAAAAATCTTATTGTTTGGTATAAGTAGCATTACCTGATTCTGAACCACCTGCTGTGAAAGCATTGGTATAGGTAATGTTTTTCAGACCTTTTACAGCAGCAACTTCATAAGTACCAAAACCACTGATGCTTCCCATTACATTAGGATCAAGACCGGCAGGAGTCTGTGAAGGAATAGAAACATTGGCTCCGGTTACAAATACATTAACAACAACTGGGTTACCATAACCACCAAAATTGGTGATAATGAGTTTGTTGTAATCAACACTTGACTGGGTTACAGTTACGTTGTAATCATAAGTACCAGGGAAAGCACCACCGGTAACAACATCAGTTACAGCATAATTTCCGGCAAGGCGATCGGTAGGAACAGTAACTGTACGTACAGCAGTGGCAGTATTACCAGCTTCATCTTCAACTGTATAAGTTACTTCATAGATGTTAACCTGATTGGTATTGGGTAAATTGGTAATAACAACATTAGCAGTAACATCACCATCTTCGTCATCTTCGGCAACAAAGCCCGGATCAACAAAAGCATCACCTAACTGAACTGTCATGGTTGAAGCACCTGTTAATGTGATCGTTGGAGCAGTTGTGTCATCTTTCTGACAACTTGAAAGGAAGATCATACCTGCGCCCATTAAGAATAAAGCAGCAATTAAAATTTGTTTTTTCATGAATAAAAAATTTAGGGTTTAATAAATATCGTTATTTAAAGAGATTCTGAATAAATCGCTGCAAAAGTAAAAAAAATAGTTGAATTACATTTCAATTTAAAAAAAATGTACTTTTGCGCAAATTTACAATTACAAAAACCAAACCAAAAACGAACGCAAAATGAAAAAATTATTTGCATTCTTCCTCTTCGCAGGAATGGTAGCTTTCGTCGCTTGCGGACCAAGTGCTGAAGAAAAAGCTGCTGCTGAAAAAGCAAAACAGGATTCTATCAATGCTGCCATGGAAATGGTAAAACAAGATTCTATCAATGCTGCTGAACAGGCAAAACAGGATTCAATCACTGCTGCTGCTGTTGAACAGGCAAAACAGGATTCAATCGCCGCTGCTGAAAAAGCTGCAAAGCCAAAAGCTAATGCTAAACCAGCTCCAAAGAAAGAAGAACCTAAAGGGCCTACCAAAACCCAAGGCAGACCAGGGGCAACTAAAGTAAAATAATGAAAAGGGGCTTTGCCCCTTTTTTTTATATATTTAAGTACCATTTTATTCATTCACCATATATAAAAGGAGGTTAACCTTGGAAAACACGATCAGTACCGGAAACAAGGGTAAGGGAATCCGATCCGATTGCCATGTAACACTCAGCCTGAAATCAGAAGGAGGCATTAAGCTTACACTGAACAGCAAGGTAAAAGTGATGTATGGCAAAAGTATTATCAGACTGGCTGAAGAAATCCTGGCTTATTACGGGATTAAGCATGCCGAAATACTTATTGAGGATACCGGCGCTCTGCCATTTGTTCTTGCTGCCCGCATCGAAGCAGCAATCCGTCAGCTTATACCAACCGAACTCGAATTTCTGCCTGCTATGCTCCCGCAGAACACCTACTCAACAAAAAAAGACCGCCATCGCTTTTCCCGTTTGTATCTCCCGGGAAATACACCTCCACTGATGATCAATGCCGGACTACATAAACCCGATGGTATAATTCTTGACCTCGAAGATGCAGTTGCGCCGGCAAAAAAATATGAAGCCCGCTTTGTTGTTCGCAATGCACTCAGAGCACTCGATTTTTATGGTTGTGAACGCATGGTCAGGATCAATCAAATCCCGGCCGGACTCGATGATCTCGACTATATTGTTCCGCATCACATCAACCTGATTCTGATTCCTAAGTGCGAAAAGACAGAACATATCCTTTTGGTTAACGAGAAAATAGAACAACTCCGCGCAAAACACGGCTTCGATTATACCATCTGGCTCATGCCCATCATCGAAAGCACATTGGGTATTGTGAATGTTTATGAAATTGCTGCCTCCGCATCCAATATTGCATCCATTGCTATCGGACTCGAGGATTATACTGCCGATCTCGGAACCCGCAGGACAAACCAGGGCGATGAATCTTTCTTTGCCAGGTCAAAAGTGGTCGTTGCCGCAAGGGCAGCAGGCATTCAACCCATTGATTCCGTTTTCTCGGATATTTCAGACATGGAAGCCCTCAAGCAAAATGTACTGACTTCAAAATCAATGGGATTCGACGGAATGGGTTGCATTCATCCACGTCAAATCGCTGTGATCCATGAAAACTTTGCACCGGATTCAACAGAAATTGAAAAGGCAAAGAAAATTGTAATTGCCTTCTCCGAAGCAGAAGCCAAAGGACTCGGTGTAGTCTCCCTCGGCACGAAAATGATTGATCCGCCTGTTGTTAAGCGGGCTCAGCGAACAATCGGGTTAGCCATTGCGATGAACAAATTATCACAAAACTGGATGGAGGAAGCAGTCAATGAAAAAATATGATAAACTGGTAAAAAATGCTGCAGGACGGCTTGTTCCTGAGGAAATTAACGGCAAACCCGTAATCCCCTATCAAGGCGTTGGCAAATATATCCCCGAAGGCCGGAAATACGCACCCTTTATTGCATCCTGTGCCAATTATCCGGCTGATGGCAATAAATCGCTTGACAATCTGAAGGAAGCCCTGATCCGGAGTGGATTAAAGGACGGGATGACCATTTCAACGCATCATCATTTCAGAAATGGAGATCTCATTGCAAATCAGATCTTTGACATTGCTCATGAATTGGGAATTAAAAATCTGATGTGGTTCCCTTCTGCTTCTTTCCCTTGTCACGAACCCCTTATAAAATACCTGGAAGACGGAACAATTCATCATATCGAAGGCAGTATGAACGGAGCACTCGGTCGCTTTTGTTCAGAAGGAAAAATGGATGGGATTGGCGTGCTTCGCTCTCATGGCGGGCGTTACCAGGCCGTCCAGGATGGTGATGTGGTTATTGATATCGCTGTTATTGCCGCCCCGACAGCCGATGTATTCGGAAATGCCAACGGAGTCAACGGCCCTACAGCCTGTGGTCCGCTTGGTTTTGCACTGGCCGATTCTCAATTTGCCCACAAAGTCATTGTTGTAACCGATAACCTGGTTCCTTTCCCCTGCTATCCATGGCAAATCCATGGCAATAATGTGGATTATGTAGTGGTAATGGACAAAATCGGCTTACCCGAAAAAATCGTTTCCGGGACAACTGAAATTACAAAAAGTCCTGATCGACTGATGATTGCCGAGATGACTGCTCAATTTTGTGATGAAGCCGGAATTGTGAAGGATGGGTTCTCTTTCCAGGCAGGTGCAGGTGGAACAGCCCTCTCAATCGGGATCTATTTTGCCGAAATGTGCCGTCAGCGAAAAATTAAAGCCCGTTTTTTAAGAGGCGGTTCAAATAAATATCCTGTTCAGATGCTTGAAGAAGGTCTGGTTGATTACATCCTGGATGGACAAACCTTCGATCAGGAAGGTATCCGTTCCATGCGTGAAAATCCGGGACATGTGGATACCAGTCCGTTTACCAGTTACAACTATCATGGTAAGGGAAACTTTGCAGGATTGGTTGATGTGGCGATCCTGGGAGCAACTGAAGTGGATGTTGACTTCAATGCCAATGTTGTCAGCCATTCGGATGGACTGTTGCTGCATGGCATCGGCGGATGGCAAAATTGTCTGTTCAGTAAATGCACCATTTTGCCTATTCCTCTTTTTCGCGACCGTATGCCGGTTATCCGCGATCGGGTAACAACATTGTGCGGCCCGGGAGAATTGATTGATGTGATTGTTACAGAACGTGGTCTGGCGATTAATCCGTTGCGGACCGACTTACTTGAGAAACTAAAAGATTCGAAATTACCGATTAAAACAATTCAGCAGTTGAAAGACGAAGCTGAACAAATATGTGGTGGTACTCCTGATTTGCCGAATCTCGGTGAAGAAGTTGTGGCTGCCATTAAGTGGGTTGATGGTACTGTGATCGATGTGGTGAGAAGGGTCATTACAGAATAACATCATCCTTTTTTCAAGGTAAATGATAAGGTTGATCCCACATTCGGGGTTGACCTTACATTTACCGTTTGCTTGTGAGCTTCGAGAATGTGTTTGACAATGGCAAGACCCAGTCCGGAACCACCCTGACTGCGTGAACGGTGTTTATCAACCCGGTAAAATCGCTCAAAAAGACGACCCAGATGTTGCTCGGCAATCCCAATTCCGTCATCAGAAACCTCTGTCAGAATGTTTTCATCCATGTCGTACACCGAAATTTTGGTCCGCCCTCCCTCTTTGCCGTACTTAATAGAATTATCGATCAGGTTAATTAACACCTGTCGTGTTTTTTCCTTGTCAGCACTCACATAAACTGGGATGCTATTGTCCGTTGCAATAAAAAGCCGGATATTTCTGTTTTGAGCTTTAACTTCAAGAAATTCAATCACTTCATTAATCAGAACAAGCAAATCAAACCGGATAATCTCCAGGCTGATTTCACCGGTTTCGAGTCGGGAGATCGTTTCGAGTTCCTCCACAATGGCAATCATGCGTTCAATATTCTTTTCTGTCTTTCGCAAATAATCCTTGTTGATCTGAGGATCATTAATTGCCCCATCCAGTAAAGTCAGAATATAACCCTGAATATTGAAAATCGGAGTCTTTAATTCATGTGAAACATTACCCAGAAACTCCCGGCGGTAATTCTCCTGCTTCTTCAGAAACTCAATTTCTTCATTCTGGGTATTCGCCCATTCCATTACCTGAACACCAACCTTCGAAATAGCATCTCCATCACGCAGTTCCTGAAGAAGCTGCCTTTTCTCATCTTTATTCAGCTTAAGCGTATGTATCGTTTTATATATCAGCTTAATACGATCATAAATGAAATTCTCAAGAATGTAACGATTCACCAGATACAAACCAGTAAGGAGTACTACCTCTACCACCAGTAAAAACAGCCAGCTAAACTGAGCATGAAAAATAATTCCATACATAAGGTAAAGCAGGGCAAACAAAATGGCACCAATGATAGCGGAAATCGCAGAAAGCGTTCCGGGATTTGATATTTTCATTCTACCTGTCTTCAAATTTATACCCTACACCTTTAATGGTTTTAATATTGTCGATACCCGTTTTCTCCCTGATTTTCCGCACATGAACATCAATCGTGCGTTCACCAACAATTACATCACTGCTCCAGACACGGGAAAAAATTTCATCCCGGGTAAAAACCTTATTGGGCTTGGAGGCCAGTAAATTCAGAAGTTCAAATTCCTTGCGCGGGAGTGATATTTCATTCCCATCTACGTAAATAACGTATTTATCCCGGTCAATTACCAGATTGGCAACTTCCAGCAGAGCCGTTCCAGTCTCGACTCCTTTATGCCGGCGTAACAGGGAATTTACTTTGCTTAACAAAATGGCCGGTTTTATTGGTTTTGTCAGATAATCATCTGCTCCTGCATCCAAACCGGAGATCATGGAGTAATCTTCACTGCGGGCTGTAAAGAAAACGATGATTGTTTCCTTCATATCCGGAATTTTCTTCAGTTCACGACAGGTTTCCATCCCATCCATTTCAGGCATCATCACATCCAGAAGAATAAGATGTGGCTTATGCTCACGAGCCCTGCGGATCGCATCCCGGCCATTTTGAGAAGTTATGACGTGATATCCTTCATTTCTCAGATTATAACCGACAAAATCCAGGATATCCTCTTCATCATCAACCAATAATATTGTAAACTGACGCTTCTCCATAATGCAAATGTATTAAAATAAACGCCCCGACGGATTAGTTCACATCGAGGCGTTCAGGTTTTATCAAACTATTACTTAACAAGAGTTACTTAATTTTGAGTGCAAAGTACAGCTTGTTGTGTGTTCTGTAGTTTAATTCTTTATTAAGTTAATGTTAAGCATTTTGACTGACCTCCTGACAATGAGGCACTTCCATACCTAGTCAGGATTGCACACTGCCAGTCGCAATGAAAAGGCATCCGCATCAGATCGAATCAGCAGAGAATAAATGCCGGCAGGTAAATCCGGCAGGTTGATATCCGGGTTTTTATTACCTGATAATTCTCCGGCAAAAACAATCCGCCCGCTTGCGTCCATCATCTCCAGACGGTAAACAGTTGTTTCAATCAAGCCTGAAAGAGTAAACCGGCTGCTGCATGGATTCGGCCAGGCTTCAACATAAGATTCCTTTTTATACTCAGTTTGCGAAAACGGTGCCTGGTAGGTTTGCTGACTTCCCGGACAGGGTCTGATCCGGGCATTTACAAATGAGCCTTCATGCGCATAAAATCCTTCCAGCAACCGAATTTCTTTATTGGCGGTATACAGAATATCAGCACCATACCAATAATCAACATTGCAGGATGGCCCGGCAATTGTGATATACTTGCCAATGCGCTCCTCATCCGGTGTATTCAGACTAAGCTGACAGATTGTTATATCGGCCTCGCAATCAATGACATTCAAGATCACCTCATCCATATCCTTACAATCATACCCGCTCTGAACCATACAGTTCGCATCCCAGATATTCAGCCGCAGCCTGTACTTCCCGGGCTGATTCAGGCTGGTGGTAAAATTCAGATCGTTCACTGTATTGATCGCACAGAAAGCCGGATCCATCGGGTGAGTATGTTTTGTACCTACAAGTGCTTCATTTGGAAGAGAATACAGATTCCAGACAGCATCTGTTTCACAAGGCATAATACCAGAACCCGGCGGACTCGAACATGCATAATCCGAGACCAGCTTGCTGAAATCCCAGAAAGTCACCGGACCGGTTGTCATTTGTGTATAATTATCATCACCAGAACCGATTTTGGCAATCAAACAATGCTCAGGCAAAAATACCCGGATGATTTTCGTAACAGAACCCTGACAGCCGGCATTGTCGTTTATATGCAAAGTTACAGGATAATTTCCGGCAACATTGTAGACAACCGGAACCGGATTCTGCATTGTTGAATAGGGCAGGTTTGGAACACCACCTCCTTCGAGAGCTGGTCCAAACGTCCAGTAATACCAATAGGGCTGTGTTCCGCCATAACTCAGATCGCTGAATGTGCACGGACTATTAATCGCGACAGCAAAATTACCGGAAGCTGCAGAAAAATTCGGATTCAG
>CAYLTH010000062.1:0-4842 GCA_964386485.1 uncultured Bacteroidales bacterium | reverse complement strand
GACTATTAATCGCGACAGCAAAATTACCGGAAGCTGCAGAAAAATTCGGATTCAGACTCGAACAGGGATCCCCGCCATAAATAGTGACCTGCTCCTGACAACTACTGCTTCTTCCTTCCGAATCCGTAATCAAAACAACCTGCAAATAATCCCCATTCTGATTATAGGTATGAGGAGAACTCATAAAAGCAGAAAAATCACTCACTGTTTCATAGGTTCCATCCCCGAAATCAAAGAAATACTGAAACGGTGGTGAGCCATTGATTACAGAAGCACTCAGGTTGACTGTTGTTCCGATGACCCCCATAAAGGGATTTACCATGCACATAATATCCAGTGGTTCATTGTAAATACTGACTTCAACGGTTCCGGTAGCCAGACTCACTCCCGCTGCATTGGAAACACTCAGGCTGATCTCAAAAGTTCCTTCCTGATCAAACTCTATTACCGGGTTCTGGTCAAAAGAAGGTGGCGCAGCCCCATCAAAATCCCACACCCATTGCGTAGGGTTTCCGGAAGATCCATCCAGAAAACTGATAGACGTTCCGGGTGTAATACTCAGATTATCAGGTGCAAAGGAAGCAATGGGAGCAACAACATCATCAGAAACATGCACTACGCCAGTACAACTGGCAACTCCGGCTGCATTCATTACATACAAAACCACAACGTAGGTACCGGGATCGTTATAGGTAATTACAGGATCCTGATCCGATGACCATGCAGGATCTCCCCCGTCGAATGCCCAGTCCCACTGAAAGGGTTGATTGGTGGAAACATCGGTAAAATGGACATTATCACCAGGATTAACCGTTATTTCAAGCGGAATAAAAGCAGCCTCGGGTGCAACCGGCTCCTCAATTGAAAAGCAATGAACCTTATCTGTAATAGTTCCGCTGTACAGCGACCAGTTTCCATTGGCAAGCCGTAAAGGGAAATTAGAGGAATGCAGGCTTGCGGTATTAAGCAAACCATACAATTGATTGGATGCAAAATCATGTCCACTGATTTTCAGACAATTCGATCCTTCATCAAAAACTGCTGCAGGAAGTGTAATTTCCCACTGCTTGAAATTCGTTGCCGCAACCGGAGTAATAATGGCTCCACTAAAAGAACCTGCCTGAAGAAAAATATCCAGCATCGGCTCAGATGTATAAATCCGGATGATTACACTGGTCGGATTCACCATCGGAATATCGATGGGTTTGGAGTAGGTCAAATTTTGACCATTCCAGTCCCACATTGCCCTGTAATTAAGGCTCCCTCCGGCATTATCCTTTCTTACTTCTACCTTCTGTATATAGGGCAGGAAATTATCGATAATCACCGGATAACTTTTCGTAGCCATATTGTTCTGATAATCCAGATCTACATCCCAGGCATCAACACGTACCATATATTTCCCGTCCGGATACCGGGCTTCCCCGGGATTACGGGCATCCAAAGTTGAGGTATTCGGCCAGGTTTCTGTAGTATTCGCCCTTAAACCGGTGTTAAAATACCTGTCATACGGCATAGTACGGGGATTGGCTGTCAGGACATAGTTATAGGTAGCAGGGCTTATGGAGGATCCATACCCAAAGCAATAGCGGGCAGCAGCATCATTGGCAGCCTGTTCAAAATTAATATTGAATACATTCCCGTCTGAGACCGAAATATCCTGATAGTCTTTTACATTATAGGAAATACGGGAAGGTGCACAGGTTCCTGCCATCAAATCTTTTACACTGGCAACAAAATCAACCTTATTGTAAATAATACGATGATTCTGACCCTGAAAAAGGTAATTCTCCGGGAAGACAGTGGCGTTGTTCTGATAACTATGTCCATTCTGCCTGATACTGAAGTTGTTGATTTGGGGAGGCGTAACATCGGTATAGGGTCCTATCCTGTGTGCCAGCATATTCAGATTCTCAGTAATCTTCGATTCCAGGTGAAGATGAATGGGCTTGGCAATGATCATGGTGCCAATCTGCGTACCTGCTGTTACCCAGGTGTTATTCTGAAATGTATTCCCTTTTACATGTACATACGAATCTTTTATCCCTTCTGAATTGGCCACCAATACACGTGATGAGCTCACGATGGTTAAAAACCCTGAACGGATCGCATAAACATTGTAATTGGTCCCGTTTATCATGTCCACACCCTGATGGAACCGGATATCTGATCCGGTGAAGCGGCATTCACCATATGTGCCGGTGATGCTGTGCTGCTGCGAGAGCGGCATCAATGGCCAGATGTTCTGACCTGTTAAGCTATTTGCTGTGTATATAAGTATTCCTATTACAAGGCTAATTTTTAATGATTTCATATCTGTTCAGGTTTTTTTCATCCAACACCCACAATTCTCCACGCACATTATAAACCTCCAGCATCTCTGGTGTAGCCCCGATATTTTTGACATCCAGGATACTACCGTCTGATTTGATCAATACAAGATAATTCGCCTTGACAATTCTCTGACCATCAGGCCCGTCACTATAATCACTCACCTTTAAAACAATGTAAGGATTTTTTTCATCAGCATCAAATACAGCCACATTATTCCCCATCAGCTTATCCGGTTGTTTTCCATTTGGAAAGCGGGTTAATATCTTTGCACGAATAGTCTGAAATGGCAAATCCCAGATAAGCTGCCCGTTATTCAGTGAAACCGTCTTTAACCCTTCACTGCCGGGAATTAAAGCGATTTTCCGGTTCCTGCAGAATGACAGAAAACGCGGATCTACAGATACTGATGAATTCCAGAGCAATGAACCATTGTTGCTGAATCCCTGAAGAACCGGAGTCCCTGTATTATAATTAAAAGTACTGATGTACAAATTATTGTCATCCATAAAAGCATAGGGAGCCTGACGGGAATCATACTTTTTTGAAAGTTGATGAATAACATCACCAGTGGTAGCATTCAATGATAAAAACCGGCAATTAACAGAATCTCCCTGCTGGCTGGCATCACTAACATTTAACAAAAGCTCACCATGATACTCATCATGAAATTGCATGGTAAATGCAGGGAATAAATCAGAAATCGTATTTGCCAACTGCAGATTCCGTCCGATTAAATCAGCACGGGAAGCAGGACCGTCACCCTGATTGGTGGAAAGGTACAAACCGCTTTTCAATGGCCAGATACCCGTCGATTCCATCTGCAGATTAGATTGCTTCAGCAAAAGTGAAGAAGAACCTAAAACATATAAGTAAAAATCACCTTTTTTAAAGTGGGGAGTTAGCTGGGTAATCAGCGTATCATTCATATACTTCACCGGCATTTCCCAGGGCTTTAACAGGTAACGGTTTCCGTTCATATCATAAATACCTGATTCTGAATTATTAACATTTTCCGGAGAATTACTCTCATTGGAAGAAGTTGTAATATTATTAAACCACAATATATACTTTTCATTTTCAGTATCTACAAAAATCGATTCAACATGATCTGTTCCGGTTTTAATATCATTGGTTCCAAGATGTGTAAAATTGGTCTTCTGAGTTTGTCCGTAAACAGTCGATGCACAAACGAGGATCATGAATGAAATGATCATTTTTCCTAAAGTTTTCATAGAATACTAATTAAATGTTAATGGTTTCTTTTTCAGACGGAGTGCATCTTCCAGCTGATCTGTCCGTTTTTTCTGTTCGATCAGATACAGCGTTAATTCTTCTACTTTACGGAGCAGAATACTGGTCATATCACTCAGTTCTATTCCGTTTTTTCCGACTTCTTCTGATGTTGGCACTCCGGGTAAATGTTTGTATTTTTTGATAAAATTACGCAATTCATCCAAATCAGCAAGTAAATAATCTTTATCGAATACATCATCCGCCCAATGCTGATTGCTTACAACGATTTCTCTCGCAACAATCTTGCCATTTACTGCGAGTTTATAGTCCTGGTGAACAGAATTTGCATCCTGTTCAGAGCCAATAAAAACCTGACCATTATCCTTCAATGTCAGGCTTTTACTCCAATCCCATCCGCCATTTCCGTTTTGTGGTGCAAAAATCAGTGCATCGCCAATCCATGGACGTGAATGAATGATAAAGTTTTCGCCCGGCATACCCAAAACTATGTCTCCGTTTACATCCAGTTCGGCCTTGGGATTGCTGGTTCCGATACCAACCGAACCCGTACTGAAATAAATATCAGGTGATGCACTCATCCAGGGGGTAAAGGCCTTGGTTAGCTGCATCGTACCGTCCGGGAATTTGAATCCGCCTGCCAGACTGTGAACGATCCCGTTCACGGTCAGTTTTTCGTCCGGAGTACTGGTTCCGATACCCACAAATCCGGTACTGCCTGGTGTTGAACCGGAAGGACCGACAAAAAATGTGGGCAGGGTGCTGTTGAAGCCAAGCATAAACGAATTAGGTATTGTGTTTTGCAGGTATCCCGCAGCACTCCCCATGCCCATACAAATACTGTTGGGTGCGTTGGCATTCACGAGATTCCCGAAAGCAAGAGCCGATAAGCCCTGCGATTTGGCGCTGGTCCCAATGGCAATCGATCGCATGGCTGTAGCCTGACTATTCTGCCCGATGGCCATGGCATCCGAGCCGCTCACCACAACGCCGGATCCGATTCCGCTGGCATTGAGTCCGGTAATGCTTGAACCCGGACAAGTTGTACAATTCTGACTTCTGCTGACATAAATAGTTGTGATCAACAGAAAAAAAGCGAAGGTAAATTTTATAGTTTTCATAATATTGATTTTTAGTTGATAGTTGATAGTTGATAATTGATAGTTGATAATTGATAGTTGATAATTGATAGTTGATAGTTTATAATTCAAAATTCAAAATTTAGAATTCAAAATTTTAAACATGGAAATGGCTGGT
>CAYLTH010000061.1:0-20240 GCA_964386485.1 uncultured Bacteroidales bacterium | reverse complement strand
CCTTCGCATAAAACCTGACCTTTCAGGATTTTTTCGCCTTTTTTAACGATCGGACGAAGGTTTACACAGGTATTCTGGTTGGTTCTCGAGAATTTTGTCAGTTTATAATTTCTGACATCCTCTTCAAAACTTGAGAGACGTTCATCTTCATCGCGGTCGTAGCGGATAACGATTTCACGAGCATCAACATATTCAACTGTTCCGTTACCTTCTGCATTTATTAGAACGCGTGAATCCTGAGCAACCTGCTTTTCGATCCCGGTTCCGACGAGAGGCACTTCCATGTTTAACAAGGGCACTGCCTGACGCATCATGTTTGATCCCATGAGGGCGCGGTTTGCATCATCATGTTCGAGGAAGGGGATAAGAGAAGCTGCAATAGAGGCGATCTGATTGGGAGCAATGTCGATAAGGTCGACGTTGGTTTTTTCAACAATCGGATAATCAGCAAGAAACCGGACTTTAATTTTGTCATGAACAAACATACCGGTATCAGACATCGGTGTATTTGCCTGGGCAATGATTTTCTTTTCTTCTTCTTCAGCACTTAAATATAGTGGCTCGGCAGTTAAATCAACTTTACCATTGATTACTTCATGGTAAGGTGTTTCGATAAAACCAAGTTTGTTGATTTTAGCGTAGACACAAAGGGAGGAGATAAGACCAATGTTTGGTCCTTCCGGAGTTTCGATTGTACACAAACGACCATAATGGGTAAAGTGAACGTCACGAACCTCAAAGCCGGCTCTTTCTCTTGACAAACCGCCTGGTCCGAGTGCGGAAACCCTGCGTTTGTGGGTAAGTTCTGCCAGCGGATTGGTTTGATCCATGAACTGACTGAGCTGATTGGTTCCGAAGAATGAATTGATAACCGAACTCAGTGTTTTTGCATTAATCAGGTCCATCGGAGTGAATACCTCATTGTCCCTGACATTCATACGTTCGCGGATGGTACGGGCCATACGGGCCAGACCAACTCCAAACTGTGAATATAATTGTTCACCGACAGTTCTGACACGACGATTGCTTAAGTGGTCAATATCATCAACTTCGGCCTTTTGATTGACAAGTTCAATCAGATATTTAATAATGGCAATAATATCTTCTTTGGTAAGCACTTTGATATCCAATTGAATATCGAGGCTTAGTTTTTTGTTGATACGATACCGTCCGACATCACCAAGGTCATATCGTTTATCAGAGAAGAAAAGTTTGTCGATAATACCACGGGCTGTTTCTTCATCCGGTGGTTCGGCATTTCTTAACTGGCGATAAATATACTCAACGGCTTCCTTGGCAGAGTTTGCAGTATCTTTCTGCAAAGTATTGAAAATGATGGAGTAATCGAGGTTACTACCATCAGCGTTTGTTACATCTTTATGAAGCAATATGCTTTTTACGCCCGAATCTACAATGAGGTCAACATGTTTGTTATCGATTTCTGTTTCACGGTCGATAATAACTTCTGTACGTTCAATGGAAACAACTTCACCGGTATCCTCATCTACGAAATCTTCGACCCATGTTCTGACAACACGCGCTGCCAGTCTTCTGCCGAGAACTTTCTTAATGGCTGCTTTACTAACTTTCACTTCTTCTGCGAGTTGAAAGATATCGAGGATATCTTTATCGCTTTCAAAGCCGATAGCACGGAGCAGGGTAGTAACGGGTAATTTCTTTTTTCTGTCGATGTAGGCATACATGACATTGTTGATATCCGTTGTAAATTCCATCCAGGATCCTTTAAAAGGGATAATTCTGGCGGAGTACAACTGGGAACCATTGGCGTGTCGGCTTGTGCCGAAGAAAACGCCGGGTGACCTGTGTAACTGAGAAACAACAACTCTTTCAGCACCATTGATACAGAAAGTACCTTTGGGTGTCATGTACGGAATCATACCCAGGTAAACATCCTGAATAATGGTTTCGAAATCCTCGTGCTCGGGATCGGTACAATAAAGTTTGAGTTTTGCTTTAAGGGGGACACTATAGGTCAGACCGCGCTCAATACATTCTTCAATAGAATATCGTGGCGGGTCGATAAAATAGTCCTTAAATTCGAGGACGAAATTATTTCTGGCATCGGTGATTGGAAAATTTTCCGCAAATACTTTGTACAGTCCCTCAGAAATCCGGTCATCAGGATGGGTTTCCAATTGGAAAAAATCCTGAAATGATTTAATTTGGATTCCCAGAAAATCAGGGTATTCTGCTTTTATTTTAGTGCTGCCGAAACTGATTCTTTCTTTACTCTTCAAGGCCTTTGTTTTTTAATGAATGGATAATATGAGGATCATTCAGAATCAAATATGAATAAATAGAAAATAAGCTATAGACTTCTATTCAGGAATAGAAGCCTATAACTTATTAACGGGCGGTTACTTCCGCACTATTTAACTTCGACTTCAGCGCCAGCCTCTTCAAGTTGTGTTTTCAATGCATTGGCTTCGTCTTTTGTTACTCCTTCTTTGATGGGTTTTGGAGCAGCGTCAACGAGTTCCTTTGCTTCTTTCAGGCCAAGGCTTGTTAATTCTTTTACCAGTTTAACAACAGCAAGTTTGTTAGGACCGGAGAATTTAAGAATTACATCGAATGCTGTTTGTTCTTCTACTGCAGCGGGAGCATCAGCGGCAGCAGCCATCATGACTGGAGCAGCAGCAGCTGGCTCAATGCCGTATTCCTCTTTCAGAATCTGTGCTAACTCGTTAACTTCCTTAACGGTAAGGTTAACCAACTGTTCTGCAAAAGCTTTTAAATCTGCCATTTTTTTATGATTTTAATTGAATTATTGTTTAATTAAATTTAATTTATGCGGGTCTTTCGGACAATGTTTTAACGATACCTGAAAGTTTGTAACCGCCTGATTGTAATGCTGAAATAACATTTTTAGCAGGAGATTGTAACATCGCAATAACGTCGGCAACCAATTCATTTTTAGATTTGATATTGATCAGGGCGTCAAGCTGGTTATCGCCAATGTATGTCATTTCCTCAATATAAGCGCCTTTAAGAACAGGTTTATCGCTTTGTTTGCGGAATTCCTTAATAAGCTTAGCGGGAGTATTTCCTGCTTCTGCGAACATAATGGAAGTATGACCCTTTAAAACGCCATAGAGACCTTCAAAATCTTTGTTGGTTCTTTCCATGGCTTTTCTGAGCAGTGAGTTTTTTACTACTGTCAGTTCTACACCCCTGCGAAAGCAAAGCCTTCTGAGTTTATTGGCTGTCTCTACGTTCAGATTTGAAATATCGGCGAGGTAGAGATAGTTATTATCATTCAGTCTTTTAGCCAGGGTGTCAATAAGTAGATCTTTATCTTCTTTTTTCATAATCAGTGTTTTAAATTATGTAAACCTGCATTAGAAAGAAACAGATTTCTGTTCTACACGAACCCCGGGGCTCATGGTGCTTGATAGGAATATACTTTTAATATACGTACCCTTTGCAGCGGTAGGTTTCAGTTTGACGATAGTCTGCAGGATTTCTCTTGCATTTTCAATGATTTTCTGATCGTCGAATGAAACTTTAGCGACAGAGGTGTGAACGATTCCGTATTTGTCAACTTTGAAATCGATTTTACCGGCTTTAACTTCAAGCACGGCTTTACCGACATCCATAGTAACAGTCCCGGTTTTGGGGTTGGGCATAAGGCCTCTTGGGCCGAGGATTTTTCCAAGGGCACCGACTTTAGGCATAACGCTGGGCATGGTAATAACCACGTCAACGTCAGTCCAGCCTTCTTTGATTTTCTGGATATAATCATCCAGACCAACAAAGTCGGCACCGGCAGCTTTGGCTTCCTCTTCTTTATCCGGAGTGCAAAGAACTAAAACGCGGATCGTTTTCCCGGTGCCGTGAGGCAGGGTAACGGTTCCTCTGACCATCTGGTTTGCTTTTCGCGGGTCTACACCCAGGCGAATATCAATGTCAACAGATGCGTCAAATTTCGCTTTTGTGATTTGTTTCACAATCTTTACAGCCTCGGGCAAGGCGTAGGCATTGTCCTTATCGAACAAACCTGCTACAGCTTTTTGATTTTTTGTAAGCTTTGCCATGTTTAGTTTTTTGTTTTAGGCTATTAATAAGTGAAACTACTATGCATTTGTACCGGCAAATGGATTATCTCCCTGAATAGTGAGGCCCATGCTTCTGGCAGTACCAGCAACCATATTCATGGCCGAGTCAAGAGTGAAAGCATTGAGGTCATTCATTTTGATCTCAGCAATCGTCTTGACCTGGTCCCAGGTTACCGATCCTACTTTGTTGCGGTTAGGTTCCGGAGAACCTTTTTTGATACTGGCGGCTTCCATCAACTGCACTGCTACGGGAGGCGTTTTGATAATAAACTCAAAGGATTTGTCCTTGAAAACAGTAATAATGACAGGAGTAACTTTTCCTGCCTGGTCCTGTGTACGGGCGTTAAACTGTTTACAGAACTCCATGATGTTTACACCTTTTGCTCCGAGAGCAGGTCCAACAGGTGGAGAAGGGTTGGCAGCGCCGCCTTTGATCTGCAACTTGATCAGTCCAGCAACTTCTTTTGCCATTTTTGAATTACGTTATTAGGTTTATAAATAAAAACAATTGTTGATTTTCCTATTCTTTGGCGACTTGCATAAAACCCAGTTCAAGAGGGGTTTTTCTGCCGAAGATTTTCACCATTACTTTCAGCTTTTTCTTTTCTTCATTAATTTCCTCTATCACACCGCTGAAGCTGTTGAAAGGGCCGTCTATTACCGTGACGGTTTCGCCAACGATATAAGGGATAGCCATTTCTTCGCCACGTTCAGAAAGTTCATCAACCTTTCCAAGAATCCTGTTTACTTCAGACGGCCTGAGAGGTATAGGCTCGCCTTTGGTTCCTAAAAAACCGAGAACGCCGGGGATGCTTTTAATTGTGTGCGGGATTTCTCCTTCGAGGATAGCCTCGATGATGATGTATCCGGGAAAGTAATTTCTTTCCTTGCTCACTTTTTTTCCATTCCGGATTTGGTAAAATTTTTCCATTGGGATTAGAACCTGACTAATATAGTCTTGAAGGTTCAGGCGGTTAATTTCATTTTCAAGGTATTGTTTTACCTTTTTTTCATTACCGCTGATTGCCCGGATAACATACCATTTTTTCGTTGAATCAGTCATGTCGTTTTTGGATCCCAGGTAGGGTTGTAAATCAAACAATTAAATATTAGGCTAAGGTTTAGAATGCCTAGAAAAGTTTGTAGAATTGTCCGAGCAATTGTCCAAAAGCGAGATCCATCATGTAAACGACGACTGCGATTAATAGGGAAGCAATGGATACCACTATTGCACTGCCTTGCAATTCGCTCCAGGTCGGCCATGACACTTTGTGCATCAGTTCGTCATAACTGTCCTGGGCATACATTTTAATTTTCTGTAGAGCTGCCATAGTTACTAATATTTTGCACGGGTGGTAGGAGTCGAACCCACAGCCTACGGTTTTGGAGACCGCCACTCTACCAATTGAGCTACACCCGTATTATCAAATCTCTATTTGTAGACAAAGGCGTCCCGGCTTTTGCCGGGACACCTTTCCCGTTTCATTAATATCGAAAGAATTAATCGAGCATCTCAGTCACCTGACCTGCACCAACTGTTCTGCCACCTTCGCGGATAGCAAAACGGAGATTGAGGTTCATAGCGATCTGATTGATCAGCATAACTTCGATGGTGAGGTTATCACCAGGCATGATCATTTCCACACCAGCCGGGAGGGTAATTTCACCGGTAACGTCAGTTGTTCTGAAATAGAACTGAGGACGGTATTTGTTATGGAATGGAGTATGACGTCCACCTTCTTCTTTTTTCAGGATATACACTTCAGCTTTGAAATGTTTGTGTGGTTTCACTGAACCTGGTTTGATAATAACCATACCACGACGAATTTCGTCTTTGTCAATACCACGGAGGAGCAGACCGGTGTTGTCACCAGCTTCACCACGGTCAAGGATTTTGCGGAACATTTCCACACCTGTAACCACTGATTTCAGTTTTTCAGCACCCATACCAATGATTTCAACAGGATCTCCTGAGTTGATAACACCGGTTTCAATTCTTCCGGTAGCAACTGTACCACGACCTGTGATCGAGAATACGTCTTCAACTGGCATGAGGAAGTCCTTATCAACTGCGCGGATTGGCAGTGGGATATAGGTATCAACTGCATCCATGAGTTCCATGATTTTGTCTACCCAAACCGGTTCTTTGTTGAGTCCGCCTAATGCAGATCCACGAATAACAGGAGTAGTATCACCATCAAAACCGTAGAATGTAAGCAATTCTCTGATTTCCATTTCAACGAGGTCGAGCAATTCTTCATCGTCAACCAAGTCAACTTTGTTCATAAATACAACCAGCTTGGGAACACCAACCTGACGAGCGAGCAGAATGTGCTCACGTGTTTGTGGCATCGGACCGTCGGTTGCTGCCACAACGATAATAGCACCGTCCATCTGAGCGGCACCCGTAACCATATTCTTGATATAGTCGGCGTGACCCGGACAATCAACGTGCGCATAGTGGCGGTTGGCTGTCTGATACTCGATGTGAGCAGTGTTAATTGTAATACCTCTTTCCTTTTCTTCAGGTGCATTATCGATAGAATCGAAAGACCTGTATTCAGATAAGCCCTTGTCAGCTAATACGAGGGTGATAGCTGCAGTTAAAGTGGTCTTACCGTGGTCGATGTGACCAATCGTTCCGACGTTTACGTGTGGCTTGCTACGAACGAATTTTTCTTTTGCCATTTTGATTAATTATTAATGTTTACACAATGTGTTCTTACTTACTTGAGCCAATGATGAGAATTGAACTCATGACCCCTTCCTTACCAAGGAAGTGCTCTACCCCTGAGCTACATCGGCTTTTGGAGCGGAAAACGGGGCTCGAACCCGCCACCTACAGCTTGGAAGGCTGTCGCTCTACCAAATGAGCTACTTCCGCATAATAAAATAATGTGGGGAGAGGAGGATTCGAACCTCCGAAGGCTGCGCCAACAGATTTACAGTCTGCCCCATTTGACCGCTCTGGTATCTCCCCATTATTTTTTTACTCTTTTAAAGAACGTGAGCCGATGGACGGATTCGAACCGCCGACCAGCTGATTACAAATCAGCTGCTCTGGCCAGCTGAGCTACATCGGCAACTTATTTCTTCAAGGCTCCCTGATTACTCAGTTTACCATATCTGAAAAAGGGACTGCAAAAATACTTAAAATTTGAATACTAACAAACTTTTTTTGAAAAAAATATTTAAAGGCCTTTCACCTTGTCTTTGTGTTTGTTAACTTGTTTACGGAGGGCTTCTACGGATTGATCAATGGCATCTTCAAACGATTTACTGCTCTTTTTTGCAAAAAGATCGTTTCCTTTTATAATTAAGCGCACTTCAGCGATCTTATCTTTCACCTTATCATTGCTGTCGAGTTTGAGTGTTACATCACCACTTATAACTCCTTCAAAATACTGATTCAGTTTACCAACTTTGTCGATAATGAATTCTTCGAGCTTTTGGTCTGCTTTAAAATGAACAGGGTTAATGTTTACTTTCATTTGTCCTCCTTTTTTAGGCCTTTGGATGGGCCTGTTTGTATACTTTTTTTAATTTTTCAATTGTGTTGTGGGTATAAACCTGTGTTGCCGAAAGGTTGGCATGTCCAAGAATTTCTTTTATTGCATTCAGGTCTGCTCCATTGTTTAACATATGTGTAGCAAATGTGTGACGCAAAACATGAGGACTCCTTTTCTCCTGTGTTGTCACTCCTGAAAGATATGTATGAACTATACGGTAAATCAATTTAGGGTAAGCTTTTTTCCCAGATTCCGTAACGATCAGAAAATCCTCTTTCGTATCAACAACCGGAAATTCATTATGTTTCAGTTGCAGGTACTCTTCCAGATTTTTTTTCAAAACCGGTCCAATGGGAATATAACGTTCTTTATTCCTTTTACCTAATACTTTCAACGTCATCCGGTTATAATCGATGTCTCTTTCTTTAAGGTTGATTAGCTCTGATAAACGCATTCCACTGGAATAGAAAAGGTTTATGGCAATAAAATCCCTGATTCCTTTGAAGTCCTGGGTAAATAGTCCTTCTGTGAACAGCAAGTCCATTTTGCTCTCTTCAAGAAAAGTAGGAAGCCTTTTTGGAATTTTTGGTGATTGAACCTTTATAAGTGGACTCTCAGAAATTATTTCCTCTTTTTTTAAATAGCGAAAAAACGCTTTAAAAGTTGAAAGTTTTCGATTGATGGTGCGGTTGCTGTGCTGTTTATCAACCTGGTCAACCATCCACGAACGTATCATACCGGAAGTTACTTCGGGGAGATTCGTCAGGCTATATTCTTCAGTCAGGAATTCAGATAATTGCTCAAGATCCTTTTCATAGGCCAATACCGTATGAGAAGAATAGCGTTTTTCATAACGTAAATAATGGATAAATTGCTCGCGCTCAGTCATCCCAGTGAATTTAATCCCTACGTTGTTAGCGTCGGTAATTATAATAAAAAATTGTGAAGAAAGCAAGTTTCTCCACAATTTTTTATCAACGCTATATAAACTGCGATTAACTATTGTCGCTTGCCGACTGAAGCTGTTGAATATAAATTGCTTTCTGAATAGCTTCTCTATGTTTTACAGACGGTTTGGTAAACTTCTGACGTTCACGGAGTTCTTTAACAACACCGGTTTTTTCGAATTTTCTTTTCAGGCGCTTCAGTGCCCTGTCAATGTTTTCACCTTCTTTAACAGGAATAATAATCATAGTGATTTACTCTCTTTCTTTAGATGGATAATTTTTAAATCGGGTGCAAAAGTAATGATTTTTTTAACAAAACAAAAATATTCATAAAAAAGGAGGCTGTATTTAATAACAGCCTCCTTTTTCAAAAATTACCTGATTATCAATAGTTTTCTCCTGATTACTGTTTGAGAAAATACCTGATCTTCTGTCCGGATTGCACAAATGTACGAACCGGCCGGTAAGGTGCTTAAATCCAGTGTAACAGAATTCAGACCTTTTTCCGCCATCGGATGAAGTACTGTAGAAACCAGTTCACCCGTATTGGTGTAGATTTCAAATACAACTGATTTTGCCTGATTAAGGTTTAATTCAATGGTAATCTGGTCGTTTGAAGGAACAGGGTAAAGAGAATTCAGTTGAATTTCTTCATTGGTTATCTGAATTGCCGGATAACGTAGCTTAACATTATGTGACACATCACCTAAAATGCCTGCAAATTCAGAATTCCCGGAACTGATCAGATAAGGCTCATCCAATGATGCTCCGGGTTTAATCCGGATCGTAACAACGGGATCGCCCTGATTTACCAACATTCCATTCAGGCTATACCAGGCTACCCTGAGAACACCATCTATAGCTGACCAAAGTACAGGCTCTTTTGAATTTGGAATTATTACATCCTCAATATTCATTTTGGTTTGAGGATATTCAATTATCAAAGAGATTGCATTGGTTTGCAGGCTGGTTTCTGCAGAAACGGGAATATCAATAGTTTCGGATTGATTTGCCTGAATTTTTCCATCCAGGAATAAATTGATTTCCGGTTCGGCTTTTACAGATGGTTCATACGAGCCATTTACATCTCCGTAACACAATCCGTTTACATTACGCAAGGAATTGAGCGTTGGTATAGCAAAGTTAACCTGGTCAAAAATCCATTGTCCGGCAGGGAAAGAAATAATGCTATTTGTGAAATAACGGGCGATCAGCAAGGCGTCTATTGAGTTCAGAATGTGATTTCCATCGACATCCCCTGCTTTGTAGTAAAGTCCGGTTAAAACCTGCATTTGTGCAAAATGAGAGATTACAAGCATTGCATCTGTTGAATTGATACCCCCTGGCAGTTTAAAGCTAACAACATCAAGGTGATAATTTCCTGAAGGCAGGTTAGCAAAGGAATAAAATCCGGAGGAGTTTGTAACCGTTGAATCCACTGCGACATTTTGTGTATTTCTGACATACACTTTAACAGGGCTTAATGGCGAATTGTCAGTATTGGCATAAGAAACAGTACCGTATATCGAAGCAAGTGCATTTGTAACATTAACTGTCATTGCGTCAGTTCCGATACATCCGTTGAAATCGATTACAGTCAGGGTGTACGGGGTTGATGCCAGCGGAGTACATTCAGGATTGGCAATACCCGGGTTGCTTAAATAAACCGGTGGATTCCATAAGAACTGATAAGGAGCAGTGCCACCGAATGCCATACCATTCAGGATAACTGAATTTCCAAGGTTAACAGAGAGGTCAGGGCCTGCAATTGCAATTGGTTCCGGAAATACCATCAGGACAAACGGATAATTAATTTGTCCGACACAACCGTTCGCATCTGTAATACTCACAAGATTGTAGGTGTATGCTCCCTGAGTAATCGGTGGTACTATTGAGACAAGGCTGCCTTCACTGAGATTTGTGACATTAACCGGCATATTCTGATGATTCAGATAATTCAGTGTAAATGGTGGAGTCCCGCTTGTGAATTGGGCTGCAAATGTCATGACACCCCCTGAACAAAGTGTATTACTTTGATTGATGCCAGCAGTATTAAGGACTGGTAAAGGATAAATACTGACAGTAGCCGGGTTTCCAATAATAGTACCCTGACAATTGGCATCTGTAACGGACAACAAGTTGTACGTTGTTGTGGCAACAGGACTAACTGTGTAAGAGAAGGAATTCGTAGTAATACCTGAAATCGTTGTAGATGCTCCGTCATTAATGGTGACAGACCAGGGAGCTGTACCCGTTAGCTGAATAGTCAGAACAGCATTGCTGCCCGGACAGATACTTAATGAATTGAGAATCTTTGCGGTTGGCAGAGGTTTTACCACAACACTTAATGGTTGTCCAAAATTGGTTCCTGAACAATATGCATCACTAACAGCTGTAATTGAATAGGTTGTGTTTGCAACAGGCGTAGTTGTAAATGAGTATGGATTGCTCATCACATTTGTAACAGTATGACTTGCTCCATTAAACCAGGTAAATGTCCATGGTCCGGTACCTGTAAAATTGACTGTTAGGGTCAATGGAGATCCGGCGCAAATCTGAGCAGAACCACTTAAACTTGCACCCGGGAGTGTATTTATCACCACCTGGGCTGATCCGGAAACTGTTCCTGAACAATTGGCATCATTAACAGAAATCAATGAATAGGTAGTACTGAGAGTTGGGTTTACGCTGAAGGTATAAGCTGGAGTTAAAATGTTGTTAACCGTCACAACAGAGGCTCCATTTGTATAGGATATTGACCATGGAGCTATTCCGGTAAACTGAACAGAGAGCAATGCCGGCTGACCCGGGCATACTGACTGTGAACCACTTAAAACAGCGGATGGGAGTGATTTAACCAATACACTAACCGGACTGCCAAAGTTAACACCTGTACAATGGGAGTCACTTAGTGCTGTAACACTTATTGTTGTTGAAACAGCAGGCATAATTGACAAACTGTAAGGTGTAGTCAGGATACCTGTTATCTGATGTAAAGATCCGTCAGACCAGGTAAGATTCCATGGAGGAGTGCCTGTAAGATTGAAATTAACCAGAGTTGATTCCCCATAGCAAATACTTGCATTTCCTGATAAACTGACAGTTGGTTTAGGCACCACTGTGATGGTGGCAGCAGGTTGAACGATTTGCCCAAAACAATTGTGGATGTCTCTTACGCTCAACAAGGTATAGGTAGTTGAAGCCAAAGGACTGACATTCATAATGTATGGACTCGTTGTAATGTTTGGAATTGAGATGTTGGAAACACCATTATTATAAGTCAGTGTCCATGGTCCGTTTCCTGTAAGATTGATCATCAGTTGAGCAGAGCTTCCTGTGCAAATTGTTGCTGAACCATTGATCGATGCAGTTGGCAGCGGATAAACAGTTATAGTATGGTTAACCGGAGTTCCCTGACATCCATTGGCAGTTGGTATTATGGTGTAGGTAATGGAAGAATTCACAGGTCCGCTGTTATTGATTGTTTGTTCCGGGATATTTCCGGTACCACCCGGAATAAATCCTGATAAAACAATATTTGGAGAACTTGTCCATGAATAGGTTGTGCCTGGTACATCAGATGAGAACAGAACTTCAGAACTCAGACCACCTGAACAAACCTGCTGGTATGGGATTGACATCGTGACAACAGGGGTTGTGTAATTAGTTGATACACTGAATGATCTGGTAATTGGACAGTTGTTGTTGTCAGTAATTGTTACCGAATAATTGCCAGGCAACAGACCACTACGATCTTCCTGCAGATTATTGTCACTCCATAACCAGGTGTATGGACTTGTGCCCCCGGATGTGGTTACATTAATGGCTCCATTGCTTTGACCTGAACAGTTTACATTGGTAACAATACCGGTAGCATTCAGGAGAGATGGCTGGTTCAGGGTATAACTGGCTGTTTTTGTACATCCATTTGCATCCGTAACTGTTACGGCATAAGTGCCGGCAGCGATGCCGGTTCTGTCTTTTGTAGTAATACCGCCTGACCATAAATAAGTATATGGAGAAGTACCACCTACAGGCGTTTGTATTATGCTGCCTGTGCTGGCTCCATTGCACAAAACATGGGTCAGTGCACCAGTTACATTTAAAACTGCTGCAGGTTGACTAACTGTCCATGAACTAACTTTTGTACAAGCTTTGGAATCGGTGATTGTAACAGTATAGGCAATGGCACTGAGTCCTGAAATGTCTTCAGTAGTTGCAGCATTTGACCACAGGAAGGTGTACGGACTTGTACCACCAGCCGGAGTAAGATTGATTGACCCGGTATTCCCGTTGTAACATAAAACGGGAGAAACAACAGCTGAGGCTGAGAGAGCCGCAGCGGGCTGGGTAACCGCAAAACTTTGTGTTTTTACGCATCCGTTTGCATCCGTAACTGTTACGGAATAAGATCCATTTGACAAAGTGTTTATATCCTTGGTGACGGCACCGTTAGACCATAAGTAGGTATAGGCAGGTGTACCTCCGGAAACAGTAAGGATTATTGATCCGTTTGAACCTCCAAAACAAGACACATTATTTATAGCAGGACTAAGCGCAATGGCTGCTGTTGGTTGGGTAACCGTTTTTGAATCTGTTGTGATACAGCCATTGGCATCGGTCACAGTAACAGAATAGGTTCCTGCAATCAGGCCGGAAATATCTTCAGTAACTGCTCCGTTTGACCATAAGAATGTGTAGTTTGGTGTTCCTCCGCTTACGCTTAAATTTATACTTCCGGTGTTTCCGCCAAAGCATAAAACCGGAGACATCAGAGCAGATGTTGCCAAAGGATTAAGTGGTTGATTAATCGTATACGTGCGGATAAGGACACATTGGCTGGCATCAGTTACAGTGACAGTATAATTCCCACTGATCAGAGTGTTAATGTCTTCATTGAGTGAACCGTTGGACCATGAATAGGAATACGGTGAAGTTCCACCGGTAACTGTAATGTTAACAGCCCCATTATTTCCTCCAAAGCACAAAACATGGGTGAGACCGGCTGCTGCACTAAGTGCATTTGCAGGTTGGGTAACATTCCATGAATTTATTGCGTAACATCCATTGTTGTCAGTTACTGTAACGCTGTAATTTCCAGCAGGTAAATTAGAAATATCCTGGGTAGTTGCTCCGTTTGACCAGAGATAAGTGTATCCGGGTGTTCCTCCATTGACGCTTAAATCCAAAGAGCCTGTCTGAGCACCAAAGCATAAAACGGGCGACGAAACGGCTGAAATTTCGAGAGGATTAGCTGGTTGAGTTACAGTCCAGTTCCTGACCATAGTGCAAAGGTTTGCATCTGTTACGGTAACGGAATAGGTAGCTGCGATAAGGCCTGTAAGCGGATTAGAAGATGAACCGTTTGACCACAGATACGTGTATGGTCCGACTCCGCCTGTTACAGTTACGTTGATTGAACCATTTGCTCCGCCGAAACAACTGACTGCAGTGGTTAGCGCTGTCGGATTGATAACATTGGGTTGCGTAATAGTCCAGCTGCTGATTTTTGGACAAAGATTTGCATCGGTAATGGTTACCGTATATGTTCCGGCAATCAGTGTTCCGATATCCTGAGATGTTGCACCTGTTGACCAAAGATAGGTATATGGAGAAACCCCACCGCTTACACTAAGATCAAGTGCTCCATTGTTGCCTCCATTACAGTTTACATCAGTCTGAACAACAGTACTGAGGATTTGTGTAGCCTGAGTAATGGTCCAATTCCCGGTTTTTATACATAAATTGGCATCCGTTACTGTTACCTGATATGTGCCGGAAGTTATTCCGATCAGGTCTTTGGAAACGGCTCCGTTTGACCAAAGATAGGTATAGGGTCCAACTCCACCTGCCGGTGTCAGGATTATTTTACCAGTGGCAGCTCCGTTACAGAGTACATTAGTCAGGGCCGCAGACATAGTCAGGGCAGATGGCTGAGTAAGGGTAACAGTTTGGATTTTTGGACAGAAATTGGCATCCGAAACAGTAACAGTATAAGATCCTGGCAGCAAATTATTTACAGTGCTATTATAGGTAGCATTCGACCAGGTATAAGTATATGGTGGTAAACCGCCAGATGGGGTAACACTGATCGTTCCGTTGTTTCCGCCATTACAACTCACATTTGTTGAATTAACTGTGAGCATAATTGCTGTTGGTTGTCCGATAGAAGTTACAGAAGTTGCTGTACATCCTTTGAAATCTGTAACAGTTACAGTGTATGTACCTGCGGGTATACCTGTCTGATAAGCGCCATTTAATCCGTTGGACCATAAATAACTGTATGGAGCTGTACCTCCGGTGGCAACTGCATTGAGAATACCACTGGCTCCGCCATTGCAATTGGCATTCACACTACTTGCAATTACAGAAACCGGATTAGCAGGCTGAGTCAGCGTCCATGAATCTGTTTTGGAACAGGAATTTACATCCGTTACCGTAACTGAATAGGTTCCGGCAGTTAATCCATTGTTGATTTCAGTCGTTGCTCCGTTTGACCATAGATAGGTGTAAGGTGCAGTTCCAAAAAGAGTATTCAAATTGATTGATCCGTTATTGCCGCCATAACAACTGATGTTAACCGTCTGAGGATTGAAGGTAATCGGTCCTGCAGGTTGGTTAACATTCCAGCCGTGAATATAGGTGCACAGGTTGGCATCAGTTACAGTAACAGTATAATAACCAGCAGGAAGTCCTGAGATATCCTGGGTTGAAGCTCCGGTAGACCAACTATAAGTATATGGCCCAACCCCACCTGAAGTGGTCAGGTTAATGGCTCCGATTGAACCACCATAACATACATTGCTTGTCACCAAAACACTACCTGCAATTGCTGGCGGTGATGAAACAATAAAGTTGACAGGTTTGATAGCACCCATAAAGTCAGTAATAGTTATGGTATAGAAACCGGATCCAATACCGGAAATGTCTTCCGTAACAGCACCGTTTGACCATATATATGAGTAGGGAGAAGTACCTCCGCTGATACTGAGATCGATTGAACCGTTTGAACCACCATAACAGGTTGGATCTATAATAATTGAGTTAACGTTAATCTGATTGGGTTCGGTTACAAGGTAGGAAGCAGTTTTTGTACACAGGTTTTGGTCTGTGATGGTTACCAGATACAGTCCGGATAGAAGGTTTGATAAATTCTGATTGGATGAGTTATTTGACCAATGGTAAGAATAACCGGGTGTTCCGCCAATTGGCGTAAGGTTTATATACCCGTTATTTCCGCCAGGAACTGTAACGTTGCCAACAAAAGCATTAACATTTAGCAGAGGAGGCTGGGTAACGAGATAATCAGAATGTAAAATACAGGATTTCGAGTCGGTAATTGTTACAAAATATGTACCTGCAATTACTCCTGTTAAATCCTGGTTAGTACTGCCATTTGACCAAAGGTAGGTATATCCGGGAGTTCCACCTGCAACACTCATGTCGATGGCACCGTTTGTACCATTAAAACATAAAATATTTGTAACAGAGGCAGAAGATGAAATGCCTGCTGCAGGCTGTGTTACAAGCCAGGAACCTGTTGCTGTACATCCAAGGAAATCGGTAACAGTAACACCATACGTTCCTGTAGTTAAGCCGTTGATATCTTCGCTAACGGCAGAGTTGGACCAGCTGTAAGTAAAGGGAGCTGTACCACCAGCTACGGTAATATTAATTGTTCCGGTTGATCCATTAAAACATGAAACCGGATTAACAATGGCTGAAACAGTAAGAAGATTGGGTTCGCCGACTGTCCATCCGTTTGTACCTGTACATCCCAGGGCATCAGTCACAACTACAGTATAAATCCCAGCGGTTAAACCACTGATATCCTGTGTAGTTTGACTATTCGACCACAACCAGGTGTAAGGAGCAGTTCCTCCGGATTCTGTCAGATTGATAGCTCCGTTTGATCCGCCATTGCAAAATACATTGGAAACAACTGCACTGGCTACAACTTGATTAACAAGGACATAGGCAGGTACAGAGTTTACTATTGAACAAACTCCATTCTGAACGACAGCGCGGAACCCATAAGTGCCGATCGGAGTTAATGAACCTGAATTGATGCTTGTCAGTCCGGCATTTCCGATTCCTGTCCATGTACCTCCATTAAAGTTGCGTTCCCAATAGAGGACATTGCCTGTCTGACCGTTCAGATTGATGCTTGTTGAAGCATTGTTGCAAATAGTTGCAGCGACCGGGCCTGCAGTGCCGCCAACAGTTGGAAGATCAGCCTGAGCACCTGCATTCATCCAGGAACTAACAAAGCCGGTTGTTGTATTGATTGACCTTGCATAGATAGTAGTGGTTGTTCCCTGTGTTACAGAAGGTGTTGTATATTCAAACGGCGCAATATTATCAGTTGATGCAACGGCTGCACCATCCAGAGAGAACTGAACTGCATCACCACCAACACCAACGGTTGCTGTCATTAATAATGTGCCCGTTCCGCAACGTACCTGACCCGGCATAACAGGATTAGCCGGTGGATTAGAAACGGCAACTGAGATCTGATCACTGGCAGTACATCCATGATCGTCGGTAACAGTGTAAGTCAGGATGAAGTTTCCTGTTGAAGTACCTGTAAATACCGGGCCTTCAATACCTGTATTGTTCAAATATGTAGTTGCACCTGTCCAGGCGTGTGTTGAGAAAACACCTGTTCCACCGGAAGGATTTCCATGAAGTGTAAGACCCGTATTGATCTGATTGTAAGCCGGATCCGGACTTACAATTGCACTAATTGGTGGATCTTCAGTGATTTGAGCTGATCCGATCATCCAGTTTTCGCATAAGGTTCCGTTCATTTTAGCTAAAACGGTATAATCACCGAATAAGCAATTGCCCCATACTAAAGGAGCACCTGTTCCGGGTTTTGTATTCCCGGTAGCAATAGCGTTTTTGTATAATTCATACGTGACACCAACTTCTGATCCGGAAAGTGTAACAGGATAACCTGGTGTACCGAAACAATAGGGTTCACTTCCACTTACAGCAAAATCACCAGGTAAAGGATTAACGACAACATTCGTCGAAGAAGTGGCAGTACATCCGTTTGCATCTGTTACTGTAACTGTATAATCTCCGGCAATTGCAAGCTGAGCAAAACCAGGACTTGCATTCTGCGTAAATGCGGTAAATCCTCCGGGGCCAGACCATTCATAAGAAACAAGACCATCTGGTAATGCTGTAAGTTCGATGGCTGTATACACACATCTCGGGCTGTTTGATGAAGCAGTTGGGGTGGGTAACGGATTGATTGTCAGGGTTGCCGGATTACTGGCCACTTCAAGACAGAGGCCATTTAGAACAACAGCTCTGAATTGTGTTTCCTGAGTGAGATTTCCAACTGCATGTGTTGTGGTGGTATTCACGATGGGTGTCCAGCTGAAACCTGCATCTGTCGAGTATTCCCAACGAACAACAGCACCGGTATGTCCGGATAATGTGAGTGTACCACCATCTGTTCCATAACAAACAGCATGACTTGTACCAACACTACCACCAACGGTAGTGGCATCAATCGTAAGGGTTATGGTAATTGGTGCACTGGCACAATTGCCGAAATTATTGGTAACGTAGTAGGTGTAAATGCCTGCGGCGGTCAAACCGGTCACATAAGTTGCTCCGGTATATGCCAGCGTTGTTAAACCCGGATTACTATACCATTTAATGGTTCCTGTTCCGGAAGCAGTAAGATCAGGAGTAGCTGTGCCGAAACAAATCTGTTGATTGCCACCTGAAACAGCAACAGGAGGGATGGTCCCTGTAAATTCATCTGCTCCGATATCCGGAGGACTGGTGCGGGTTTGTCCGTCAAAATCAGTAGTGAAACCTGAAACATCCGTACCTGTGCCATCAAGATGACAGTCGTTCGCAATGGATGCATGCAGATCTGCATTAGGGATATCAGTGAAAGTGGTTACTGCTGAAACACTATTCGCGTCTCTGGAAGAAGCCGTTCTCCAGTCAGCCAGTAATAAGCAAACGGTTGAACTGTAGATACCGGTATTTCCGCCAACTGCACCTGTTGCTATCAGATTGTTGTAATTTGAGGACATCGTTCCGCTCGTATTTGTACTTCCGATTGCATAATGTTTGCCGGTACCTCCCGAACGGTCGTTCTGGAAGTTATTATTCAGCAGGGTTTCGTTTGTATTGGTTCGTTTTAAGTAGGCATAACTAGCCGATGAACCTGTTCCGGTTCCACCGATCGAAATGGAATTGAAATACGAAAGAATGATGTTGTTTGTACTTGCCGCATTGTCGATACCCATTATCCCATGATTGTTGGAGATACCATATCCCAGACTAATCATGTTGTTGACGACGGTATAGGTCTGAGTACCTGCAGTGCCCGGAATATAGATACCAACGGTACTATTTGTTCCGGTAGAAGCGGAAGTGGGACCGCATTTGTATATTTTATTATTACTGATGGTTTTGTTGGCGGCACCTGCGACCCAGATCCCGTCAAAGTAACTTGCAGAACCAGAGGAGGATTGTGTAATATTGGCTAATGTGTTGGCATGTATTGTAGTAATATCTGCATTAACAGAGTTGATGCCAATGGTTGTTGCAGTTCCGGCAATATTAATACTACCGGCAGTTGTGGTATGACCGATTAAATTGTTTGAAGCAACTGCTTTCCCTCCGAAAAGGTTAATGCCAATAAATGGGGCATTTAATATATTTGAAAGGGAAATGTTTTGGATCGTATTGTTGGAAATGGTATTCGCAGTTGTTGAACTCCCGGTAGAATAAATTCCGGTAAAGGTAATTGCACCGCTGTTCGTCCATGCTGAACCACCACAACTTGCGGCCTGTCCGCCAATAAAGTTTCCAGTAACACTGTGGTTGTTACCTGCCCCCAGGTAGATACCGGTTTGGGTAGTTGAAGGGGTTGCTGTATTATAAAGACTATTACCGCTTATCGTACATGCATCGGCTGCTGTAAACAGGTAAATGCCCGTTCCAGTAAAGTTGTATACACTGTTGTTGCTGATAGTCAGTGTGTTAGTGGCTGAACCAGAATAGATACCTGTTGAAGGACTACCCGGTGTACCCAAAGTAGCATCATGAATAGCATTAGCACTAATTGTTACACTATTCGTTCCTGTACTAATTAATACAGCCCCCTGGGTTGTAGTAGATGCATTGCTTTCAATATTGCAATTTGTAAGGATATTACTGGTTGCACCATTGATAAACTGGATTGCTGCCTTTGCTGTTGCCGGTGTGGCATGCGTATTCCGGAATGTCAGATTTTTAGAAGCTCCACCATCAATTGTTACACGGTCAGCTCCGTTAAAGTTGATCATCGGGAGGGCAATTCCACCCACAGTCTGTGAAATTGTACGGCTGGTCCCATCTGAATTGATAT
The DNA here is from genome assembly GCA_964386485.1 of uncultured Bacteroidales bacterium. Taxonomy (GTDB): domain Bacteria; phylum Bacteroidota; class Bacteroidia; order Bacteroidales; family CAIXZF01; genus CAIXZF01. The sequence goes on along the minus strand of CAYLTH010000061.1, from coordinate 322 downwards.
AAATGGTGTAGTTGCCAGGGAGTACTTCGGAAAATTGGTTAAGTGCATTGGTGCCCGTTTCAACAAGATCTCCATCAATAATAATGGTTATATCTCCATTCAGAGCAGAATTGTTAATCATCTGGAAAATCCCCGGACTACCAGGCTGACCTGTTGCATTATCAGTTAAGCTCTTATAGGTTCCGGTCGGGATATTGAATGTTCCTGAAATGGGGGCGACGATGGTATATTGGTTAATAGTGCCACCAATCGGGAATGCTGCTGATGTCAGCGCAACCGAGGTTGGCGCAGCTGCAAAAGTACCACTGTTAATGGAAATGAA
>CAYLTH010000060.1:0-20610 GCA_964386485.1 uncultured Bacteroidales bacterium | reverse complement strand
ACCGTTACCTGATCAATCAATACCGTTAACAGATTGGGAGTTGACCTGGCCAGAGGTGTGGATTAACTTTAAAGCTCACTAAACTCATGTGCCATGAAAACAATTTACAATCATCGCATTATCAAGCTGTTAACTGCATTGATATTGTTAACAGGCTTGTGTTTCGGTCAAACCGGAGCCCTCAAAGGAAAAATAACCGATAAAGCGGACAGCAGTCCGATTCCCTTTGCCAATATTATTGTGGAGGATGCAGGCGTCGTTATCGGCGGAGCTACTTCTGATTATGACGGGAACTATACGGTAAGACCGCTCAATCCCGGGAAATATGATGTTAAAGTTAGTTTTGTAGGTTATAAAAACTTAATGGTCAAAGGCTTAGTCATAAATTCCGATAAAATAACCTTTTATGATTTTGCCCTGGAATCAAGCTCGGTTTCGCTCGAGGCCTATGAGGTTGTTGAATACAGGGTTCCGCTGATTTCCCGGGACAAGACATCAACCGGAGGAACGGTGAGCAGTCAGGAAATAGCCAAAATGCCGAACAGATCAGCCGATGCTGCAGCAACCACAGTCGGGGGTGTTTTCTCTGCCGATGGGGAACGCGGCAGTGTCCGGGGAGGTCGTGTTGAAGGGACTGTTATGTATGTTGACGGGATCCGGGTTCGGGGGAGTAACTCCTTGCCGCACAATGCAATCAGTTGTTACAGTGCTCCTCGGTGGAAGCGGGAAAAGAAAACACCTCCGCCTCCACCGGCTTTGGTTTTGGGAACTGAATCCTATGACAGTCGGCCCGAACAGGAATTTGTGAGTGTGAAATCGGAGCCTTTATCCACCTTTTCGCTGGATATGGATCCTGCATCCTATAGCAATGTAAGGCGGTACATCTTATCAGGAGTGCGTCCTCCGGCCGAGATTATCCGGACAGAAGAAATGATCAATTATTTCACCTACAATTATCCGGCACCGAAAAAGGGAGAAACTTTTGGAATATCCACCGAACTGAGCCGTTGTCCGTGGAACCCCAACAACCTTTTACTGCAGGTAGGAATACGGGCGGAAGATATTGATACCCTGGAACGGAAACCCTCGAACCTGGTGTTTCTGATCGATCGGTCGGGATCCATGGCTGATCCCAATAAAATTGAGCTGGTAAAACGATCCATGGCATTGCTAACCAAGCAATTATCCCCTGCAGATCAGATCAGCATAGTTTGTTTTAACGAAACCGCTGAATACCGTTTACATCCGGTATCGGGTAGCCAGACTCAACGGATTATGGATGCGATTAACTCGCTTACTGCAACCGGTTCAACAGCAGGAAGTGCCGGCCTTAAACTGGCGTATGATGTTGCCCGGAAAAATTATCTTAAGAACGGTAACAACCGGATCATACTTTGCTCCGACGGCGATTTCAATGTAGGTCCCTCAAGCGATCCTGAAATTGTTTCCCTTGTCGAGTCTTTGCGCAATGAAGGAATCTGGCTGACGGTTCTGACTTTTGGTACCGGCAACCTGCAGGATTCAAAGATGGAGAAGCTGGCAGACAATGGCAACGGCATGTATGCCTATATCGATAACATCATGGAAGCTCGGAAAGTGCTTGTTGAACAGTTGAGTGCCATGTTATACACAGTTGCCAAGGATGTAAAGGTACAGATAGAGTTCAATCCTGCACAGGTGCTGGCCTACCGCCTGATCGGCTATGAGAACCGAGCACTGGCAGCCAAAGATTTCAACAACGACCGCAAGGATGCCGGCGATATCGGGGCAGGCAGCACCATAACAGCCCTGTATGAGCTGATAGTCGGGGAAGAGCAATATGAGGAGGTACTGATGACCGACCCGCTGCGGTATCAGTCCTTTATGGTACCTCTGGAAAACGAGAAAAGCAAAGAGCTGCTCAACCTGAAAATCCGCTATAAAAAACCGGGTTCGGAAGTAAGTCTGTTAAACACCAGAACCATCGGAACTGACTATACAGAATTTAGCAAAGCCTCCGAAAACATGCGGTTTGCGGCAGCAGTGGCCTCCTTTGCCATGGTATTAAAAGGAAGTAAGCACACTAAAAAATCTGAATTAACGGAAGTGATACAAATTGCACGTGATGCCCGGGGAACAGATCCCGAAGGCTATCGTGCCGAATTTATCCGCCTGGTTGATCTGGTTGCCGGACTCTGAAATCAGATAGCGCCCAGTTTTTTCCCGACTTTGGTAAATTTCTTGATGGCGAATTCGATATTTTCCTTGCTGTGGGCGGCACTGATCTGAACCCGGATCCGTGCCTGCCCTTTGGGGACAACAGGATACGAAAATCCGATCACATAAATACCTTCTTCGAGAAGTTCTGCAGCAAATTGCTGGGCAATTCTTGCATCGTCAGGGAGATGACCAAACAAAACCGGTGTAATCGGATGAACACCCGGAACAATGCGGAATCCGGCTTTTTCAATCCCTTCGCGGAAAAGTTTGGTATTTTCTTTCAGTTTTTCAATCAGATCAACATTCTCCGATAACATATTCAACACTTCCAGCGTAGCGCCTGTAATGGAAGGAGCCAGTGAATTGGAGAATAAATAAGGGCGCGAACGTTGCCTCAGAAATTCAACGATCTCTTTTCTTCCGGAAATACAACCACCGGAAGCTCCGCCTAATGCTTTCCCGAATGTAGTAGAAATCATATCCACCCGATCCATACAATTGCGGTATTCGTGTGTTCCGCGTCCGGTCGGGCCCATAAATCCGGTCGCATGAGAGTCGTCCACCATAACAAGGGCATCATATTTATCTGCCAGATCACAAATCTTATCAACAGAGGCAATAATTCCATCCATGGAGAAGACGCCATCGGTAACAATGATTTTAAACATGGCATTTTTAGCCTGTTTCAGTTTGTCCTCCAGATCCGCCATATCGTTGTTTTTGTAACGATAGCGCTGTGCCTTGCACACCCTGACCCCGTCGATAATGGAGGCATGGTTGAGTTCGTCGGAAATAATAGCGGAATACTCATCAAACAGTGGTTCGAAAACGCCGCCATTGGCATCAAATGCGGAAGAGAAGAGGATGGTATCTTCCATTCCCAGAAATTCGCTCAGTTTCCGCTCGAGATCTTTATGAACCTGTTGCGTTCCGCAGATAAAGCGAACGGATGCCATGCCAAATCCCCAGCGGAAAAAGGCCATATTGGATCCGGCCATGACCCGTGGATCATTACACAGACCCAGGTAGTTGTTGGCACAAAAGTTTAAAACATCAAGCCCTTTGTCGGTCTTGATATGTACGCCTTGTGGTGTAGTGAGGATGCGCTCTTCTTTATAAAGTCCTTCGGCTTTAATGCGATCCAGTTCTTTCGTCAGATAGTCTTTAAATTGTCCGTACATGATATAAAAAATTGGTTACCTTTCCATTAGGATTTCCTGAAAAATCGTCTGATTCCTTTCGGTTTCTTTTTTTGTTCAGCATCTTCTGCATAATACCCGTAACCATATCCATAACCGTATCCGTATCCATAGCCGTAACCATAGCCGTAACCATAGCCATAACCATAGCCATAGCCATAGCCTTCGCGGCCAACTTTCACATCATTGATCATGATGGCAAGATTGGGGATATTGCGGCTTTCCACATCTTTGATAATCGAACCAAAGATTTTCTTATTGGTATAATGCTGGCGGCAGATAAACAGGTTGATATCCGAGTATTTGGTCAGGAGGAAGGAATCGGTTACCAGACCAACCGGCGGCGAGTCGATGATGATAAAATCGTAACGTTCTTTCAGTTCACGGAACAGATCATTCGTCCGGTCTGAAGCGATAAGTTCGGAAGGATTGGGCGGAATCGGCCCTGCCATGATAATATCCAGATTCTCGACCGGAGAAGGCTGAATAATCTGGTCAAGATTATTTTTACCAATCAGGTAGGAACTGATCCCGGCAGAATTGGAGAGTCCGAAATCCTTGTAAATCTTGGGTTTACGCAAGTCGAATCCCATCAGCATCGTCTTTTTGCCATAAAGAGCATAAATGGATGCCAGGTTCATGGAGGAGAATGTTTTCCCTTCAGAAACCATGGTAGAGGTGACCAGAATGGTAAACTTTTCCTTCCCTTTTGCCATGTATTGCAGGTTGGTTCTCACCGACCTGAACGACTCGGCAATCGAGGACTTCGGATGATTGAAAACAACCAGCTGGGTATCTTTATCGCTATGAACCACATGCCCTACAATCGGAATATTGGTAAGGTGTTCCACATCTTTCTTTTCGATGATCTTATCATTCATGTAATCGCGCAGATAAATAATCAGAATCGGGATTATAAGGGCAATAAGCAAAGCGATGGCATAATTCAGGCTCTTTTTAGGATATACCAATGAAGCGCCCCGGGCATAGTCGATGACTTTATTATCGGAAATGGTTGATGCTTTGGCAATGGCGGCTTCTGCCCGTTTTTCGAGCAGGTAGGTATAAATTCTGTTGTTGATATCGAATTTACGTTTGATATTGATGAGTTTACGTTCGGTACCCGGGAGTTTGTTCACTTCGGCTTCGATCTGTCCGATGCGGTTATCGATATCCTGCAGTCCGATATTCGACATATTCACGATATTCTGAACATTCTGCAGCAAGGCATCCGAAGCGCGGCTGATCTTCTGGTTCATGGCATCAAGATAGGGATTTTTTGCCGTCGAACTGATTGAAATCTGTGCTTTTTCAACGATCAGTAAATTCAGCGAATTCACCAGGGTTGCCAGAATCGGATCTTCGATACCCATGGCTGACGGAGCCACGATTTCATCTTTCAATTCCCTGTTTTTGCGGATATAATCGAGCAGATATTTGAAGTACTTCCCTTTAAGGCGCTCCATTGCGCGCTGTTTCTCGAGTTCATTTACCTTTTGAAAAACGGTACTGGCTTCAGCCGATACATCCATGATGCGGTTTTCTGTACGGAAATCCTGAAGTTTATCTTCTGCATTGCCAAGCGAATCGGTAATTTCGATCAGCTGGCTGTCGATAAACCGAATGGTATTGCTGGCTTTCTGATTTTTCTCTTCCAGATCGCGGTTGATATAGACATCAGCCAGTTTATTGACATAATCAATGGCTTTCCCCGGATTCTGGTTTTTATAGGTGATGGCCAGCAAAGAGGCTTCGCGGTTAATCGGTTCAACAGCAACCCCCCACATCTGACCGGTGAGCTGGTCTTCGGTATTCAGATAAAATTTATAGCGGCGTTGTTCACTCGTGCCCTGAACATAATTTTTGCTGAGGATAATTTTAAAGGAGAAATATTTATTCTGATACACTTCTCCAAAAAACAGTGTTTTGGTGACCTTCTTTTTTAGCGAAAACTGATCGACTACTTTATCTTCTCTGAAATTGTATAACCAGGCCGTTTCAACCTGACCAAATTCAATACTGTATTTGTCTTTGGAATGAATACGGATATTAACCGGAACATTAACCAGTTGAGGAAAAGCAGAATCAAAAACGACAGTAAAAGGACTGGAATTATAAAGTTCTTTATACCGGAACCGGCCTTCGCCGAAATAGGTTATCGTCAGATTCATTTCTCTCACGGTACGCTGTGCGAGGGTAAAAGATTTCAAAACTCCTATTTCATTCTGAATATTCTTTTTTGGGGAAAACAAATCACTGTTCTGAAGCAGACTGGATGCGGGATTTTTATCATCCTTCACAAGTACAGTACAGCTTACCTTGTATACGGGCTCGGCATAACGATTGAAAACATAGGCAGAACCCAATGCAATCATTATAGCAATTGCAAAATAGTACCAGTAGTGCAAAAACTTAAACAACAGTGCTTTAAAATCGACTGTTTCTTCCTTTTGAAATTCCTGAAATTGTTCCACCGGATAAATTATTTAAAAAAGTTCCAAATCAGCAGTGTGGTTGTTATGGTCGAAAAGATCAGACTATAGGGAAATGCTTCAAATGCCCAGGTTCTGCCTTTAAGGGGTTCAATATAAAGTATGTCGTTGGGTTTCAGATAAAAATATTCCGACTGAAGGATTCTCCGGTCGGTAACATCGATGTTTACCAGCATGGTTTTATCGGCATTCTGGCGAACCAGAATAATTTTTGAGCGGTTCGCAAAAGTTGTGAGATCTCCTGCCATTCCAATAACTTCCAGAATATTAATTTTTTCCTGATATACAGGGAATTTCCCGGGGCGTTTTACTTCTCCAAGTATTGTTATATTAAAACTGACAAATTTGACAATTACCGTAGATTCTTTCAGATATTCATCAACTTCTTTCTGAATAATATCTTTTACTTCGGTCAGATTTTTCCCGGCAACAACCAAAGGTCCTATAATTGGCAATTCAATTTTGCCAACCGGATTCACCGTATAGCTCTGAAGATACGTACCGGCATCTCCGCCGGCAGAGGAGGTTGTGGCACTCGAAGCCGGAATGACATTGAAATAGTTATTCGCGCGGTCATCCAGACCAATAATACGAATGTACAGGTTGTCACCCGGTCTGACCTGATAATCACTCCCGACTGCAGAGTTTGTAGTCTGAGTGGATGCAGTAGCGGCTTTTTCCTGAAGATATTTTACCTTTTTCATCGGTATGCATGAGGAGAGTACAAGGAGTACTGCAACCAAAAACATCCAAAAACCGGAAGATGTGATACGGAGTTTTTTCATGGTGATGGATCTGCGACCAATTAATTCCCGCAAATGTACAAATTTATGATTAGGTGGCAAGTTATCGCTGTGTTAAGAATCATGAATCCGCATTTCACTATATCTTTGCAGAGAAGGTGTTGTCCGTTGTCAGGCAACGAACCCGCCGGATTTGGGTCTTTCCTTTTTAAAACAGGTGCCATGAGGTTTTTTTCTGTATTTATTTTTATCCTTGTTTTCTCCGTTCAGGTGTTTTCACAGGGATTTCGTGATGGAGAAATGGAAGTACGGGTTCAGTATAAACAACAATCTGAAATTCAGTTACTTAAATCCCTTAAAATACAAGGTGATTTTTTTTCCACAAATGGGATTTTTTATGTCATCCCCGATGAACTTGAACAAATAAAGCTTTTGAACTTAAAATATGAAATTCTCCGGACAGACCTGAATGCCTTCGCAGGAACTTTCTGGCAAACCGATAATGCCTATTATTCATATCCTCAGATGATTACTCTGATGGATAGTCTTGCTCTGTCTTTTCCGGCTATCTGCCAGAAAGTAATATTGGGAACCTCTGCCGGTGGACGCGAACTGGCTATTCTCAAAATAAGCGATAATGTTGCAGCCGATGAAAATGAACCTGAAATATATTTTGAAGGTGGAATTCATGGCGACGAACTGATGGGACCTGAACTGGTTATTCGTCTCGCCAGAGAAATGATACTCGGCTATGGAAGCAATACACAGTATACCAACCTGATCAACAGTCGTGAAATATGGATGTTTCCGCTCATTAATCCCGACGGAAGAGTTAGTGTCAGCCGCTACAATGATAATGGTGTTGATGTAAACCGCGACTGGGGCTTTATGTGGGGTGGCGAAGGAAACAGTCCCTCAGCATACAGCCAGCCTGAAACCAAAGCCGATTTTGAATTCCTGCGGGATCATCAGTTTGTGGTGTATACATCCTACCATGGAGGAACAGAATATATTTCCTTCCCCTGGAGTTACCGGGCAGACCTTTGTCCGGATTTCCTTGCAATGAACCAGTTTGCCGGCGTTTATGCAACAACATCAGGATATGCCAATATTCCCTACGGACAAGGATATACGGGGATGTACGCAATAAATGGAAGTACAAAAGATGCTGTTTATGGTGTGATGGGAACTGTACCCTGGTCGCTGGAAGTGAGTATGGAAAAACAACCCCCTGCAAGCGACATTCTTTACTATTACGGACTCAACAAACCGGCAATGCTTCAGATTATGTCTGATGCCGGAAAAGGAATTGAAGGCATCATTACCGACTCCATAACCGGACTCCCGGTCAGGGCCGCAGTTTTTGTCAATAACGGGTATCCTGTTTATACCGATCCCGAACTAGGTGATTATCATAAATACCTCCTGCCTGGCGCCTATACCCTGAAAATTGTGGCCAATGGATATCAGCCCAAAACAATAGCAGGTATTGTTGTTGGCGGAACCGGGTCTGTGATCACCAATATTCAACTAAGTCCACAGGCAGGTCAATATGCCCATCAGGTGATTTCCTGTGTGATTCCGGGGAATAACTTTAGTGATGAAGGCTTTACTCCCGCTGCTATTGGCGCTCCGGATAACGTGAATTACAGCCTGGGTAAAGGAGGAGAGATCGTTCTGGATATGCAAGATGACATTCCTGACGGACCCGGCCCCGACATCATGGTTACGGAAGGCGATGCAACACCCGAAGGATATGCTGTATACGCAGGATCATCCATTACCGGCCCATGGATGTTTATTGGAAACGGGAATGGCACAACCACCTTCGATTTCAATGGCTCCGGAATTATAAATGCCCGGTATATCAAGCTAATCGACGATAACAACGGGTCTGCAACCGGAAATGATGCCGGTTTTGACCTGGATGCACTGACTGCCCCCACACATCCCGCTGCCACCTATCTGATTCTTGCTGCGTATAGCTTTACCGAACAAAACGGAAATGGCAACGGACATATCGATCCGGGAGAAGATATTCTGGTTCAGTACAGTCTGGTGAACAACGGAACCCTCACGGCAACAGCCACTACCGGACTGTTCAGCCCTCTACCCGCCTGGGTAAGTATACAGAATCCCGCTTTTATTGCCGGGGATATCCTACAGGGCCAGAACATGGCATCTTCCTTTGTAATGCACATCGACAATGCAGCACCCATGGGCAGTTCATTCGGCATTTCGCTGGATGTAGCCGCAAATTCAGGATCATACAGCAATCTGTTTATGCTGAACTTTGTTGTCGGATTTCAAACCGAAACCTGGGAAAGCGGAACGTTTACCCAATTTGACTGGACAATGGGAGGAACTGTTCCCTGGACCATTACTTCCTCCAATCCGTATCAAGGCACGTATTGTGCCCGCTCCGGTGCAATCGGACACAATCAGAGTACTGACTTATGGGCTAATTTTCAGGTACTTTCAAACGACACGATTTCATTTTACCGAAAAGTATCTTCGGAGGAGGATTATGACTATCTGAAATTTATAATCGATGGGAATGTGGCAGATCAATGGTCGGGTACGGTAGCCTGGGGAAAAGTAAGTTACCCGGTATCTGCCGGCAACCACACGTTTTTGTGGCGATACATCAAAGATGCCGGTGCCGTGGGTGGCAGCGATGCAGCCTGGATCGATCAGATAACATTCCCGCCTGTATTTGTTCCATCTCAAATCATGACGGCGACTGCTGTTGCTGTCCCATCCCTGATCTGTGAAGGAGACAGTAGTCAGCTCATGATCATGGCCAGCGGAGGTTCAGGGAATTACACCTACCAGTGGGCACCGGCTGCCGGATTGAATAATCTGCTGGTTCCCGATCCGAAAGTCGGCCCCCCTTCAACAACAACGTATTTCTATACGGTAAGCGATGGGACAACAACGTTTAACGGGTCACTGACAGTCACAGTAAATGTCATCCCGCTTGTTGCTTTAAGTGCTCAAGCGGATACCTTGTGTCAGAACCAGGCAACAACCCTGATTGGCAGCCCTGCCGGGGGAACATATAGCGGAACGAATGTAACAACCAACCTTTTTACTGCATCAGCCGGGTTGGCAAATGCATGGAATCTGGTTCAATACCAGTTTTCCGGATCAAATGGCTGTTCCAGAACCGTGTATGATTCCATCTATGTAGCATTTTGTGTCGGAATTCCCGAATCACCAGCCTTCGAAAACTGCTGTATCAGTCCAAACCCCGGAAAATCACACTTTACACTTTCATTAACGGCACAAAAAGCGGAAGAAACCATCCTCCATTTTATACATCCTCTCGGTTTTGAAATCGATCAGCAATTGATCCGGATTCAAAGCGGTAAAAATGAAATTGATTTACATCTTCCTGAAACAGAAGCAGGAATGTATTATCTTCGTTTCGGAAATCCGCCACATGAGCGCATTCTGAAAGTTTTGATTCAACAATAACAAAATGAAACAGATCCTGATCCTATTTCTGTTTTGCTTTTCTTTCCTGACAAAAGGAGGAGAAATCGTTAAAACCTTCACCTTCAATTCTTTACAATTCAGTAATGACGGCCGTTTTGAACGAATCAGTTTCCCCGGAACCCATCAATACGGAACAATTGGAGGGCCGGCTATTCCATTTGCTGCAGTTTCTCTGATTCTGCAACCCGGAGAAAAGGCGGCCGGTATCCGCTTTGAATGGGAGGATGAAATTCTGATTGACCGGGAGGTGATTCTCAACCCGCAACAACCGCCATACCCGGTTTCGGAGGCTAAAAAACATGAGCAGGCGTTCAATCCTGAACTATATAATTCGAAGGAAACGTTGCCAATTAAAAAATCGGGAACATTGACTACCCAGTATTTCAGGGGAGTTCCTGTTGCCCTGACCACCTTCAGTCCGGTACGTTACATTCCTGCAACAAAGAAACTTAGCTATTTCCGTACAGTCAGGGTTATCATTGAAACCGAGACCTCTGAATCATCACCTGTTCTTTCGCTGTCGGCCTCCGATAAAAAAATTCTTCAGAAATCGGCTCAGAACCCTGAAGTAACCGATTTATATCCCCTGATTCTGAACGACAGCAACGATTATAGCGTGCTCATCATTACGCCTGATTTGTTTATCAACAGTTTCACCGCGCTCACAGATCTGTATTTCATTCAGGGTTTAAAGAGTAAAATAACAGCGCTGAATACGATCATCACCCAGGTGAGTGGAATTGATGCACCGGAACGCATCCGCAATTATATCCTGCAGGAATATCAGAATAACAATATTACCCATGTTCTGCTTGCCGGAGATGCCGAATTAATGCCGGTCAGAGGATTGTATTGCATGGTTCAGTCTTCCTCCGTTTATACGGATAATGGGATTCCTGCCGATATATATTATGCTGCACTTGATGGCAACTGGAATACCGACGGCGATAATCTCTGGGGAGAACCCGGCGAAGAGGATTTGCTTCCTGAACTTTCTGTAGGCCGGCTTCCCGTGAGTACGATGACCGATTTTAATAATCTGGTTAACAAGATCTTAACTTATCAGACACATCCTGTTATTCAGGATTTGCGAAAACCTTTGCTGGTGGGAGAGAAACTATGGGACAATCCTGTGACCTGGGGAGGCGACTTTATGGATCTGCTGATCGGTCTGCGTTCGGATAATGGTTATACAACCCAGGGTATTCCGCCTGCACATGATGAAGAAACACTTTATGACCGTGATCTGCCGGCAGCCTGGACGGTTACAACCCTCTTGTCCAAAATCAATGAAGGGCATTCCTTCCTGCATCACGTGGGGCATGCCAATACAGGATACCTGATGCGGATGTACACCTCCTCAGTAACAGATGCGGCTTTTTTACAAACAAACGGAATTACGCATGGGTACATGCCTGTTTACACCCATGGCTGTTATTGCGCTTCCTTTGATATTGGCGATTGCATTGCTGAGAAAATGCTGACAATACAGCGTTTTTGCAATGTCTTTGTTGGGAATTCCCGATATGGCTGGTTTAATGAAGGACAGACTGAAGGACCTTCCGAACATTTGCACCGGGAATTTGTGGATGCCTTGTATTCCGATAAAGAGAACCGGATCGGAATGGCACACACGATATCGAAAATCGCAACAGCTCCCTGGGTTACAGCACCCGGACAATGGGAAGAAGGTGCATTACGCTGGTGTGTTTATACCTGCAATGTGCTTGGTGATCCGGTGATGCCGGTTTGGACGGATCAACCCCTAAGCCTTCAGAAATCATTTCCTGATACCATTTCTGTTCATGATACTTCGCTGCTGGTGAATGTTTATGATGGAACTAACCCGATGCCGGATATCCGGATTGTTTTCATTCAGGGTACAAATTTGATTTCTACCACGACCACGGATATTAACGGACAAGCCAGCCTCCAGATTCCAGTATCGACAATAGATACCGGTTATGCATGGCTTATTTTCAGCGGATATAACTGCCTCCCGGATACACAAATGGTGCTAATAAGAGGATTATCAAGTCTTTCAGGGCATTTGATTTATGATAATGTATATGAGACCCCGATTCCGAATACCTTAATTCATTTACTGAAGGATGGTCTTGCAATTGGTTCTGATACAACGGATGCATCTGGTTTCTATGAGTTCCAGGTAGCCGATACCGGACTTTATACAATGGAGATTTCGTGTCCGCTGAACTGGGGAGGGGTAAATTCATCCGATGCACTTCTCGCCCTGAAACACTTTGTGAACATGATTGATTTACAAGGCATTGCTCTTCAGGCAGCTGATGTTGATGCGACAAATTATGTAAATGCGATAGATGCTCTCAGTATTCAAAAGCGCTTTGTCGGACTTTTACTTAATTTTGCAGCCGGAGATTGGGTATTTGATCATTCAACGATTCATATCACTCATTCTGGTAATTACAGCGTACTGATAAAAGGATTATGCACGGGAGATGTAAACGGCTCCTTTATTCCCAATGAATAACAATGTATTAAAATAAAATACACCCTATGAAAAAGTTAATTTTCCTCAGTCTGTTCATCCTGGTTTTTGCTTTTTTTTCGAATGCACAAACGCGCTGGATTAGTTTCAATGGCAAGAGTGAATCAGAACCAATTGTTACTGTTGAACAGGGAAGCAATGCGCTTTCTTTGGTTCTTACAATCGATATTCCGGGTATCCGGGTACAGGATCTGGAGTACAACGGGCAACAATTTCAGCGTTTTGAGCTGATTTCAAATCAGACAACCAAAGAGGTCGGATTTCCTGAACTGCCTATGTTGCATCGTCTGATCGGGTTGCCTGCGAATACACTGGCAGGATATACCATTCTGGAAGAATCGGTTACAACACTGAATAATGTTGTTGTGTATCCTTTTCAGGAACCCACTAAGGACGGTCGCTCTGAAAAAACACCGGAATTTAAAATGAATACGGCATTCTATGCCAGTGCATCAAGCTTTCCTGCTGATCAGATTGTACTGGACAAACCTTCTGTATGGCGCGATGCCCGCGTAAGCGGCATTCACATTACACCTTGTGTTTACAATCCTGCCAACAGAAAAATGACGGTAAATACCCATTTAAAAATAAGGGTAGACCTGAACCCAACCCCCGGGATTGAGCCCCTGAACAGATCAAAAGCGATCAGCCCTTCTTTTTACAATATGTATAAGAAAGCACTGGTAAACTTTGATATGCTGGGATTTACGCAGCTTTTATCATCTGCCGATACAACGGTTAAGTATCTGGTCATTACCAATACGGCTGCTGTGAGTGCAATTCAGCCTTTTGTAAACTGGAAAAATGAGCAGGGTTTTAAGGTCGAAGTGAAAACAATCGGACCTGGTTTCAGCACCCCGCAACATTTCTTCAACTATATCCAGCAATTGTATAATTCAGATAATCTGGAGTATGTATTAATGGTTGGAGATGCTTATCCCAATGGCGGAACAGCCGGTGGCACCAATATCGTTCCGATGTACTGGTGGGCTCCATCCGGAGAGGACCCCACCTATTCCGACAGTTGGTATACCTGTCTGAGTGGCCCGGATGATCATTATGCAGATCTGGCAATTGGTCGTTTTACTTATGATAACCTGACAGAGCTTCAATTGCAGATAGAAAAAACGATTGGCCATTACAGGACACCGGATACGACAACAAATTGGGCACAAAATTCATTGCTGGTGGCTCATGAAGAACAGTATCCACAGAAATATACCCTGTGTAAAGAGGAAATCAGAACCTATAATTATCCGCTGCAAAGTCTTAATTTTCAAACTTGTTATGGTGGTGCAGGGGCCAATAACACCGACATTATTAATTATGTTAACAATAATTCCTGTGGAATCTTTAATTACAGAGGCCATGGAAGTGCCACCGAATTCTGGGAATGGGGCGCATCGGGTAGTTTTACAGCCTCCCATGTTTCCCAGCTAACCAATCAGGATCGTTTATTTGTTTTGTTTGATGTATGCTGTGATAACATGGATATCGTTTCACATCCGGGTAACTGTCTTTGTGAAGATTTTATGAAGTCGCCTGTTGCCTCTGTTGCGATAAACGGAGCTATTATTCCTTCCTATACGATTCCAAATCATGATTATGACAAAGAAATGTACAAGGCTGTTCTGGAAGAAGGTATTTACAACATTGGTTATGTGACGAATTTTGCCAATATTACTGTTTTAAATGTTCATGGAACCATCGGTCGCTCCAATGTAAGAACCTATTTATGGTTAGGTGATGCTTCGCTTGAACCCTGGACCAAAAAGCCGGTTTCACTCTCTGTAAGCCATGATTCACAACTGTTTCTGGGAATGAGTTCGATGCAGGTTCAGGTAATGGGGCAAAGCGGACCCGAAGAAAATGCAAGGGTTTGTATCAGCAATGCTGCCGGAACCATTTATGGAGTAGCTTTTACCGATGCAAGCGGTATGGCCACTGTTCAGTTTCCGGGACAAGTACAGGATCCGGGATCAGCCAAAGTTACGGCAACTCAGCACAATTATCTTCCGTATCAGGGTATTATTCAGGTTATTCCACAATCTGGACCCTATGTTGTAAAAGATGCTGTTGTTGTTCATGATCCAGCCGGGAACAATAATGGTACACTTGATTACAATGAAACAGCCAATCTGACTGTATCCATGAAAAACGTTGGTGTAACAACTGCCTCGAATGTGATGGTTAAATTACACACATCCAGTCCGTTTGTAACCTTGATTGATTCAACAGAAAGTTTTGGAAACATCAACCCGGGTATTGTAAACAATATGAACGATGCATTTACTTTGTCGATCGCACCAAATGTCCCAAACAATACAACGCTTGCATTTGTCCTGGAAGCAACAGACGGAACTACAGTCTGGACCAGTAATTTCACCCTTAAAGCCGGTGCTCCCGTACTTGGGCTGCAATCATTTACCATTTCAGACCCGGGTGGAAACAGCAATGGTAAACTGGATCCGGGAGAAACAGTAAATATTCTGGTTCAGCTTCAAAATACAGGATTATCGGATGCCTTTAATGTGAATGCACTTCTGACAACAACTGATCCTCTGATTACAATCAATACAGGATCACAAATTTTTGGAAACATGATCGGAAGTGGCACTTCAATGATGGCTTACAGTGTAACGGCATCCATTTCAACACCTCCCGGTTACCAGGTTGGTTTTAATCTCGACATGGCGGCTGATTTTGGAATAAACGGAACTACATCTTTCCAGACGATCGTCGGACAAATCCCAATTCTGATTGTTGATCTTGATGGCAATCATAATTCTGCACCGGCAATGAATACTGCCATTCAGGCATTGGGTCTGACTGCTGATGTTCAGACCTCATTCCCGGCAGATCTCAATCTTTATTCTTCCATATTTGTATGTCTCGGTATCTACAGCGATAATCATGTTTTGAGTTCAGCAGAAGGACAGAATCTGGCAGATTATCTGAATGCTGGTGGCAGATTATACATGGAAGGCGGAGATACCTGGGCTTATGATGCGCAAACTGCTGTACATCCGATGTTTAAAATCGATGGTAGTGAAGACGGAGGTTCTGACCTGGTTACGATCAGCGGTTTGGGATCTGCTTTTACAAATGGGATGAGTTTCAATTATACGGGTGATGAAAACTATATTGACCGCCTGGCTCCATTGTTTCCGGGATTCAATATTTTCCGGAATTCGTCGCCCTTATATACCTGTGGAATTGCCCATGATGCAGGAACTTACAAAACGATCGGTTGCTCTTTCGAATTCAGCGGTTTATCGGATGCTGTAAATCCATCTACCAAACAAGAACTTATGCATCAGTACCTCCTTTTCTTTGGATTGATTAGTGAATCGCTTTCTTCAAATTTCAGTGCAAACAATACTACACTATGCCAGAACGCCAGTGTCACCTTTACGGATATTTCCAATGGGAATCCAATAAGCTGGGAATGGAGTTTCCCTGGTGGAACACCTTCAACCAGTACACTTCAAAATCCAACTGTTAACTATTCAACTGCCGGTTCATATGACGTTATTCTCATCGTTAGCGATGGAACCAATTATGATACGACCATCAAAGTAAATTATATAACTGTTGTTGAATCCTTGCCGGCAGCCACAATGCCTGCCGGACCGGCATCCTTATGTCAGGGTATTTCCTATACTACCCTGAATATTCCTGCCATTCCCGGAGCTCTTTCATACCAGTGGACGCTTACCCCGGCAGGATGCGGAACCATAACAGGTACCGGATCGATCACAACAATATACTGGAATGTCAACTGGTTTGGAACAGCATCCGTTACCGTTAAAGGTGTCAACTCATGTGGTGTTGGTCTGCCATCTCCCCCGGCAACTATTCTCATGAACCAGGCTCCCGGCGTAAGCCTGGCTCCACAATCGGCTGCCTGTTTAAGCTGGCCTGCTTTCTCCCTTTCAGGCGGACTTCCGGCCGGAGGAACGTATAGCGGACCCGGGGTAAATGGAGGCATGTTTAACCCTTCTGCATCCGGTATTGGAAGTCATATGGTTGTTTATACCTACATCAATCAGTTAGGCTGTTCAAATTCTGCTTCTCAAACCCTGTATGTTGATGGCTGCACCGAAATTTCAGAACAGGGAGCAGATGGTATTCAGATTTTCCCAAATCCAAATGATGGTAACTTCAACATCGAAATCAGTGATGCCGGAACCGGGAATACAGAAATTATTTTGCGTAATACTCAAGGCCAATCCGTTTATTCGACTTTTGTTACACCTTCAAATGGCCAGATTCATACACAAATTCACCTCGATGGGTTTGCAGATGGCCTGTACCTGCTTCAGGTTATTAATGAAGATAAAGTATTGAATAATAAAATCCTGATTAAGAAATAATGTTAATTTCTTATTAAAAAGAGGCAATCTTCTATAGATTGCCTCTTTTTTTGTTTTTGAAACATGTTTTTGCTATTTTTGTTTCAAATCTGCAATATTTTCTATCAATGGGAAAAAAATACATACTTTCTGCTCTCTTTATTCTGCTTTTCGTTTGTGTTCAGAATAAAACAATTCAGGCCGCCTATCTCAGGAATGTACCGATTCAAATTACACAACCAGACGGAGTTGTTTTGAATGTTTTTGCAACCGGAGATGAATTTCATTACCGGATTCATGATGCCAATAATTATACAATTACCCGAAATTCAGCAGGCTACTATGTGTATGCGCTGCTGGTAAATGATGCAATTGTGGCATCCCAACTTGTTGTGGGTCAAAGTGATATTGCACCCGGTATGTTACAACCCGGCATTGATATCCCGGCACGGGAGTGGAAAAAACTACGTGATAAATTCAATCAGGATACCCCAAAAAAACCAGCAATTGACAATGGAAATTCAACCAATTCGATGCCACCCGGAACCCTGAATAACATTGTCGTATTTATCCGATTCAGCGACCAAACTGAATTTACAACCAGTCTGACAACCTATTCGAACATGTTTAACAGCACAACTGCCGGGTATAATTCGATGTACAACTATTTTAAAGAAGCTTCTTTTAATAATCTGTTCATCACGTCCTCTTACTATCCGGCTCCAAGCGGCACAGTAATCGTTTCGTATCAGGATTCCCACCCCCGCGCTTACTATATGCCTTATGATGCAACGACAAACCCAACAGGATACACCTCGGCTCAACGAACCGACCGGGAACACCTTCTCCTGAAAAATGCAACAGTTGCCGTGGCTTCCCAAATTCCTGTTGGTCTTGATATTGATCTGGATAACGACGGATATGTAGACAATATGTGTTACGTCATTAAAGGCGGAACAACAGCCTGGTCAACTCTTCTATGGCCACACCGCTGGGCATTGTATACAAATACAACCAGCATAAACGGGATACAGGTATGGGATTTTAATTTTCAGCTCGAAGATTTCACATTAGGCTCCGGAAATGGTGTTCTCACTCATGAAATGTTTCACACACTGGGGGCTCCCGATCTTTACCATTACACCGGTAATGGAATTTCACCAGTGGGATCCTGGGACGTTATGGAAAGTAATTCCAATCCCCCTCAATCGATGGGTGCCTGGATGAAACACAAATATGGCGGCTGGATTTCAACGGTTCCAACCATCACAACCAGCGGAACCTACACCCTAAATCCGGTAACATCTTCAACAAACAACATCTACAAACTGGCATCGCCCGCTTCTTCAACCGAATTCTTTATTCTCGAATACCGAAGAAAAACAGGTGCTTTTGAAAATTCACTACCTGGTTCCGGACTAATTATCTACAGGATTAATACGCTGGCAGGAAATGGGAATGCAAGTGGTCCTCCCGATGAAGTTTATGCATACAGACCCGGAGGAACAAACTCTGTTAATGGAACCGTAAACAGTGCTAATTTCAGCAGCTCCGTTGGAAGAACAGCCTTTAATAACACCACCAATCCCAATTGCTTTTTCTCCGATGGAAATCTTGCCGGAATCAGCATTTCTGATATCGGGGCCGCAGGTGCCACAATCTCATTCTCTGTAACTATCGGTGTTTCTGCTGCTTTTACTGCCGACAAAACATCCACATGTCCAAATCAGACTGTCGTCTTTACCGATCAAAGCCAGGGTGGCCCTGCTTCCTGGGCCTGGTCCTTTACGCCCAATACAGTCACTTATGTTGACGGCACTTCCGCCTCATCACAAAACCCGCATGTACGCTTTACCAATCCCGGTTTGTATTCTGTTTCTCTGACTGTTACAGGGACAGGTGGACCCAATACCCATGTAAAAACGGATTATGTTACCATTTCCTCACCAGTAGTTTTGCCTTTTTCTGAAAATTTTGAAAGCGCTTCCTTTTCAACAAACAGCTGGACTGTCTTAAATCCGGATAATTCGTATACCTGGGAAATCAACGATACAGTTGCCGGAACTTCTCCCGGCACCCATGCAGCTTATATGAATTTCTACAATTACGCAAGCGAAGGACAAATTGACTGGCTTACCAGTCCACCCATCGACCTTACCGGATACAGCAATGCCAAACTGGCATTTAAGGTAGCTTACCGCAGGTATGATAATGTATATTCCGATACATTGCGCATTCTTGTATACAATAATTGTGGTGAAAACCTGGTGGCAACTCCATACAATAAAGGAGGGAATACACTGGCAACGCTTTCAAGCAATACTTTCCCCTTTGTTCCTACGCTGGCCTCCCAATGGAGATCCGATACAGTGGACTTAAGTGCATATGCAGGTCAGATAATCACCCTGAAATTTAAAGCCATAAACGGGTATAGCAATAATTTATTCGTCGACAACATTAGTGTCTTTGGCACCAGCGGATTCACTGCCAACTTTACTGCCTCCTCAACAACACCCTGTACCGGGACTACAGTAAGTTTTACAGACCTTTCAACCGGGTCGCCTACCGGATGGTCCTGGAATTTCGGAGATGGCTTTACCTCAACTCTGCAAAATCCAACGCACTCCTATGCCACTGCCGGACCCTATACTGTAAGTCTGACAACCACAAAACCCGGAAATTCAAGTACCGAAACGAAAACCAATTACATCACAGTTAATGCAATTTCACCTGTATCCTTAAGCATTGGTGCAACCCCCTCCGGAGCCATTTGTGCAGGGACAAGTGTAACGTTTAATGCCTCCGCTGTAAATTCAGGAGGTGGAACAATTACCTGGTATCGTAATGGCATAGCATCAGGTTCGGGCTCAAGTCTCACAGCAAGCAATTTTGCCAATAATGAATCTGTTTATGCAAGCGTTAATTCAACGCTAACCTGCGTCAGCGGAAACCCTGCAACATCCAATACGGTTACCATGATTGTTAACCCGGTTTTACAAGCTTCTGTGAGTGTCAGTCAATCTCCGGCAGGATCTGTTTGTTCAGGCACATCTGTTACCCTGACTGCAACTCCGGTTAATGGCGGAACACCTGCAATTACCTGGTTTAAAAATGCTTCTCAGGTTGGAACAGGATTAACTTATGCCGCATCTAATTTTGTAAACGGAGATGTTGTTTATGCTCGTTTAAGTTCCTCTTTGAGTTGCCTTGTTACCAATCCGGTTAACTCTGCCAACCATATCATGTCCGTAACGGCAAACTTACCGGTTTCCATCAGCATCAGCGCTACGCCAAGCGGCAATATCTGTGCCGGGAACAGCGTGCAGTTCAATTCCATTCCGGTAAACGGAGGAACAGGATCTATAACCTGGTACCATAACGGAACTCCTGTTACCACCAGTTCTTCTTTCGTAGCTTCAAATCTTGCCAATGGTGATCAGGTTTATGCCGTTTTGACTTCTTCTCTGGCTTGTGCCACGGGCAATCCGGCCACATCCAATACCATAACAATGAGTGTGACTCCGGCCTTACCGGTTTCGATCAGCATCAGCGCCACGCCATCCGGCAGCATTTGCGCAGGAACCAGCGTACAAT
>CAYLTH010000059.1:15824-20645 GCA_964386485.1 uncultured Bacteroidales bacterium | reverse complement strand
CGGATTGCACGCAGTGATTCTGCAAAAATGGATTTGGGATGATCCTCAACAACACACATTGTACCCGGTATATCTTTTGAGTATTTTGGGATAACTCCAAGTATAGGAATGTCAGTGTATTTTAACAAATCGTTTGTCGATAGTATAGAATTGAAAAATAAATACCTGAAAACGATCAGTCCCATGCCCAGTAATACACCCAGCATCAGGGCTATAACATAAATCTGGTTTCCCTTTGGGCTGATAGGAACGGCTGGTGTTTCACTCTTTTTGAGGATAATGTTTTGAGAAACGTAACCTGCTTTGGCAATGCTGTAGTTTGCCTTTTTCTCAATCAGTTCATTGTAGTATTTTTCATTGATCGAATAAATTCGCTGTAACCGTATCAATTCCAGTGAATTATATCCACCTGCATTGGTAAGCAGTTCTTCATTATAGGTTGTAATGATTTTGTTAAACTCGTCTTTTTTTGTTGCCAGTTTTGAGCGGTAGGATTGAATTCCCTGAACAATCATCCTGGCCTGAACATCTATCTGATAATTCAATGAACGGATCTGTCCGCTGTTTTTAGTTACAGAATACAACAATTTCTCCCGTTCGAGCAGCAACTCACGGATTGGTCCGAGTAATTGTACTATCTGTTCCGGCAACTGCCCGAAACCCAGCAAAGCCACCAATTTGTAATTGTCGATTTCCTTGGTTTTGCTCAGTTGTTTTTCAATCTCCTGCAGGGCAAGTTCTTCAATTTCTATACGCGCGATTTCCTCTTCAAAATTTTTGACCCGTTCAATTAATGAAGGTAAGGATCTGATAACCAAGGAGTCAATATTGTTATCTTCCTTGAATTGCGAAATGCGCTCTTCAGAATTGATGAGAGTATCACGGATAATCTCTAACTGGTCGTTGATAAAGTCGATGATATTATTCGAACTTTCCTGTTTCTGCTCTACATCAAATAATTGAAATTCCCGGGCAAGTGTATTCACAATCTCGGCAGCCTTCGTCGCATTTCTGTCCTGTATGCTTATTTTAATTGTATTGGCAGCTGCATCCTGAATAGCAATCGATAACCGGTTCGAATAGTTCTGAAGAATATTGGCCGGATTATTCAGAATGAAGTAATAGGAATTGCTAATCAGTGTATTGGCCAACTCAGTCGTATTCTCAGTATTCGTTTGTGTAATTTTTAAGTCGACTTCTTCAAAAAAGGCAGTTTCATTCAGATTCACTACTTTACTCTGTTTCCCGCTTCGCTTTGTTTCAAAAGTCAGTTTGCATTTTAAATTCTGGGAGAAACTCACATAAACCGTTGTTCCGTAAAAATTGGGATCTTTTATCGTGGCTGTAACAGTATAGGGTGAGTTTTTGAACTGTTCATAGCTTAAAATGGTGCCTTCAACAAAGTAGCTGA
This sequence comes from uncultured Bacteroidales bacterium, assembly GCA_964386485.1. Taxonomy (GTDB): domain Bacteria; phylum Bacteroidota; class Bacteroidia; order Bacteroidales; family CAIXZF01; genus CAIXZF01. The sequence goes on along the minus strand of CAYLTH010000059.1, from coordinate 19,234 downwards.
TATCCAGAGGTAATTTAGATAATGCCCTGTCGAGAAATACCTCCGACCGCAATAATACGATCTTTTTTTGCAGGCCTTCCTCATATAAATTGTTGACATTTAGTATCTTGCTCGTTTCATCTTCTTTGTTAACCTGAATCAGAAGGTCGGCTTCATACACCGGATGGGTATACCGTAAATACATATATGAGCCAATGGCTGCCAGTATCAGGGCGATGATAAAGAAATAGATGTTTCGTTTAAAAATATAGAGAAAAAGACGAATATCCAGTTCATCATTCAGATTTGATATTTTTCGTTTTAAAGCCATAAATTATCTGAATAATCCATAAATCAACAACATCGTCGTAGCCAGGGTCAGGTAAGGGGTGATTTCCCTGAGTATCGCCTGTGGCAGACGGTTAACCGGTTCAACATAAATTATATCATTGGCCTGAAGAACAATGTCACCTGCAACGAGTCCGTTCATCGTCGACAGATCGATTTTGTAGACCTTCCTGTCGTTGAGTTTTCCCCTGATAAGCTTGATATTGTATGCTTTACCATCCGTAATGCCTCCGGCAACAGCCAGGGCTTCAAAAAGAGTAGTGTGCGGGCTTTCGAGTTTCACAACACTGGCGCTTCCGCCTTCTCCGCCGGGGAAAATTATTACCCTGTTATTCGTTACCTTAATCTGAACATAAGGATCATTGAAATAAAAACTGAATTCTGTTTCAAGCTTACGCTGTGCTTCAACCAGACTCAATCCGCCAATTTTAACGCGTCTTAACAAGGGCAGGTTAATGGTACTGTCGAAATCTATCAGATAGGTTTGGGTGTTGCCGCCTGTATTGGTCTGAGCTCCCTCGATCGGGTTGATCAGATTTTGACCCGAATTGGTGGAAACGACGATATTAAGTTCATCATTCGGCGCTAACTTGTAAGGATCCTCCGGTGCATTCAATGGCAATGGTGTATAGCTGAAATCTTTTCCGGTGTATAACATCCGAGAAGGATAAAACACTGTGCAGGATGTCAGAAAGAGCATCCCGAAAAGAAAAGAAATCAATATTTTTTGCTGCATGTTCATCGCATCTTTCCGCTAAAATAGTTTATTTACCGCCTTCCGGCAACAATTGTCTGTATAATTTTTTCATATCTTCTATAAGCCTCATGTAATTGTAGAGTCCGAAAACAAAGTCTGTTCCCTGTTTGCTGAGATTTTTACGTATCTCGTCCTGTTCAATAAGTTGCTTCATTTGCCGGCCAAAATCCTCCGGATTGCGGCTTCTGCAAACGAGTGCACTTTTGCCTGCCTGAACAACATCCGATACCCCGCCAACCAGGGTAGTTACAATCGCAACTCCTACTGCCTGAGCCTCTATCAGGCTGACCGGTGTTCCCTCGTTTTTGGAAGTAAGTGCAATGATGTCGAATCCGGGAATAATTTCATCTATATCACGCATCCAACCGGTGAATACCAGATGTTCTGCACCGATTCCGAGTGTCAGTGCCAGGTTCTCAAGTGTTTCCCGCAATTCGCCGTCACCAACAATAAAAACACGGAACGACCTGCCTGTATTCTTCTTTAGCCAGGCAACAGCATGAAGAAATAACTCATGATCCTTGACTGGCACCAATCTCCCGATGATGCCAATTGCAATTTCATCTATCAATCCGAATTTCTGCCTGAAACGCTCCCGCTTTAGTTCACGGTCGTCCTGAAACCGGCTAAGATCGAAGCCCAGCGGAATTGTCCGGATTTTGTCAGGTTCGCAAAGGCGGTATTTATGAACCATTTCATATTTCTGACAGGGACTGATGGCGATGACTGAAGTGGAATGCCTTGCCAGATAGCGCTCTATTGCTAAAAATACCTTCGTTTTTACAGGATTGAAATACCCGTCCAGCACATTGCCGTGGAAGGTATGAACAATCACAGGTACTCCGCAGTGAATCGCTGCCAGTCTGCCCACGGCTCCGGCTTTTGAAGCATGGGTATGGACAATATCCGGGTTGAATTCGCGGATCTCCCGAACGATGCGCCTGAAAGCCAGATAGTCTTTCCAGGGATGAAGCGCCCGCTGCATTTCCGGGATAATCTCATAGGAAATACCCATCTGATCAAGCAAATACGTAGAACTTCCTTCTGTTTTATCGATCGTTCCGGCAAGCAGCCTGGTCTCATATTCCGGAGACAGGTATTTACTCAGGTAAGCCGCATTATAGGTTGGCCCCCCGATGTTGAAACGATTTACGATACGGAGTATTCTGATCATTTACATATACTTTTTCCACCAGTGCTGGAAGACGATAAGTGCCCACAGCCTTGCAGCACTGTCGCCCGGGTTTCCCGATATCAGCGCGCGCCTGATCTCTTGTATACGTTGAAAATCGAAAATTTGCTGCGATTTTATGAAGTTTTTTTCAAATAATTCACCTTCAAGCAGATAGGAGAGTGGTCCTTGCAACCAGGCATGAATTGGCACCTCAAATCCGTGTTTTTTCCGGTGAATTATATCGGCTGGCAGCAAGTCTTTCGCTACCTCTTTTAAAATGATTTTTCGCTTGTTCCCTTTTACCTTAAAATCAGCCGGCAAGGAAGAAACAAATTCCACAACACGATGGTCGAGAAAAGGAACTCTTACTTCCAGCGCATGGGCCATCGACATTAAATCAACTTTCTGCAGCATATCTCCGGGAAGCACCATTTCCAGATCATTCCGGAGTACCGGGTTCATACTCCTGCCTGATTCAGCGGCAAAGCGGGTAAGGAATTGCCACCGCTTCCGGTATTCTTCAATATCAATGATGCCAGTCTTCAAAAGAGCCATGGATTCTGCCTCTCCGCTGATGCTGCACCATTTCCAGTAGCGTTCAGCCGGTGTCATACCAAGACCTTCAGCAAAACGCGATACCTGACGGTTCAGATTCGAAAAGCGGTTGTTACGCGAGGATGGCAGGAGATTACTTATCTTCAGTAAGGGGCGTAATGCCCGGAGTGTAAACATATTCCTGCTATACCACTCGGCGCTGTGTTTGTAATATCCTCCAAAAAGCTCATCAGCCCCGTCGCCTGAAAGTGCTACTTTAACTTCCTTACTCACTTCCCGACTCAGAATATATACAGCCAATGCTGAAGAATCGGCAAAGGGCTCACTCAGACTGTCAAGGATTCCGGGTATGCTTTCAAGAATAACATCGCTGTGCAGGTGTATTTCCTGATGATTTGTTCCGAGATGCTCCGCAACCCGGCGTGCATAGCGGCTTTCATCATGAAAGGGATGATCACTGAACCCGATCGAAAACGTGCGAAAATCCTTTACCTGTTTGCTGGCCAGCGCACAAATCACCGACGAATCAAGTCCGCCACTCAGAAAACCACCCAAAGGAACATCGGCAATCAGGCGAAGGCGGATGCTGTCCTCGAG
>CAYLTH010000059.1:13639-15724 GCA_964386485.1 uncultured Bacteroidales bacterium | reverse complement strand
TCCCGGATGGAGTTTTTTTACACCTTTCAAAATGCTGTGCTCACCGGGTAAATAATTGAGTTGCAGGTAAGAATGAAGGCTGGCGGTATCCATGATTTTTTCAAAATCATAGTCCATAATGCCTCCAAGCTCTGAGGAAAACAAAATTTGTTTTTCATCCTGATAATAAAACAAAGGTTTGATTCCAAAGCGGTCGCGGGCCAGCACCAACTCATCTGTTTCCGTATCAAAAATGGCAAAGGCAAAGAAACCATTCAGCCTCTGCAGCCCGGTTTCCCCTTGTTCAATCCAGAGTTTTAACAAAACTTCGGTATCGCCGTCTGTATGAAATACCAGGCCTTTTTGGGTTAATTCCTCCCGGATATCCCTGTAATTGTAGATCTCCCCGTTATATACCATAACATAACGCTTGTCATCACTCCAAAAGGGCTGATTGGCAGCGCTGCTCAGATCGATAATCGAAAGACGGGCATGGGCAAGCCCCAATTTATCCGAAACATACACTTCCTGAAAATCCGGACCACGATGCCTGATTTGTTCAAGGGCAGCATTGGGAAAGGACGGATTAAGCCCTCCCTCAAAAACCAGAATACCGCTAAATCCGCACAAGGATTACAAGTGAATTACTTCGCCATAGGCAGCGGCAACTGCTTCCATAATGGCTTCTGACATCGTTGGGTGAGGGTGAACCGACTTGATAATTTCATGTCCTGTCGTTTCCAGTTTGCGGGCAACAACAGCCTCAGCAATCATTTCTGTTACATTGTCACCAATCATGTGAGCACCCAGCCATTCGCCGTATTTGGCATCGAAGATCACTTTGACAAACCCATCTTTATTACCGCCTGCACTGGCTTTTCCGGAAGCGGAGAAGGGGAATTTCCCAACTTTAATATCATATCCGGCTTCTTTGGCAGCTTTTTCGGTTAGTCCGACAGATGCAACTTCAGGACTGGTATAGGTACAACCGGGGATGTTGCCATAATCAACAGCTTCGGGATTCAGGCCTGCAATCTGTTCTACACAGGTAATGCCTTCATGAGAAGCTACATGGGCAAGGGCCGGACCGCGAACGATATCCCCAATGGCGTAGTAACCCTCGATATTGGTTTTGTAAAAGGCATCAACGAGTACTTTGCCACCTTCAAATTTTATCCCGGTTTCTTCAAGACCCAGTCCTTCCAGATTTGTGGCAATACCCACGGCACTCAGAACAATCTCTGCTTCAACAATTTCTTCCCCTTTTTTCGTTTTGATTTTTACCTTGCAAAGGTCTCCTGTAGTATCTACTTCTTCAACCGATGCTGAAGTCATTACGGACATTCCCTGTTTTTTGAAGGAACGTTCAAGCTGTTTTGAAACTTCTTCATCTTCCAGCGGAACAACATTGGGCATGAATTCAACCAGGGTAACTTTGGTGCCGATTGAATTGTAGAAATATGCAAATTCAGACCCAATAGCGCCGGAACCCACTACAACCATCGATTTTGGCTGATGATCAAGTGTCATGGCCTCACGGTAGCCGATGATTTTTTTGCCGTCCTGTTTCAGATTGGGCAGTTCGCGACTGCGGGCTCCTGTTGCCAGAATAATGTGTTTGGCTGTATAATCGGTGGTTTTGCCTTCTGCATCTGTAACACTTACAATACCTGCCGGTTTTACTTTCCCAAAACCATTGATAATAGTAATATTGTTCTTTTTGAAAAGAAACTGTATGCCTTTACTCATGCCATCAGCCACACCACGACTGCGTTTCACCATGGCTTCAAAATCAGGACTCACATTGCCTTCTACCTTCACACCGTAATCACCGGCATGTTTCAGGTAATTAAACACCTGTGCGCTTTTCAGGAGGGCTTTGGTCGGGATACAACCCCAGTTCAGGCAGATTCCACCCAGTTCCGAACGTTCAACAACACCTACTTTGAATCCAAGCTGAGCTGCTCTGATCGCGGCAACATATCCGCCGGGACCGCTTCCAATGACAATAATATCGAGTTCCATGTTTTTTATGTTTCAATAAAGGACTGCAAAATTAAACAAATTTTCCGGCACTTGGTTTTGGGGAAGGAAAAAGGAAAAAGG
>CAYLTH010000059.1:11148-13539 GCA_964386485.1 uncultured Bacteroidales bacterium | reverse complement strand
AAAAGGAAAAAGGGAAAAGGGGAATGTGCTAATGTGCTAATGTGATGATGTGCTAATGTGCAGATTAGTAGCAAATTACCAATTACCAATTACCAGTTACCAATTACCTGATAACAACTTTCCCTTTTGAAAAGAGTTTTTCAGTTTTAAGTTCCCAGAAGTAAATTCCTTTTGGGAGACGGGAAGCATCCAGTATCGTAGTGATATTATGGATATTCATTTCAGTAACAGTTTGTCCGGCAGCATTATATAGGAAAAAAATCCCTTTCTGGAAATCATTTGGTAATTGAATTGTAAGCGTATTATTCATCGGATTTGGGATGACTTGTATTGAATTGGCTGAACTTCCATCCTCTTCTAAGCCAACAAGTGCCGCCAATTCCTGCCGATAAACACCGCCTGGATAAACCCCGGGAACTGCGTGGGTACCGGCAAAAAGATAGTGGCTGTTTTCAGATAAATTTAAAACCTGCATGCTGCTTAGCCCTGCACTGATATCAATCCAGCTGGTCTCAAAACTTCTGAGTAATTTAATCCCTCCTCCATAATGGCATCCTGCAAAAACATGTCCATTTATTACTTTTATGGATGTAATCCATTCATTTCCAGCAAGTCCATTGGTGCATAATGTCCAGGTTTCGCCATCATTGCCAGACTCGAACATCCCATCCGGTGTTCCGCAAAAGATTTGATCTCCCCTGACAGCCAATGCCGTGGCCTCTCTCAGTTCAAGCCCGGTGTTTTTTGGAGTCCAGCTTATACCATTATTATAACTGATAAAAACACCCAGATTGGTCCCGGCAAGGATCATGGAGCCTTTTGTTATCACACAATGAACTTTGTTAACATTCGGATCCATTCCATCACTGACCCGATGCCAGGTTTGCCCCTGGTCGTCCGACTTAAACAGAACACCGGTATTAAATCCGTTACTGAAGGTACCGGCCAGAACCGAAGATCCGTTCTTCGTCAGGCATGTCACAGTGGAGCCCGTATATCCGCTGTTTTTTAAATCAAAGCTTGCTCCATTATTGTATGAAATATAAACCCCGTCTGCGCTTCCCATATAAACCATTGGCCCATCTGTCAGGATGGCAAAACAATAGGCAAAATAGGGGAGCCCATTCCATACATCATTCCATGTTTCGCCCTGATCAGTTGAAATGTAGAACCGTTCATGCGTTGCTGCGTAAACAGTATCCCCCTTGGTGCCCAATCCGATTATCGGATTCAAATCATTGCAGTTTGTATGTTGCCATTGAGCAAAAACTCCGGAACAGATAAGGATGAATACGAGAATTGAAATATTTTTTTTCATTTGTAAGGTGTTGAAATACAAATACGAAAACTGTTTTTAATATCGTCCAAATATAGTTATTATTTGTGCATTTTGCAAGGCTTTTATCAACTATCAACTATCAATTATCAACTATCAACTATCAACTTTCCGAGTAAGAGGTTAACTACCTGTTAATTTTTTCTTAATTTTATCGTCTCGCTTACGTCCACAAAAACTACGACCATATGGAAACCAAAGGAGTAAAACATTATGTAGAAGCCGGCAAACGTGCCATGGAATGGCATGCCGCAAATCTCGAAAGAATGCGGGCCTGCCGCTTCGATACCATTGCCGTTCATGGCATTTATTCAATGCAGGAAGCACTCGATTTTAATCAGGGTTCGCTGATCGAACCAGTATATATGTCCTCAAGTCAGGGCTATCACGACTCCGACGAAATGGAAGCCGCACTGGGCTATATGATCCCGACCTGGTGTTACTCCCGCATCGCAAATCCCTCCATGTATTATTATGAAGGCGTTCTGGCATTGCTCGAAGGCTATGGCAGTGGTGTTCCGACCAGCTGTCTGGGAACTTCTTCCGGGATGGCTGCCATCCAGAGTGCAGTGGATCCTTTCCTGAATGTGGATCCCCGCCGGCCCGGTGCTCCCATGAACTTCGTAGCAACCTGCCAGGTGTATGGTGGAACTTTTCAGCAATTCGCCATGCGGAAAGAAAAAGAAAGAGGAATTGAATGGCGTAAAGTCACCAATTCCTGCGATCTGAACGATTGGGAATCCAAAATAGATGAGAATACACGCTTCCTCTATGGTGAGCTTCCGAGTAATCCCGGATTATCTTTCTTTGATCTGAAAAAGGTAATCGACCTGGCGCATAAATACAACCTTCCGATCATTATCGACTCAACGGTTGCTACTCCTGCGCTTCTTCGTCCCATCGAACTGGGTGCTGATATTGTAGTGCAAAGTGTTACCAAATCATTGGCAACCAGTGGTTTCTCAATATGCGGTGCAGTTATTTCGCGCAAAAACATTACTGCCAATATTGATAATGATGAACTGAAAGCCGATTTTGCCGGCTACCTTAAACTC
>CAYLTH010000059.1:4893-11048 GCA_964386485.1 uncultured Bacteroidales bacterium | reverse complement strand
GAAAAAGTAAACCGCTATGGGCATCTGATGTCGTTCCGGGTGAAAGGCGGTGCCAAAGCCACACGCGATGTGTTCGATTCCTTCCAGCGCATCTACCGCGCAACTGATCTCGGCCGTATCAAATCAGTGGCTACCATCCCGGCTATCAGTACCCATTCGCAGCAAGGCGAGGAGGGACGGAAGATCGCAGGAATTCCTGATAACCTCATCCGTCTTTGTGTTGGAGGCGAACATCCTGATGATGTGATTGCAGATCTGGATCAGGCGCTCGAATCACTGCACGGCAAACGGGTGTATTTCGGATCTCCCGAATTCAGCGCAGGTGGTGCATCTTCATCAAAACTACAGTAATCTCACTTTTCGATTTATATGCGTTATTACAGCACGAACCACAAAGCCCCGGAAGTTAGCTTTCCGGAGGCTTTACTCAATGGACAGGCCCCTGACCGTGGCTTGTATATGCCTGAAGTCATTCCGCAGATCAGCAAAGAATTAATGGCCGCTTTTCGGGGAATGCCGTATTATCAGATTGCTTTTGAGGTTATAAAAACTTACCTCGACGGACAAATTAATATGGATATCCTCCTCGAATCCTGCCGTGATGCGTACAATTATGATGTCCCCCTTGAACGGGTAAAAGACCGGAGTTATGTGATGCGTCTGGATCAGGGCCCAACGGCCTCCTTCAAGGATTTTGCCGCCAGAATGATGGGGCGCCTTATGAATCATTATCTTCAGGAACAGAATCGTGAATTGCTAATCCTGACGGCTACTTCTGGAGATACAGGCAGTGCAATTGCCAATGCTTTTCTCGGCCTCGACCGCATTAAAGTTGTTATTCTCTATCCGGAGAATGAAGTTACCCCCCGGCAACGCAAGCAAATGACTACACTCGGGCGAAATGTCCGCGTTGTTTCTGTTGATGGTAAATTCGATGATTGTCAGGCCCTGGTTAAACAGGCTTTTTCTGACCCGGATCTGACCTATCTGAAACTCAGTTCTGCAAATTCCATTAACATTGGTCGGCTCGTACCTCAATCTGTATATTATTTTTATGCGTGGTCGCGTTTGGCTGAAGATGGAGAAAAAGCCGTTTTTAGTGTGCCTTCCGGAAATTTTGGCGATATGATGGGCGGTATTCTTGCCATGAAGATGGGACTGCCTGTCGAACGCTTTGTTGTTGCTGTAAATGACAATGATGAATTCCCGAAATACCTGCATACAGGGATCTATCAGAAGATAGAACCCTCTAAAAACTGTATTTCCTCTGCCATGAATGTCGGTCATCCCAGCAATCTGGCCCGTCTGATTGCTTTGTACGGAGGCGAAATGGATGAAAAAGGAATTATTCATCAACAAGCTGATCTGGAATCCATGCGAAATCAGATCTGGTCATGCACGGTAAGCGATGCTGAAACCAGGGAAACCATTGTCGATACATGGAATCAGGATCATGTTCTGCTCGAACCGCATGGAGCAGTAGGGTGGAAGGGTTTACAATCCTTTATGAATTCCAATCCCGCTTATTCTGAAAACCCACCGGTATGCATCAGTCTGGAAACTGCCCATCCGGCAAAGTTCCCCGAAGAAATTGACCGCCTACTCGGATTCGATCCGGAGTTACCCGATAGCCTGAAAGGACTTGACGGGAAACCGGAGTTTGTGGAGAAAATGGATCTGAATTATCCTGCTTTTAAAGAATTCCTTACATCCAATTATTAAATCCTTATGAAGATAGTATGTTTTGATATGGAAGGAGTCTTTACTCCGGAAATATGGGTAAATGTTGCCAAAAAAACCGGGATTGAAGAACTGAAAATAACCACCCGCGACGAACCGGACTATGATAAACTGATGAAATACCGTATTGGTATCATGGAACAACACGGGATAACACTTCCCTATATTCAGGAAGTGATTGCTTCGCTCGATTTACTGGAAGGCGCACGCGAATTTATGGACTGGGTCAGAGCCCGTGTTCAGGCCATCGTGGTAACCGACAGTTTCGTTGAATTTGCTACTCCTTTTATTGAAAAACTCGGCAAGCCCCTGGTATTGTGCCATCATCTGATTACGGATTCACGTGGTATGATAGTGGATTACAAACTCCGCCAGCCAGACCCTAAACGGAAAACTGTAGAGGCTTTTCAATCACTGACCTATGAGATTATTGCAATCGGAGATTCTTACAATGACATCAGTATGCTTTTGAAGGCCGAAAAGGGTATCCTTTATCGGCCGCCGGTCAATGTTATTGTTGAATATCCGCAATTGCCGGTTTGTATGGACTATGAGCAGTTAAAAGAGAAAATCACGGAATACCTCGGATAGGAATTGTTTTATACGATGAGATTCTTTTGCTGCTCCGGATTTAAGATATAAAAATGAAATACAGCCCCTTTGTCTGGTTCTGATTCAGCCCAGATTTTTCCACCATGCCGGTGAATTATCCGTTGAACAATTGCCAGTCCTACACCGGTTCCTTCAAATTCCTGTTCGGTATGCAATCTTTGAAAAACTCCGAAAAGTTTGTCAGCATATTTCATATCAAATCCGGCACCATTGTCCTTTATAGTAAAAACAAAAGCACCTGATTTTACATCATATTCTGCACTGATTTCAATGATTTGTTCCGATCTCTTGGAACTGAATTTCACTGCATTGGAAATTAAATTTACCCATACCTGCCGGATCATGGCCTGATCTCCCGTTATGGATGGTAATTCATCAATAATCAAGGTGGTAGACTTTTGTAGTTCGCTGGTTATTAATTCATTACACACAGAATAAACCAGTTTGCCAACATCTATAACCTGCTGGTTCATTTCTGATCTGCTGAGCCTGGAATAGCGCAGCAGATCATCAACCAGTTGTCCCATTTTTTGGGCATTATGCCGGATGATCCGACAGATTTTTTTTCCTTCTCCTTCCAGCACAGACCCGTAATCTTCCGCCAATATTCCTGTAAAACCGTCAATGGCGCGCAGAGGAGCCCGCAAATCGTGCGATACAGTATAAGCAAATGCTTCCAGTTCTTTTATAACTTCTGTTAATTCAAAGGTTCTCTCTACAACGCGTTTTTCGAGTGAAGCATTCAGGCGAAGTATTTGTTCTTCAGCATCTTTGCGCTCTGAAATATCCCGGAAATTAATGACAATAGCCTCCACCCCGGGCTCGGATAATAAGTTGGTAAAAACACTTTCAATCCAACGGTAATTGCCATCTGAATTTTGAAATCTATATTGGATAACAGGCGAATAATCAGGATTTTGAACAGTTTTTCCTAATTCGCCAAGAACCATTGGCAAATCTTCAGGATGCGTCAGCGAATCCGGTGTAATAGTCGAAATATCCGATTCTGTAAACCCGAATAATTTCATTGCCGAAGGACTCACATAAATAAACTGATTCGCTAAATTAATGAGCACAACTCCGTCACTTGCCTTTTCTATAATCGCCCTAAACCGGTTTTCGGCACGTCGCAAGGCAATTTCTGCATTCTTTCGCGCTGTAATATCAATAGTAAAACCAGCTAAAAATGGCGGGAAATCATCCCGGAGAATCGGAAATTTTATTGTAGTATAATGCCTTCCGTTAAATGATTCTTCAATTTCTATTGTTTCACCTTTTAACAGGATGCGTTTATCATCCTCAACCATTTTTTGAGCAAAATCTCCCGGGAATAACTCAAACATATTTTTACCAAGAAGCGACTCTAATGGTAAACCTAGCATCTGTTCGAAATTCCGACTCAGTTGAAAGGATTTGATTTCCTGGTCTTTAAAGAAAATATATACCGGACTTTTTTCAAACAGCACGCTGAAAATTGTTTCTTTTTCTTTCAGGGCTGTCTCCTTTTGACGAAGCTCACTGATGTCGGTATAGGTCGAAAAAACAAGGTATGGAGTCGATTCTCCCGTTTTACATTCTGGATAACAATTCAGACGAATCCACTTATAGTCCTTTATTTCAGCATTATAAATTCCAATTATTTCATTTAATACAGGTTTCCCTGTTTTTAATGCCCGGGCCGAAGGAAAAGTTTCCGGAGAGTACCTGTTCCCCGACTCTTCTATAAGATCCAGATTTAGGTTGAAAAAAATCTTGCCGGTAAGATTGTCCCGAGGAATCCCCAGGATTTTTGAAGCAGCCTGATTCGCCATAATAATCGCACCGGCAGGGGATTCACATAGAATTCCCGCTGCCATATTTTCAATCAGATTCTCCAGAGGAAGATTGAAATATTCCGGTCTGTTCAGATCATTTTTTGGCTCATCCATTTTGATTTTTTAAACCTGATTATTCGATACTGATTTTACAGGTCTGTCTCAGTTTTCCGATTGTTGCAGATACCATATAGATACCACTGGCAGGTTTATTGTTCCCGGCAATTTTTAATAATTGCAATGAATTGGGAATGCCGGCAGTTCCTTCAACAGTATATGAACTTAATTTTTGTCCGGTCAGATCAAATAAATCAAATTGAATGGCACCTGAGTTCGGAGTGGTGAAGTAAATAACCGATTCAAGGGTGACCGGGTTAGGGTATACTTCAAGCGTAAGGGCAGCCGGTGTTATTTCTGACAACCCTACAGTACTACCATTCTTGGCCGGAATCACAATTCCCGTATGCGTGTGTTTGTTATTATCCCGGGTTACAAAAGCTGAAATATCGCAATTGTCGACATTATAGCCTGCCGGTACGGTGTAAACGTAGTTTTTGGAAATAAAAGTACCGGAAGTAGTCGGGTTGACAAGTTCTCCCCATTGTCCGGTAATCATTTCACGCAGAATGTGTTTATGGTTATAATTGGCACTCCCTCCGGATTGGTAACCGATCACATTATTTTCAGTAAACACAACGTTGAGTTTGTTATCCATAACACTGTCATCTGCTGTGTAATACAATTCAACCAGTATGCTCAGTTCACGGGTCGTTTCATTCCAGGTCGAAGCACAACCAATATTTACAGGTGAATTTCCTCCATTCAGAATGATATATTCGCCACATCCCTGTCCGGGATAACCGGCATCCCACCAGCCCGGTCTGCGAATCGCCAGATTATTGGGCGGATTCTGAGGATAATAAGGGGGAACATTGTAGGCTCCGGGCCATACAACGCGGTTCATTGTTCCCGATGGATAGGCGGCAACCCCGGCAAATGCATCCAGAGAAGGACCATAAGGTGTTCTGAAATCCGGCTGACCGGCACTCGGATTGGCAAAGGACCCTGTATGTACATTGATTAATACAACACGGCCGGGATGTGCAGCAGCCAATGCAGCAGCACGAACATGTCCATCCGGACAATTCGGACAATTAATTCCGGTAAACTCTTCCAGTACGGCATTTCGTGGGCCAACACTGGTGCTCACAATGGTCTGGGCATTGACAAATCCCTGCAAAACCAGCAGGAATGCTGCAAATAGCAGGCAAATTTTTGTTTTCATATTAATCAGGCTTAGGTTCAGCTAGTAAAGATAACTATTAACTATCAACTAATAACAACTTTTTCCTTTTACCTTTTACCTTTTACCTTTTACCTTTTTCCTTTTTCCTTTTCCTGACGACAAAAGTTATGATCAGGATCAAACCCAAAAGAATAATCAATCCCAGAAAAGCCGCCTGCATCAGTTCTCCCCTGACTGCAGCTTCAATTGCTCCTTGCGGATATACCGCTATTGTACTGACAAACAGGATGATAATAAGTGTAAACTTTTTCAAATTATTTTAATTTTCGTATGAGTAAAATACTAATAACAATTTCCGCCAGACCGAACACAAAATATGCGGGTTGAAGGAAATGGTTCAACCCGATAACCATTACCTGCACCAAAATCCAGATCAGCATCCCACCTCCCAGCATCAGCCCGATCCAGGGGGCGTAGGGATAGCGCCGGAAGCACAATATCCCGTTTACAACATTGAACAGACCGTTAAAGATAAATAAAGCCAGTCCCGGAATCAGAAAACTCGTAAATGGCGATCCTGCCAGCGCCTCCGTTGTCATGCCCATTCTACTTCCATCCGGAGCTGCAATAAACAGATATCCTGCCGGCAAAGCTCCCAGCGCCACAAAAATCTCCAGAATCCCAAGTATAATAAACAATCGCTTCATAAGGTGTTAAGGTTTCAGGGTTTCAGGGTTTCTGGT
>CAYLTH010000059.1:1610-4793 GCA_964386485.1 uncultured Bacteroidales bacterium | reverse complement strand
AACTCCCCCTTTTCCAAACTCCTCCAGCACCGCCGCTTTCAAACTATCATTCTCCGCAATCACAGCATCTTCCAGCACTGTAACCTCATATTTTCTTCCTTTGGCCGAAATGACGGTACTTTTAATACAGTAGGAGAGATCAAGTCCTGTGATCAGCAGGTGATTGATCTTGTTTTTTACAAGATATGCATTCAGATCCGGGTTGATAAAGGCATCCTGACGGTGTTTCGGGAATTGCGGACCTTCCACGATTTTTAACCGTTTGTCAGGTTTAACACCTTCGCTGCCGGGCTTATAGGATTTATCCAACAGATTGATAAACCAGTCGCTCACCTCATTCCGGATATAAATCACCGGAATTCCCTGAGCCAAAGCCGAATCAATATGTAAATTGATACGCCTGATAAGACTGTCGGCATGTGAAATGTAATAATCATCTGCCGACATTGTACCTGTGGTAGATTCCTGGACGTCAATTACGAGCAGGGCTTTCTTTTCCGCTCCATATTGTTCAATCGGCATACCCGGTGCAAGCTGGGAACTGCGTTTTTTAAATATTAAGACCTGCGCAATCATCAGCGGTACCAGCAAGGCCAGTATGAAGAGACTCCGGAATATGATTTTTTTCAAAATTGTTGGTGTTTTGCTTAGTTTTTCGTCTCCTTCAGGATTACATCATGCGCTCCTCCTTCAACTATACTGGTGGAGGAAACTAGGGTGATCCGGGCTTTCGATTTTAAATCAGGGATTCTAGTGACACCACAGCTACACATGGTAGATTTAATTTTGCCAAGGGTAATATCTAGGTTGTCCTTCAATTTACCGGCATAAGGTACATAACTGTCAACTCCTTCTTCAAATTTGAGGCCGCTTCCGCCACCAACATCATAGCGCTCCCAGTTCCGGGCACGGTTTGATCCCTCTCCCCAGTATTCCTTGACATATCTGCCGCCAACCATCAGCTTTTTGGTCGGACTTTCATCAAAACGGGCAAAATAACGGCCCATCATCAGAAAATCAGCTCCCATTGCCAATGCCAGTACCATATGATAATCCTGCACAATGCCACCGTCGGAGCAAATGGGGATATATATACCGGTTTTTTTGAAATAATCATCACGAGCCTGAGCTACCTCAATAATTGCTGTCGCCTGACCACGCCCAATTCCCTTCTGCTCCCGTGTAATACAAATGGATCCGCCTCCAATGCCCACCTTTATAAAATCGGCCCCGGCTTCCGCCAGATATAGAAATCCGTCTTTGTCAACCACATTGCCTGCACCAATTTTGACGGTATCCCCATAGGTTTCTCTTACATAATCAATCGTTACCTTTTGCCATTCCGAAAATCCATCGGAGGAATCAATACAAAGCACATCAACACCGGCATCAACCAGTGCGGGAACGCGTTCTCTGTAGTCCCGCGTATTGATGCCTGCACCAACAATAAGGCGTTTATGAGCATCAGACAGTTCGTTGGGATTCTCCCTGTGATTGTCATAGTCCTTGCGGAATACAAAGTATTTCAGGTGTTGTTCCTCATCAATAATCGGCAGCGCATTGAGCTTGTGTTCCCAGATAATTTCGTTGGCCTCATTCAGGCTTATGCCAAATTTTCCGGTTATCAGACTGTCGAAAGGTGTCATAAACTCCTTTACCTTTTTGTTGCCATTATCCAGTGCCGGCCGATAATCCCTCCCTGTCACGATTCCCAGTAATTTCCCCACAGGAGTCCCGTCGTGCGTAACGCCTATCGTCGAAAATCCTGTTTTATCCTTGAGCATTGCAACGTCATTCAAGGTGTTTTCAGGTGTCAGATTTGCATTGCTGACCACAAATCCGGCCTTGAATTTCTTTACTTTACTCACCATTTCTGCCTGTTGGTCAATCGGTTGTGATCCGAAAATGAAGGAAATACCACCGTTTCTGGCCAGTTCAATAGCCATGGTATTATCGGAAACCGATTGCATAATGGCCGATGAAAAGGGAATGTTTAATTCGATTTCTGATGTCTCCCCCTCCCGAAACTTAACCAGTGGAGTTTTAAGAGAAACCTTATCCGGTGAACAATCCATGGTGGTCAGTCCGGGGATCAATAAATATTCGGTAAAGGTTCTTGAAATGTCGTTGATAATATCAGCCATAATTTCTTTTGAAAAATTTCCCAAAATTACGAATTATTACGTGTATTTGGTTCTCCGATTGGTATCTTTCTGCTTTCAAATTCTGTACACGATGAAGCCGTTGTTGACCATCTCAGATGTTTCATGCTGCCATCGTCCTGCAAAGAGACCAGTTATCCAACTGTGCCTCTTTTAGAATGCCATAAACCTATTCCACATCAGTATGCTTCCAGAACAGGCAGGGCTTTGTTGTTGAAATCCCAGAATGCCTGATTTTCCCAGCTCGACCCGTTGGTGGCGGTATCTCCTTTATAGCTGATCCACTCACCACCCCAGTAGCAAAAGCCCAGACAATTCGGAGCTTCTTGTGTAATTTCGCTGATCTTTAAAAGATACTTCTTTTGTCCGTCAATCGTTGCAGGATATTCTCCAATCAGCTGACTTTGTGCACCGATAACATTATGAGTGTAATCATTCCAATCCAGCGTAAATGGATAGGAGGTTTCTGCAATCAGAGTGCTTTTCCCGAATGAATTTGCCAGTATACCCAATGTTTGCTTCAGGTCTGTTAAATTTTTGCCATGCCACAACGGATAGTAACTTAAGGCGATAATATCATAATCGATATCGGTAAAATTTGAATAAAAATCAGCAGCATGCTCAAAACCGGCATAATGCAGAATTATTTTTGTATTGTTTCCCGATTCCCGGATTGCAACACTGGCATTGGCTATCAGTAACTTCAGGGTGGATAAATTGCTGAAACTGCCTTCCGGCCATAAAAAACCGTTATTAATCTCATTCCCGATCTGGAAATAATCAGGATTGATCTCCAACATGATCTTTCGGGTATAGTTTCGTACACTGTCGTTCAACTGACTAATGGTGAGATGTTGCCATTCAGCCGGTTTCGTTTGATTCCCGGGATCGGCCCAGGTATCGGAATAATGCACTGTTAAAAACACTTTTAAACCCATAGTTTTGCACTCCTGTACCAGCAATTTGACTGTCTCAAAATCCGAGTTCGGCTCAATGGGCCTTTTCCATAATCTGATTCTCA
>CAYLTH010000059.1:0-1510 GCA_964386485.1 uncultured Bacteroidales bacterium | reverse complement strand
ATATTGATATTCATAATCGACCTTCCATTGCGCTTCTTTGCTGCCGGCAATTTTAAGGGTTGTTCCCAGACAGGAAAATAAAACATCGCCCTGAACCTGTGTTTTCCATTGCTCAGGCTTATCAAAGTCAATAATGTGAGTTTTGAGTTTTACGTGGGTTAAATTCAAGGCTCGTCTTACAAATATTGTAACATGTTCTATTTCTGTATCCTGAAGCAGTAATTCCAGTAAATCCTTACCGGTTGCGCCGGTTGCGCCTAATATCAGTGCATTCATTTTGTTGTCTGTTTATTCTTGTGAACATTTTTCTTCTCCTCAGGCTTTTTCTCCGGAAGAAAATATCCCTCGCGTGAAAGCAGATGATCGAGGTTTGCAATCCCATAAACAACTACGGCTGTTACAATTGCTGTATGCTCCTGATATTCAGGGATACTCATGTTGTATAGATCACGTTCGGTATGCCATATTTCGCCATAGTTGAAGTTGTAACCTTTTGGGTCTTCTGTGCTGAATGTCATCGTTGGAATGCCCAAAACAGCAAAAGACCCGCTGTCGGTCCCGCCTGCTTTTTTGGGTTTTTCCCGTGCTGCTCTTTTTTTGAGTGTAAAGGGGAAATCAGGATTGATGCTGTTCAGAGGCTGACATATTTTTTCGATGTCTGTCCACATGGCTTCTGAAACGCTTAATCCGTTAGCAACGGTCGGACCTCCGTCGCGGTTAAACATATTCGATATTTTTTCGAGTTTGTCCTGGTTTCGTTCTACCCAGCTCTTTGAGCCTAAAAGGCCAAACTCTTCACCTGCCCATAAACAAACCAGAATGGTCCGCTTCGGTTTGCCTCCGGCTTTCATGATTAACCGGGCCGCTTCCATGGCGGGGGTCAGACCGGAACCATCATCAACTCCACCTGTTCCAACATCATAAGCATCGAGATGTCCGCCCATGATGACATACTCATCCGGGAATTCGGTACCCGGAATGATTCCGATCACATTGTGGTATTTCACCGGTCCCATTCTGAAGTGATTGCGGATATCAAATTCAAGCTCAAAACGCTGGCGTTCTTTGGCCATTTGTTCAATAATTTTAAACTGATGCTCATCCAGTTTAATGTCAGCGGTGGTTGGCAGGTTTTCAAAACGCAGACTGTCAATATTCTTACGGTCGTACAAAACCCGGATGGGTAATTTTGACGATTGAATAATGCCAAGAATACCGGCTTCAATCATCTGCCTGTAGAAAAGACCCGGCTCTTCCTTCATGGGTAAAGGTTCAATCGTGGGAATCCCCTTATCCCTGTTTGTCCAGTTCATGGTGTTAATAGAGTCGTTCTTCTTTTCAATTTTTTCGTTTTCAGCAATGATCTGTGCCCGTATACTATCCGAATGATTTGTATAATCCAGAGGATATCCGTCACTGGTGCCGCTGACAAGAACCCAGGCGCCTTTTAACCGACCTTTCATCCGGTTGAATTCCACCTGGGTCTTCGGCTCAATCAGTACATGTCCTT
>CAYLTH010000058.1:4166-20677 GCA_964386485.1 uncultured Bacteroidales bacterium | reverse complement strand
GTGTTGTTGAGGATCATCCCAAATCCATTTTTGCAGAATCACTGCGTGCAATCCGTACCAATCTTCAGTTTGTTTCAAATAATGAAGGACCAAAAATTATTTCGATCACCAGTACAGTGAGTGGAGAGGGAAAAACTTTTATCGCGATAAATCTGGCGGGGATTATTTCATTTTCCGAAAAGAAGGTCATTCTGATTGATATGGATATGCGAAAACCCAAATTGCACAATGGGTTTAAAGTGGATAATCAACGGGGAATCAGCACTATTCTTGCCGGGAAAGATGACTTACTCAGTTGTATCCACAAAAACAGCATTGCCAATCTTGACTTTATTACTGCCGGGCCTATACCACCGAACCCCTCAGAACTTATTCTGAGTGAGCGGTTTCAACAGACCCTTGATCAACTGAAACAATGGTATGATTTTATTGTCATCGATAACCCGCCGGTCGGCTTGGTAACAGATGGGATGCATGGGTTAAGCATTGCTGATTATCCTATTTATTTATTCAAGGCGAATTACAGTAAAAAGGCCTTTATCGAAAATCTCGACCGGCTCTACACCAACAATAACCTGAAAAACCTCAGCATTATCCTCAATTCACAGGAAACTCTGACCAAGAGTTACGACTATACCAAAGGCTATGGATATGGTTACGGATATGGTTATGGTTATGGTTACGGATACGGATATGGTTATGATTATTCGTATTATGATGAAGAAGACCACCAGGACAAAATAAATCCGCTTATTAAACGAATCCGGCGAATTTTTCGCGGGCGCTAATCAGATTGTATGGAAAGAATCCCAACAACATTAAAGGATGTGCTTATTTTAAAGCCTTCCGTTTTCAGTGACCCAAGAGGCTACTTTTATGAATCGTATAATCATGAACGATTTAAAAATCTGGGGATACCCGAAGTCTTTGTGCAGGATAATGAAAGTAAATCATCCAAAGGGGTTTTACGCGGGCTCCATTTTCAGGTTCCGCCTTTTGCTCAGGGGAAACTGGTACGGGTAATCAAGGGTGCTGTACTTGATATTGCTGTTGATCTTCGCGTAAATTCTCCCGATTTCGGTAAATGGGTGAGTGTTGAACTGAGTGAGGAAAATAAACTGATGTGCTGGATTCCACCTGGATTTGCCCATGGTTTTTTGTGTCTGGAGGATAATACCATTTTTTCCTACAAATGCACACAGGTCTATAATAAAGATAGTGAACGTTCAATCCTGTGGAATGATCCTGATCTGAATATTGACTGGAAAATAACGAACCCGCTACTCTCCGGAAAAGACCTGGAAGCTCCATTGTTTAAAAATTTCACATCTCCCTTCTGATTGATCAGGAAAATGTCGAAATTTGCAAACGGAGAGACTATTTTGTAAATTTCTGATTTACAATTCATTAATGTTTTTACGCTTTTATAATGAGTGAATTAATTCAATCTGCCTGGGTTGCTTACGGTGTATTTTTTTTGATGGCACTTGTTTTTTCGCTGCTGACAAATTACCTCTTTCTCAAGTTTGTAAAAACCCTGGGGATGCGAAATTATGATCCGACGATGATTCGCTGGAGTCCTGCAGTGAAGCCAAGTCTGGGTGGAATAACATTTTTCCTGATTTTTTTATTGTCAGTAGCTTCCCATTCCCTGTTGACTTATGAATCCAACTTTTTCAGGAATGTGCAACCCCTTGGGATTATTTTATCAGCAACGCTCGGTTTTTTAATGGGCCTGCATGATGATGCATTCAATACCCGGGTTGGATTGAAATTTATTACGCAATTGATTTGCGGAGTAATTTTAATTATCACAGGAACATATATTCATCTATTTGACAACCAGATACTTAACTATATTTTAACCATGCTTTGGGTAGTGGGTATTATGAATTCTATCAATATGCTGGATAACATGGATAGCATATCAGCAAATGCATCCCTGTATATAACCCTGACTGCTTTTATGACACTCGTTATCAGCAATGATCTTCTGAATCCCTATATCCCGGTATTGGTAGGGCTCATTGCTGCCTTGCTTGGATTTCTGTATTACAACTGGAATCCCTCAAAAATGATCATGGGGGATACCGGAAGTCAGTTTCTGGGTGTGATGCTCAGTGTAATCGGAATCCTTTATTTCTGGAACGCACCTACTCCTACCCATGGAGACAATCCTGCTTTGCGACAGGTATTGCTGGTCGTAATCGTTTATATTGTCTTAATTATTGACACAACAACAGTCATTATAAAAAGAATCCGATCCGGAAAATCTCCCTTTGTCGGGGGCAAGGATCACACCACACATCACTTATCCTATCTTGGGTTCAGTGACCGGCAGGTGGGCCTTATTTTTATGACTATCAGCATGATATCCTCCATAATTGCTTTAATTATCCTGCATTGGACAGTCTGGTCAGGCTGGCTGGCGGCTTCTCTGATACTTTATTTTCTCACCTTGTTTTCTACTTTATTTTACATTGCCAATCTGAATAAAAAATGAAACAGGACAACCAACGTTATCTCTCTATGAAAAAATACATCCTGATCATTTTTATCCTTGTTTTACTTATTCCGGGTCTGTTTCTTTTTTCAAAATGGAAAAAAGGAGTCACCGAACAGGAATACCAGGCTGCCATCAGCCGGAATATGAGCATTTATGCACTCGAAATTCCTGAAAATGCGGAATTTGCCGGCGAAGCGGTTCCCATGGATCTTTATTATGTAAGGGAATCCTTCGACCGGGAACTTTTAACGAATGTTTACTGGCATTCTTCAACACTGCTGATGTTTAAACGGGCTCACCGCTTTCTCCCTCAGATCGAAAAGATACTTGAAAAAGAGGGGATGCCTGATGATATGAAATACATCGCATTAATTGAAAGCAGCCTTACCAACACGCAAAGTCCGGCCGGTGCAAGCGGTCCATGGCAGTTTATGAAAGCAGCAGCTCTGAAATACGGTCTTGAGGTGAATGAGGAAGTAGACGAACGTTACCACATGAAAAAATCAACAGAAGCCGCATGCCGGTATCTGAAAGATTCATATCAGTCGTTCGGAAACTGGACACTTGCAGCCGCCTCCTACAATGCCGGTCCGGGAAACATCAGTAAACCGGTATCAACTCAAAATGAAAACAGTTTTTATGATTTACTCGTCAATGCCGAGACCAGCCGTTACATCTACAGGATACTCGCAGTTAAAGAAATCTTCAATAATCCCGTAAAATACGGCTTCAATTTTCGCAAAAAAGATCTGTATCCTGAAATTCCGGTCAAAGAAATAATGGTCGACAGTACTATCCCGAATCTTGCCGAATTCGCCAAAAAGCAAGGCATCAACTATAAGATTCTGAAGGAATTTAATCCCTGGTTGCGTAAAAACACTTTAACCAATAAAACAAAAAAGAAATACTATCTCGATATTCCGGAGCGTAACAATCTTTATTACAGTAAACTTAAAACCATTAGCGACACCAGCAACGAGAAGCCTTAATTACTATGCGGAAAGACATTTTTGAACAGTCGGAAAAGACTGAAGTTCCGGATTCCGGAGATGCTTCTCTTGAGTATATTGAGGTATATGGAGCCCGGGCTCACAATCTCCGTCATATAGATATTAAAATTCCGCGCAACGAATTGGTTGTAATCACCGGTCTGAGCGGCAGCGGGAAATCATCTCTGGCCTTTGATACCATTTATGCAGAAGGTCAGCGACGCTATATTGAAACCTTTTCTGCCTATGCCCGACAGTTTCTCGGAAATCTTGAACGGCCTGAAGTTGATAACATTACAGGGCTTAGCCCGGTGATTTCCATCGAGCAGAAATCTGTCAATAAAAATCCAAGATCAACTGTTGGGACAATTACCGAGATTTACGATTTCATGCGTTTATTATTTGCCAGAGCAGCCGACGCTTATTCGTCGGTAAGTGGTGAAAAAATGGTCCGGTATTCCGAAGCCCGGATTATTGGACTGATCATGCAGGAATATACCGGAAGTCCGATCAGTATTCTGGCTCCTGTTGTTAAAGGGAGAAAAGGACATTACCGCGAATTGTTTGAGCAAATCCGGAAACAGGGTTTTGCAAAAGTCAGGATCGATGGTGAAATCAAGGAGATCAGTTTCGGACTTCAGCTCGACCGCTATAAAATTCATGATATCGAAATTGTGATCGACCGCATCCAGGTTAATCCTGAATCTGTCCGTCGAATTACGGAATCTGTTCAGCTTGGAATGCGACATGGCAAAGGGAGTATCTTGATTTTAAATAATCAAACGGATTCACTCCGCCATTTAAGCCGGCAGCTTATTTGTCCGACCAGCGGCATTTCCTATGAAGAACCGGAACCCAACAGCTTTTCCTTCAATTCACCCTATGGAAGTTGCCCAAAATGCAACGGTCTTGGTACCATTGCAGAGGTTGATATGGAAAAAATTATTCCGGATAAAAGCCTGAGTATCCGTAAAGGAGCACTGCAACCCATTGGTGAATTCAAAAATAACTGGATTTTTCGTCAACTCGAGGCCCTGGGTGAAAAATATCATTTCAGCATCGACACACCTTTTGATGAATTGCCCGATGAAGCAGTGAACACCATATTATATGGTTCGGATGAAGTCCTGAAAATCAAAAATGAGAGTCTGGGCGTAACTTCAACCTATTCAATGAGTTTTGAAGGAATTGTAAGCTTCATCATTAACCAGAATACGGATTCGGCTCCCAAAGGCATTCAAAAGTGGGCCAATAATTTCATGGACAAAAAAAAATGTCCCGAATGCAATGGAAGCCGATTAAAAAAAGAACGGCTTTTCTTCCGGATCGACAATAAAAATATAGCTGAACTGGCAGCCATGGATCCGCTTGATTTATTGCAGTGGATTGATGCGGCTGAGGCCAATATGGAAGACCGTAAGCGAAGAATCGCCCATGAAATTATCCGCGAAATCCGTTCCCGCTTGCAGTTTTTGCTGGAGGTTGGATTGGATTATCTGTCGATGGACCGTCCGGCTGTGAGCCTGAGTGGTGGCGAGTCACAACGAATCCGGCTGGCTACTCAGATCGGCAGTCAACTACTTGGCGTCTTGTATATTCTCGATGAACCCAGCATCGGGCTGCATCAGCGCGACAATATCCGGCTTATCCGCTCGCTGCGCAAACTTCAGGAAATCGGCAATTCTGTTCTGGTTGTTGAACATGATAAAGAGACCATGCTGGCAGCTGATTACCTGATTGATATTGGTCCGGGAGCCGGTATGCACGGTGGATTGATTGTTGCAAGCGGAAAGCCGGAAGACCTGATTAAAACCGGTAAAGGACTTACCTGTTCTTATTTGCGGGGTGACAAAGAAATTCATACGCCCGAAAAACGCAGAACCGGAAACGGGAAAATGCTCAGTTTACTGAATGCAACCGGAAATAATCTCAAAAATGTCGACCTGCATCTGCCACTCGGCACCATGATCTGCATTACCGGAGTAAGCGGCAGCGGGAAATCTTCATTGGTGAATGAAACCCTCTACCCTATTCTGAGTCATCATTTTTACAGAGCTGAACAGAAACCCCTGCCTTACAGGAAAATTGAGGGCATTAAGCATATCGACAAGGTAATCGAGATCGACCAGGCACCGATTGGGCGCACTCCCCGGTCGAATCCCGCTACTTATACCGGTGTATTTGATGATATCCGCAAGCTCTTTGCTGTTGTTCCGGAAGCCAAAATCAGAGGGTATCAACCCGGGCGTTTCTCCTTCAATGTGAAGGGAGGACGCTGTGAAACCTGCAGTGGTGCGGGCATCAGGCTTATCGAGATGAACTTTCTGCCTGATGTACAGGTAGTTTGCGAAAGCTGTAACGGGAAACGCTACAACCGTGAGACACTTGAAGTACGATACAAAGGGAAATCAATCAACGATGTCCTGGATCTCACAATTGAACAGGCAGTCGATTTCTTTGAAAACATTCCCTCCATCATTCAGAAAATCCGCACACTCAATGATGTTGGACTGGGATACCTGACACTGGGACAACAATCAACTACTTTATCAGGAGGAGAAGCCCAACGCGTGAAACTGGCCTCCGAATTGTCGAAACGGGATACCGGAAATACCCTTTATATTCTGGATGAACCCACCACCGGATTGCATTTTGAGGATGTAAACGTTTTGTTAACTGTGTTAAACCGCCTGGTTGATAAAGGCAATACTGTTGTTGTTATCGAACACAACATGGATGTTATCAAATCGGCGGATCACATTATTGATATGGGACCAGAGGGAGGTGCCCGCGGCGGAACGATCATTTTTAAAGGAACTCCGGAAGAAGCTGTTAAACAAAAGGATAGTTTTACCGGTCAGTTCCTTGCTAAGGAATTAACGAATTAAGCAGTTTGAACAATGAGTTACAACGAAGACCTCAATGAAGAGGAAAAAATCAGACAGGCATTTATTCCCAAGGACTGGAATGAAATAAAATCCCATGATTCTTGGGAAGTCTTTAAAATTATGGCCGAGGTGGTCGAAGGTTTTGAGAAACTGGCCAAAATCGGACCTTGTGTTACTATCTTCGGGTCAGCCCGCTCCAGAATGGGCACAACCTATTATAAAATGGCTGAAAAAATTGCCTATCTCCTCACCAGTAAAGGCTTTGGAATTATCAGCGGTGGTGGTCCCGGGATCATGGAAGCCGCCAATAAAGGCGCCTATTTCTCAGGTGGAAAATCTGTAGGTCTCAATATAAATCTTCCTTTTGAGCAGGCTCCCAATCAATTTATCGACAAGGATAAACTGATAACGTTTGAGTTCTTCTTCGTCCGGAAAGTCATGTTTATGAAATACAGTCAGGGTTATATCGTCATGCCCGGCGGATATGGCACACTGGATGAGATGTTTGAAGCCGTTACCCTGATTCAGACCCACAAAATGGTGAAATTCCCGATTGTCCTTGTTGGAAAATCCTATTGGTCGGGGCTTGTGAACTGGCTCCATGAGCAATTGCTTTTGCAGGGCAATATCCAGCGCGATGATCTGGATATTTTTACCCTTGTGGATACTGCCGAAGAAGCGGTCCAGGCCATCGAAGATTTCTACAACAATTACGCACTGAAACCCAATTTCTGATCGTGGCAAAACGGGTTAAAACAAAGATCTCACTTCAAAAAGTGGCCGTTGAACAGGATGGGTTTCACATCATGTGTTCTGCATTTGCCAATGGACAACCCATTAATTTACTGATCGATACAGGAGCTTCCAGAACAGTATTCGACAATGAATCCATGGAGAGGATCCTGGGTATCGACATATCCGGACTGGAAAACAACCAGCAATTATCCGCCGGAATTGGCACCACAAATCTCGAAAGCCGCTTTCTTCAGCTACAGCATTTAACATTGGGAGACCTCAGTATACAATATTACCAATCTGTGTTGATAGACATGTCGCAGGTAAACATGCTATACCGAAGTCTGGGCTTACCGGCGATTGAAGGCATCCTGGGCGGAGACCTCCTGATGGAACTTAAAGCCGTTATCGATTATAAGAAAATGGAAATGACGCTTTATAAACCGGCGAAACGCAAATCTACCTACACAGTATTATCCGTTTAACAAAACGTACCGAATTCCCGGAAACCGGCTTTTGTTGCATCACCAGGAGATAAATCCCATTCTGTAAATCATTCATATTCAGCATGATTCTCGAATTGCTATGCAAATCAAACTCTTTAACGGGTCTCCCTGAAAGGTCTGTTATCATTCCCTGAAATTGATTTGTAACAGGGGTTTCAAGATAAACCGCAATTTCGTCGCGGGCAGGATTCGGATAAACAATTAAGGAGACATTTCCCACATCAGGTTGATCTCCCAGACCTGCCGGGCCGGGTTGTATCCCTTTCCAGAATCCGAGGCCACCCGAAACTGTACCACAAACCATATCAATCAGGGTATCGCCGTTCAGGTAACCCAAAGCTATTGCCGACCGGTCGCCGATGCGCATGGCCAGATAATTCGGATCCACCAATGTAAAGGTATCCTGCAGGTGTCCTTCAATATTCCTGTAAAATGCAACTCCTCCCTGCTGCGAACCGACAAATAATTTCAGTTTATCATCATATCCTCTGAAAAAATGCGGGATACTATATCCTTCATAACTGAGAAGCGGATTTCTGACATCCACTCCACCCAGGGTATCATTCTCCAAAACCCAGGTATTCCCTGATTTCCTGTACCAGGATAATGCACCTTTAACATCACCGATGACAAGATCGGGTGTATTGTCGTTATCCAGGTCCACCCATTGGGGAGCACTAAACTCTCCGACGTCTATACCATTATAATTATAAGCAGGCGCAGCATAAACAGGAAATTGCCCGGCACCTGCAGTATTTTCAAGAAAAATGAGTTTCCCGTCGCTGTTGCCAAGTAACAAATCGCGATCCAGATCATTATCCGGATCTCCAAAAGCCGGAACAGCCCCCTTGATATGCAGGGCATAAACACCTGCATAATTTGTATCAACCAGCTGAAAGGCCGGATTTGACTGAGTTCCTGTATTCTGGTAGTACAGCAATCGTGAAGTAAACGAAGATTTCAGCATATTCTGGTAAACCCAGGAAGAATCATAAAATCCGAAACTACTGACAATTAAATCCAGTAATCCGTCTCCGTTTATGTCTTCAAAAAGAGGATAGGCTGCCGTCCCCAGATCTATCATTTCCCCCTGCAGGAAATCCTTTCTGGCATACTGAAAATGAGGATTTCCAAAGGTTCCGTCATTGGTATAAAGCCAGGATGAATTTACATTTTCAGGGGTTAAGACATTCGGATCGAAAGGAGAAACGAGTAAATCTTCGAGATGATCATTGTTAATATCGATAAAATCACTGGCCGGAAATGCGTTCAGATCAATGAAAGGATATACCATATTCGGAAAAGTTGTATCCTGACTGGTCATGCGGGCAGTATCAGTTGAACCGGTATTATACAATGCGGTAAGGTTGGGATAATCCACATCTCCGATAATGAGATCTTTGAGTCCGTTGCCATTCAGGTCAATCGCAAGAAGAGTTGACCCGGTGTGACGTTCTTTCATCAGACTAAATTCTTCTTTATCAAAAATACTGCTGCATTTAAAGGGGCAGGGCATATTGAGAACTAAAGAGGCAGTTGATTCATTTTCCTTCATGTATCCCCAGCATTTATGTTCCAATCTAAAATCAAGACTGTCGCAGTTTCCGTATTTCTCCATCGACATGTTCCTGTGATAGTGTATGTAAGTACCTATAATCCAGAATGTAAGAATGTCCAGATCACCATCCAGATCGAGATCTGCAATCGCAGGATAATCAACACTTGAAATATAAATTCCCTGTAAACTATTGAATTGCAGTGAGGGCAACTGATTGGTGATGAGTTTGAATTTTAATCCTGTAAGGGGTACAGAAACATTGAGATATACCTTTATCCCACCGACTCCATATGTAAAAATGTCCATTTTCCCGTCACAATTATAATCAGCAAACCTGACCCAATCGTAAAGTGGTGGAAATTTCGCATTATAGTCGGCAGTAAAAACCCAGGGATCGGAAGTTGTGTTGCCATTGTTAAGGAAAGTCATGATTCTGAAACCATGCCGATCGAAGACAAAAAGGTCATTCCTGCCATCCAGATTAAGATCGACATTTGAAAACTGACAGGCATTCATCCCTCCTGCCCATGGATGTTTCAAACCGGTAACCGGAACAGATAAATCCCTTAAAAAACCAAAATCGCTGATATTCTGTGAATTAGCAGAAAATATAATAAAAAAACAGAGAAAAAGTATCGGGAAAAATGGTCGTTTATTGAGCATATTGATAAAATTTGGAAATCCATTGCTAAGTTACGATACTTATTTCTATATTTGCACCCTCAAATTTTGAGGTAATCTAATTAATTTATATTCATATGCAAAATAAGGGAGCTATCAAGTTTTTTGCGATTGCTTTTGTACTGGTATGTGCTTTTCAGTTATCATTTACCTTTTTCACACGAAGCGTTGAGAACAAAGCCAAGGACTATGCAGTCAATGCAATTGCCCAGGATCAGGCTTTAAAACTTTCGAAAGGTAATGCCGTAATTCAGAATTTACTACTGGATTCAATAGCAAATGTACGTGAACGGTACTTTCTCGACAGTATGTCGAACGAAGTGATTTACAACATTTTAATCCGTAAGTACACGTACAGGGATTGTAAAGAACGTGAAATCAATCTGGGGTTAGACCTCAAGGGTGGGATGAACGTAACTATGGAAATTTCGGTTGTTGATATTATCCAGGCATTGTCGGGATATAGTCAGAATCCGACTTTTGTGAAAGCCATCAACTCCGCCAACGAAAAGTTTAAAACCAGTCAGAAGGATTATGTAACCCTTTTTGCCGAATCGTTCGCCGAAGCTGATCCAAATGCAAAACTGGCTGCCATTTTTGCTACCATCGAACTTCGTGAACGGATCACACCAAAATCAACGAATGAAGAAGTTATCAAAGTTCTCCGTGAAGAATCACAAGATGCTATTGATCGTACTTTCAACATTTTACGTACCCGTATCGACCGTTTTGGTGTAACCCAGCCGAATATTCAGCAGTTACAGACTGCAGGCCGTATCCTGATCGAACTTCCGGGGATCAAAGAACCGGAACGTGTTCGCAAACTGCTTCAGGGAACTGCTAATCTCGAATTCTGGGAAACATACGATTTCGCTGAGTTAACAGGATATTTTACTGAAGCTAACAAACAACTTGTCGGACTTATTGGCCCATCCGGAGAAATTATTACCGGTATAGATACAACAAAGATTGTTGCTGATACCCTTGTTTCTGATTCAACAGCCGTAAAAAAAGAAGTCGAAAAAGCTGTTGCTGAAACCAAAAAAGACACCACCAAAGCCAGCCTGCTGGATAAAATGGATACGACAAAGGGTAAAGGCCAGGGCGACAAAGAAAATTTTGCCGAGTTTGCCAAGGAAAATCCTTTGTATGCTTACCTGCAACTCAACCTGCAACGCAATGAGCAGGGTCAGTATTTCCCCGGAACCGGTCCGCTTGTTGGTTTTAGTGCCATAAAAGATACCGCCAGAGTGGGCCAGTTACTGGCTGCTGTTAAAAATGTATTTCCAAAGAACCTCCGTTTATTATGGACTGTTAAACCAAGTCCTGATCAACCTGAAATTCTGCAGTTAGTTGCGATTAAAGTGAATTCACGCGAAGGCAAAGCTCCTCTCGGAGGCGATGTAATTGTTGACGCACGTCAGGATTACAGCCAGACCGGTCAGGTAGAGATTACCATGTCGATGAATACTGAAGGTGCCCGCAGCTGGGCCCGCTTAACCAGCGAAAATGTTGGAAAATCGGTTGCAATCGTCCTCGATGATTATGTATACTCATTCCCGCGTGTAAACGAAGAAATTCCAAACGGACGTTCTTCTATCAGTGGTAATTTCGATATTGAAGAAGCAAAAGACCTTGCCAACATTCTGAAAGCCGGTAAATTACCTGCTCCTGCCCGCATTGTTCAGGAAGACGTTGTTGGTCCTTCACTCGGTAAAGAAGCCATTAATACCGGTATGCTGTCCTTCATCATTGCCTTTATTATGGTAATGCTCTACATGGTACTCTACTATAACCGCGGGGGAGTTGTTGCCGATATCGCTTTGTTATTCAACGTATTCTTCCTGTTTGGTATTCTGGCTTCCCTCGGCGCTGTATTAACACTGCCTGGTATCGCCGGTATCGTACTCACAATGGGTATGGCGGTGGATGCGAACGTTATTATTTATGAACGTATCCGTGAAGAAATACGAATCGGGAAAGGAATGCGACTGGCTATTGCCGATGGATACAAAGCTGCATACTCTTCCATTATCGATGCGAACGTGACGACGATCCTTACGGCTGTGATTCTGTATATTTTCGGTTCAGGTCCTATCCAGGGTTTTGCTACCACCCTGATCATCGGTCTTGCTTCATCATTGTTTACCGCAATCTTTATTTCCAGACTTATTTTCGAATGGATGCTTGACCGCAACATGACGATCAACTTCTGGAACTCAGTTACCAAAGACTGGTTCACCAATATTAAAATCGATTTCATCGGCATGCGTAAGAAACTCTATTACGTTTCTGCTGGTGTTATTTTGATCGGATTCATCTTTATTGGTGTTCGCGGATTCGTTTCCGGGGTTGACTTTGTCGGAGGCCGTACCTATGTTGTTCGTTTTGATGAAAATGTTAAAACCAATGAAATCAGAACCGCACTGCGTAAAGTATTTGGTCAGGAACCTGAAGTAAAAACATTTGGTCCTGATAATCAGGTACGTATCACTACGAAATTCATGATTGACGACAACACAACTTTGGCCGACTCAATCATCGAAACCAAACTGTATGAAGGTTTAAAACCTTTCTACAAACAGAATATTACTTTTGACGACTTTAGTTCAACTGAGGAAGATAAGCTTCTGGGTAAATTAAGCAGTCAGAAAGTAGGTCCGACTGTGGCCAAGGATATCAAACGGGGTGCTATCATCGCTGTAATTCTTGCACTCTTTTTCATCTTTGCCTACATTGCAATCCGATTCAGAAGATGGCAATGGGGACTTGGCGGGGTAACTTCTCTGATGCATGACTCGTTAATCGCTCTTTCGATGTATGCCATGTTACACGGAATTGTTCCTTTTACACTTGAAGTTGACCAGACGATGATTGCAGCCTTGCTGACCATTATCGGGTTCTCTATCAACGATACGGTTATCATCTTCGACAGGATCCGTGAATACCGCAAACTCTATCCAAAACGCGAACTGGGAGTCAATATCAATGATGCTATCAACCATACCTTAGGACGTACCATTAATACATCCGGAACCGTTATCACTGTATTGTTGATTATGGTACTGTTTGGCGGAGAAATTATTCGTGGTATGAACTTCATTCTGCTGGTGGGTATAACAATCGGTACATACTCCTCAGTATTCAATGCGACTCCGATTGCTTATGACTTTATTGTCTGGAGAGAAAAAGTAAAAGAACGCAAAAGACTCAAAGCTGCAAAATAAATCCTTTGTACCTTGATTTTTAAAAAGAAGCTGCCGTAATCCGACAGCTTCTTTTTTTTATCCTATCTTTGCACCAATTTTAAAAAATGGAAACCCTATTATTTCTCGATATCAGCGGAGGCGAATTACTGATCATTGTTGTGGCAGTATTTCTGATTTTCGGACCTAAGAAAGTGCCTGAGATCGCACGACAGATGGGAAAAGTCATGAATGAACTCAAAAAAACCACCAATGATCTGAGCCGTGAATTTAAAGCTGGAGCCAATCAGGTAAAAAGCGATTTCGCGGATGCCAGTACAGGATTTCTGGAAGAAAAAACAAAAATTGAAAGAGAAATAGGACAGGTAACCGAACAGGCAATCCCGCAAACCCTTGCCTTCAAAGATCCGGCCTTTGATGATGTTTATGCAAAAACAGAAAGCCATTCCGGAAATTCTGCCGATTCCAAGGCAACCCCACCCCCTCCGGATGGTCTGTTATTCTAGTAAAATGAACTGAAACTTCCTCCGAATTTCAACGTATACAATGATTTGGTGGAAAATGAATGATTATAACCCACTGCAAACAAATATTTTTTAACTTAGCAGTCTTGTAAATAATAAACCCTCACATATGAGAATTATCAGGTTATTGATCCCCATGCTCTTCTTCGGGATGATTATTGCATTCGATGCTTCAGGGCAACAAAAGCGCAATTTCACTCAGGAAGCCGACCAGGCTTTTGAAGATAAAATGTTTAATCTGGCTATCGATAAATACAAAAAAGCGTATAGTAAAATCAAACGGAATAAGGTTGAAAAGAACCGTATTCTGTTCCAGATTGCTGAATGTTACCGTTTGACGAATAACATCAAAAAGGCAGAATCCGAATTCAAAAGACTCGAAAAAATTCAGTACTACAAAGTGAATCCGCTTTCTCTGCTGTATTATGCTGATGCCTTGAAAATTAATGAGAAATACGAGGAGGCCATTATTCAGTATAAAAAATATACGGAAATCGCTGCCAAGGATCCCAGAGGTGAAATCGGAGTCGAATCCTGTACACTCGCTCAGAAATGGAAAGACAATCCCACACGCTATGCCGTTAATCCCAATGACGAGGCACACAAAGAACTCAATGCCTGGAAAACAATAAATTCCGGAGAAGATGATTTTTCACCCGTGTTTAGTGATGAAAAAGCAAGAACCCTTGTTTTTACCAGCTCCCGTGAAAACAGCACAGGAAATCGAATCGATGACTGGACTGGTCAGAATTTCTCTGATTTTTACTATGTGAGTGTCAGCGCTAAAGGAGATTGGTCACAACCGCTTCCACTTGACGACCAGATGGTATTAAATACCGAAGGCAATGAAGGAAATGCCAGTTTTAACGGAAAATATTCCGCTATTTACTACACGCGTTGTGGTTATGAAAAGAAAAAACAAGTGGGTTGCCAGATTTACCGCAGCGAAAAGAAAGGTAAATCCTGGGGTGAACCCGAATATGTTAAATTAGGCACCGATACTACCCGTATTTATGGACATCCTTCAATCAGCAAGGATGAACTTACTATCTATTTTGCATCTGATATGGATGGAGGAGAAGGTGGAAAAGACATCTGGGTTGCCACCCGTTCTAAACGAAACAAAGATTTTGACACTCCGCGTAACCTCGGCCCAACCATCAATACAGAAGGAGAGGAAATGTTCCCGTTTATGCGGACGGATTCTATCCTCTATTTCTCCTCGAATTACCATGCAGGAATGGGTGGTATGGATATTTTCCGTACTGTAAAAGCCGGAGAAAACAAGTGGGGCAAACCCGAAAATATGCGTTCACCCGTGAACAGCAGTGCCGATGACTTTGCCATTACCTTCTTCCCGAATACAACCGAAGAAAAAGGTTATTTCTCCTCAAACCGCAAACAAAAAGGTGTTAAAGGTGGTGATGACATTTATTCTTTCATCAAAATACCGCTGGTGTTTACCCTCTCCGGTGTTGTGAAAGATGACCGTACCCTTCAATATTTATCCGGTGCCTCCATCAAAATGCAAGGCTCTGACGGAAGTTCTGTTGAAGTTAAAACCGATTCAAAAGGATATTACAGCTTCGATAAAACACAGATTTTACCCACTACTTCCTATGATCTGACGGTAAACAAAGAAGGTTATTTTGCTGATAAAGGCCGCGAAACAACAGTAGGTCTCGAACAAAGCAAAGACCTGGTACTCGATTTTGTGCTGGTACCTGTACCAAAAAAACCTATTCCGCTGCCCGAAATTTTGTATGATCTTGCCAAATGGGATCTTAAACCACAATTCCAGGATTCCCTGCAGGGTCTGATTCAGATTCTGGAACTGAATCCGAATATCAGCATCGAACTGGCCTCCCACACCGATGCCCGTGATACCGATATTAAGAATGATACCCTTTCTCAGAAACGTGCCCAAAGCGTTGTGGATTACCTCTGCACCCGCGGAATCGATCCTGACCGCTTAAAAGCCAGAGGATATGGCGAACGCGTTCCCAGAGCACTCACCAAAGAAATGACACGCGACGGCTTTACTTTCGCCGCCGGTACTGTTCTGACAGAAGAATATATCAACAGTCTGAAAACCAAACCAGAACAGGAAGCTGCACACCAGATGAACCGTCGTACAGAATTCAGCATTACCAGCATGAATTTTGTACCCAAACCCAAAATTGATACCACTGCAAAATCTGTTATCCAGATCGTAACCAATCCGATGGAAAATTCAATTCCCATCACGATGGGAACAGGCGAAGCATTTGATGCTCAATGTATTATCAATGGATATGCTATTAACTTCAGCTATGATAAAGCCGTTAAAGAAGTGAGCTTTACTATTGATGAAGCCCTCAATCTTTTGTTAAAAGGTTTTATCAGCAAAACCGATTTCCAGGGTGACGTAAATAAAATTCTGGCAAATAATACCATCGCCGACAAATCAAAATTCATTATTTCCAAAATTAAAATCGGAAAAACAGAATTAACCGGTGTTGAAGCCATCGTTGTAAAAGATCAGAAAGTGCCTATCCGCATTGGTGATACTATTCTGAATAAAATTGGCAAGTTTAAAGTTGACAAAGAAAAAAGCAAACTTATATTTGAGTAAGCATTAATAAGAATGAGAAAAGCATTCCATTTCGGGATGCTTTTTTCTTTTAACTCCAGACCATGAATACATCGCGCTATGCTCAACGGGGCGTTTCCTCTTCCAAAGAAGATGTTCACCAGGCCATAAAAAACCTCGACAAAGGTCTTTATCCTAAAGCTTTCTGCAAAATCATGCCGGATGTAATGGGCAATGATCCCGGGTTTTGCAACATTCTGCATGCCGACGGAGCCGGAACAAAATCATCACTTGCTTACCTGTATTGGAAAGAAACCGGCGATCTTTCGGTCTGGAAAGGCATTGC
>CAYLTH010000058.1:0-4066 GCA_964386485.1 uncultured Bacteroidales bacterium | reverse complement strand
ACAGGGATCAGGTCATCGACAATGCGAATATCAAGGCCGGTGATGTAATTGTCGGGTTGGCTTCTTACGGTCAGTGCAATTATGAGGAAGAATACAATGGCGGAATGGGCAGCAACGGACTAACTTCTGCCCGGCATGATGTTTTCAAACACGATTATTTTACAAAATATCCCGAAAGTTGTGAAACCGATATCCCGGAATCACTGGCCTATTCAGGTTCTTACGCATTAACAGATCCTACACCTGTCGACGGGACTGACATGGGAAAACTTGTGTTGTCGCCTACCCGTACCTATGCTCCGGTCATGGTTCAGGTCTTCCGCGAAATGCGGGCTGTGATCAATGGTATAGTCCATTGCAGTGGTGGCGGACAAACAAAAATTCTGCACTTTATTGACAATCTGCATGTTATTAAGAATAATCTTTTTGATACCCCTCCCCTGTTCCGCATAATCCAATCCGAATCCGGAACTTCGTGGGAAGAAATGTACAAAGTATTCAATATGGGTCACCGGCTCGAGATTTATCTGCCGGAAAACCATGCTGCACAGCTTATCACTATTGCAAAGCACTACGGAATTGAGGCAAAAATCATTGGCAGATGTGAGGCTGCCGATCATCCTAAACTGACAATTGAAAGTGAACACGGGCTTTTCAGCTACTAAAATTCGTGTTTTTTTGCTACTTTTGCAGTCTATTTCAGAAAGAGAGAAAAAAGCATGGATTTATTAGAAAAATTAAAAGGTATATTTCAACGTTGGGAAGAGATTGGCAATCAGATCAATGATCCGGAAGGGATGAATGATATGAAACGCTATATCAAATTAAACAAAGATTACAAAGACCTTCAGCCCCTCGTAGAAGCCTATCACACCTATAATCTGATTATTCAGAATATAGAATCTGCCAGGGATATGCTTTATACCGAAAAGGATGAGGAGTTGAAAGCCATGGCCAAAGACGAACTCACTGACCTTGAAACTCGCAAGATTACAATAGAAGAAGATATCCGGCTGATGCTCATCCCTGCAGATCCTCAGGATTCGAAGAATGCTGTACTTGAAATACGCGCCGGTACAGGCGGAGATGAAGCCAGTCTTTTTGCTGGTGACCTGCAACGCATGTACATGAAATATTGCGAAGCCCGCAACTGGAAAATTGAATTGATCAGCTTTACACCCGGAACAGTTGGCGGATTCAAGGAAATTATCCTGGAAGTAAAAGGCGACAATGCTTACGGACAACTCAAATATGAATCCGGCGTTCACAGGGTTCAGCGTATCCCCAATACCGAAACACAGGGACGAATTCATACATCAGCTGCTTCGGTTGTTGTATTACCGGAAGCGGATGAATTTGATGTTGAAATATTACCCAGCGATATTAAAAAGGAAACCTTTTGCTCATCAGGTCCGGGCGGACAATCTGTTAACACAACCTATTCGGCAATCCGTCTGACCCACGCACCAACCGGTATCGTTGCCTCTTGTCAGGATCAAAAAAGCCAGATTAAGAATTTTGAACAGGCGATGAAAGTACTGCGTACCCGTATTTTCGAGCTTGAGTACAAAAAATACCTGGATGAAATGTCGTCCAAACGCAAAACGATGGTCAGTACAGGCGACCGTTCTGCCAAAATCAGGACCTACAATTACCCCCAGAGCCGGGTTACCGATCATCGGATCAACCTGACACTATACAATTTGCCAGGCATCATTGATGGCGATGTTCAACCCTTGATTGATGCCCTCCAGGTAGCCGAAAATGCAGAAAGACTAAAAGAAGCCGTGGACGCTTAAAAACATATCCCATGAATCGACAGGAAATCATCGAATTAATCAAGAAAAAAGGAAGCTTTTTATGCATCGGACTGGATTCCGATATCAAGAAAATCCCTCCCCACCTGCTCGATCTCGAAGATCCTGTGTTTGAATTCAATAAACAGATTATTGATGCCACACATGAATTTACCCTGGCCTATAAACCCAATACTGCTTTTTATGAAAGTCGTGGCAGCGAAGGATTTAAAAGTCTCGAGAAGACGATAGCCTATCTAAAAACCTTTGGCAATGAACTCTTTACCATTGCAGATGCCAA
The DNA here is from genome assembly GCA_964386485.1 of uncultured Bacteroidales bacterium. GTDB lineage: Bacteria > Bacteroidota > Bacteroidia > Bacteroidales > CAIXZF01 > CAIXZF01. The sequence continues at coordinate 1,969 of CAYLTH010000058.1, read as the reverse complement.
AAGGGGCGATATTGGAAATACATCGGAACATTATGCCCGGGCATTTCTGGAAAAGATGGATTTCGATGCGATAACCGTTGCACCCTATATGGGAGAAGACAGTGTAAAACCATTTCTGACATTTGACGGGAAATGGGTTATTTTACTGGCACTTACATCGAACGACGGAGCTGCTGATTTTCAGTTTCTGCAACCCCAGCGGAGTAAAATTATGCAATTGATGGGCTTGAAGAAAAAATACGGGAAACCCTTATATGAAATGGTTATCCGAAAATCTTCAGAATGGGCAAGTCAGTACAATATGATGTTTGTTGTCGGTGCAACCAAAGCCCGCAAACTTGAAGCCATACGCAATATTATTCCCTATCATTTCCTGCTCATACCGGGAGTGGGTGCACAAGGTGGCAGTTTGAGGGAAGTAGCAAAATATGGCATGACGAAACAATGCGGACTCATCGTCAATTCGTCGCGAAACATCATATTTGCTTCCTCGAAAGAAGATTTTGCTTCCCGGGCAGCCGAGAATGCATTCAACATGCAAAAGGAAATGAAAGCCCTGTTAATGAAGTACAGGGTCGTTTAGATTTACAAATCCAATACGGTAATCCAGCCAAAAGTATCTTCTTCTTCACCATATTGAATGGCGCGAAGTCTGTTATACAATTTTGTAGAGATCGGACCTGCAACACCATCCGGACAATATTCAAAAGCGGCTCCGGTATCACGGTCAACAATCTTTCCGATTGGTGAAATGACAGCTGCTGTACCACAGGCACCAACTTCCTGAAAAGTTCCGAGTTCATCCGCTCCGATGTGACGCCGTTCAACTTCCATGCCCATATCTTCAGCCAGTGTCATCAGGCTTTTATTTGTAATGGATGGTAAAATTGAGGCTGACAGCGGAGTAATGTATTTATTCCCCTGAATAGCAAAGAAATTAGCCGGACCAGCTTCATCAATATAGAGTTTTTCGCGGGCATCCAGAAATAAGGCTGTTGAATAGCCTTCACAATGCGCCCGTTCACCTGCACGCAGACTGGCTGCATAATTGCCACCCACTTTAATATGCCCTGTTCCAAGGGGTGCTGCACGGTCAAAATCCCTGACAATCTGTACTTTCACCGGCTTAAAGCCTTCTTTAAAATAGGGGCCGACGGGTCCGACAAAAATCAGGAAGCAATATTCCTTGGCCGGTTTTACACCAACCTGCGGACCACTGCCAAACAACAAAGGTCTGATATACAGAGAGGCTCCTGTGCCATAAGGAGGGATATATTTAGCATTCAGTCCAACAACCTTTTTAACAGCATCAATAAACAACTGATCCGGAACTTCTTTCATCATCACTCCAATAGCTGAAGCACGCATACGCTTGGCATTCTCTTCCATCCTGAAGATTCTGACCTTGCCGTCAACGCCGCGAAAAGCCTTTAATCCTTCAAATGCCTCCTGTCCGTAATGCAGACCGGTTGCTGCCATATGAATGCTGATAAATTCAGAATCATGAACTTCAATCTCTCCCCATTCTTTATCTTTAAAGTAACAGCGTACATTGTAGTCGGTTTTGAAGTAACCAAAAGGCAGATTGCCCCAATCAATCGTTTCCATGATGTTTAGTTTTATGAGTTTTTTAAGGATTTTAGGTGATGCTAAAGTAATGAATTTCCGGAAATCCAACACGCAGCCTGTGAAATTATTCAGGGTAGTTAGCGATAGCCGAAAGAAGTTTCTCCAGTTGTTGCTTCATGGCAGAGGCAGTTCCGCTATAATTATTGACAATCACAGCAAAAGCGAGTTCATCACCAGCTTTATCCCGGACTAATCCTGTATAAGACCTTACGCCGGTAAGATATCCGCTTTTGGCTCTTAAATTCGACGCTGCCGGGGTATTATTCAGCAGATTCTTAAGGTTTCCGGTTTCTCCCGCCAGGTTCAGGGTCGATATAAACTCTTTCCGGCTGTCCTCTGT
>CAYLTH010000057.1:4046-21035 GCA_964386485.1 uncultured Bacteroidales bacterium | reverse complement strand
GCTCAACATTGGCTTCAAATGGTATTTTAATTGCTTCAAACAGTTCGGCCTGGACCATCAGCGGAAATCATTTCTTTCAGACTATTGCTCTTACAAGCACAGTTGGGGCAACACACCGGGCAATTAATATTATTACTGCGTCCGGGATAAACTACACTGTAAGTAATAACATAATTGGTTATGCCAATGAATCCGGGACAGGCATAACCAATTATAGCGGGACAGCAGCCAATCTTTTCAGAGGCATTGAAATGACAGTCGGGACGGGCACCCCGTCTTCAGTTCAAGGGAATTCTGTCTCCAATATTGCTTTTTCGACAAGTAGTGGATCCACAACTACAGCCGGTATTTTTTCAGGTATTTCAGTTTTAGCCGGGAGTGTTAACATGGGCAACATAACAGGAAATGCCATAGGCTCAAATACAGGGAATGCTTCTCTTTCCATCACTTCAACCACTTCTTTGGGTGTTATTACAGGGATACATTATAACACAACATCAACCGGAATCATTCAAAATAATACGATTGGGTCTATCAGTACGGGAGGAACAGCAACTATCGGATATGCTTTTAACGGAATCCTGACCACTGGTACAGGGGGAAACTTCTCAATATCAGATAATAAGGTGGGAAGTTTAACAACTCCCCATTCGATTGCGATTGGTATTGATGGAACCACAACAACTGCCGTTTGTACATTCAGAGGAATATACAATACAGCAACAGGTACCATATCTGTTACAAACAATACAGTTCAAAACTGTTCAGTTTTCGGAACCGGGGCCTCTGTTTTCAGTGGCATCCTTAACTCGGGAGGAATTGGAACCTTGAATATGACCGGAAATGAGGTTATTTCAGGGATCAATACAGGAACCGGAATTTTTGTCCCTATATCGAATTCGGCTGCAGTTTCTATCCTTAACCTGAACAACAACATTATCAGAAATCAATCCAAAACCGCCACCAGCGGAACATTTACTGCTTTGTGGAATAGCGGTGCTGTTTTATCTGCTATCAATATCAATAACAACCAACTCGGTAATTCATCAGGCGGATTAATCACGTACACAGCAGCAAACTCAGCTGCTCTCATAGGAATCAGCAATTCCGGGGGAGCCGCAACCTGCGAGGTTTCGATCCAATACAACGATATCAGGGGAATTGAACATAGTGTGGCAGGTACCAATGCGCACACCTATTATATTAATACAGCCATTACTTTAAAACAGGATATTAATTATAATACACTAACCGCTCTTGCTGTAAATACATCCGGTGCAATAATCTTTATTAATAATAGTGTTTCATTACCGGCCAATGGTATTCAAAATACAAATTACAACCGTATAGTTACCTCCTTTACAAGAATTGCCCCGGCTGGGGCACTTACTCTTTTCACCAGTACTGCAGCTACGAATAACAGCAATATAGTTGTAAACAATGTTGGCAACAATTTTTCAAACATTAACATAAACGGAGCTGCAAGCATTGTAGGATGGCTCAATCAGGATGCAGGATTGGGCACATATACTAAAATACTTGACGGGAACACCTTTAGCAACTGGACTGCAGGTACCGGATCGCTTACTGCCATGAATGTGAATATTTCAAGTACAAGTAATGAAGTTAAAAACAATACGATCAGCAATATCAGTAGTTCAGGTATAATTTTTGGAATTAATACCGGTGCCGGGAATGACAACATCTTTTCTAATTCGATAAGCAATCTGAATTCAACAGGAGGCGCCACTTCCACCACTGTTACCGGGATCAGTGTTACAGCCGCAACACTAAAGAATATTTACAGCAATACAATCTCAAATCTTACCGGGAATACATTGACAACAGGTTCGGTTCGTGGAATTTTAATTACTGCCGGGACTACCGTTAATTGTTATCAGAATACAATTTTCGGGGTGACTGCCAATGCCAATACAACAGGCACTGTCAGTGGAATCTGGGTTACAGGTGGGGTTTCAGTCAATGTTTACAGGAATAAACTGTATGATATTTCATCGACCAGTATTACGATGTCGGGTGCCGGGGCTGTTCATGGAATTCAGGTTTCGGGCGCAACAGCAAACCTAAATGTGTTAATTGGCAATAACTTAATCAGCGAAATCAAAGCCCCCTTCACATCAACAACGAACACCCTACGCGGCATCAGTATTATTTCAACAGGGGCTACCTCAAATAATTATGTTTACAATAACACCATTTACCTGAATGCTACATCTACAGGGACAAATTTTGGCACAACAGGGATTCAGCATACGATCAGTTCGACTGCGACAACTGCGCGACTGGATATGCGTAACAATATTATTGTCAATCTTTCAACCCCAAATGGGACCGGACAAACAGTAGCATTCAGAAGAAGTGCGGGAACTGCCAGTGCCCTGGCCAATTATGCTTCAACCTCTAACAACAACCTTTTATATGCCGGAACTCCCGGAGCAAATAATCTGATCTATTCTGACGGAACCGCTTCTGCTCAAACCATGGCTTTGTATAAAGCCGGAATTTATACTGCCGGAACCATTGCTCCACGTGATCAGGCATCTATAACAGAAAATCCTTCCTTTTTAAGTACTGCGGGTGCTAATATCGATTTCCTGCATATTAACATGCTTGTGGCAACACAGATCGAGAGCGGTGGAGTTAATGTGGGAACTTTTACAAATGATTATGATGGAGACATTCGTCAGGGCAATCCGGGCTATACCGGATTAAGCACTACTGCCCCGGATATTGGAGCTGATGAAGGTGACTTTACCAAGGCCTTAATTGACCTCAGTGCACCTTCAATTACCTATACACTGATTACCAACAACAGTTGTCTGGATGCACAAACACTGTCTGCTATTATTACAGATGCCACAGGGGTGAATACTACTTCAGGAACCCGTCCCAGGGTGTATTTTAAACGATCAACCGATGCCAACGCATTTAATGATAATACATCCGGAACTGCAGGCTGGAAATGGGTTGAAACATCAAATACAGCTTCTCCATTTGCATTTACCTTTAATTACACTTTATTATTTGGAGGAACCGGCGTAACGACTGGGCAAACCGTCCAGTATTTTGTGGTGGCACAAGATCTTGTTCTCACGCCAAACACCGGTATAAATGCCGGGATTTTTGCATCTATGCCGCTTAGTGTTGCCTTAACATCCGGTTCTTTTCCAATAAGTGGTACGATCAACAGTTTTACAATTCTTGCAGGATTAAGTGGGAATGTAACGATTGGGACAAGTGGAACATACACTTCACTAACCGGAGCAGGGGGATTATTCAGTGCAATCAACAGCGTGGGTTTAAAGGGCAATCTGGTTGCAACGATTCAGGATGCCCTGATCACAGAAACCGGGACAAATGCTCTCAATTCCATCATTTACGGATGTGAAAATAATTACACATTAACGATACGTCCTGATGCAGGCTTGGCAGTGACCCTGACTGGCCTGGTTGATGCCGCCCCCCTGATAAACCTGAGTGGTGCGGATTATGTTACGATTGACGGACTTAATTCAGGTGGAAGTTCACTAACCATCAGGAACACGAGTACGAGTGCAACAGCCTCCTGTATCCGGTTTATCAATGATGCATCCAACAATACCATTACAAATTGCACTCTTGAAGGCTCGGAATCGGGTGCAGCAAGCGGGATTATTCTGTTTTCAACCGGGATAAGTACCGGAAATGACGGGAATACCATTTCAAATAATTCGATTAAACCAGCCGGAGTAAACCTCCCCACCAATGCTGTTTATTCTGCAGGAACCTCTGTTGTTGTTGATAACAGTGGAAACAATATTACAGGAAATACGATTCAGGATTATTACAATTCTGCTTTGGCATCAAATGGGGTTTTTCTGGCATCAAACAGTTCGGCCTGGGCCATCAGTAACAACAAGTTTTTCCAGACAGCCAGCCGTACGGCTACGGTGGGGGCTACACACAGAGGAATTAATATCGTTACAGCAAGTGGTGTAGGGTACACGATAAACCAAAATATTATAGGATATTCCAATGCCGGCTCAACCGGATTTACAAATTATTCCGGAGCATTTGCAGGATTGTACCGCGGGATTGAAATCACCGCCGGCACAGCAGCAGTTTCCTCAATACAAGGAAATACGATATCCAATATTACACTTTCAACAAGCAGTGGTTCAACAACCCTTCCGGGTATATTTTCGGGTATTTCTGTCCTCGCCGGTACTGCTAATGTTGGAACAATTACAGGAAATATTATCGGGAGCAGTAGCAGCACAAACGCAATTGTGATAACCTCCACAACATCGCTTGGGCTTATTACAGGGATTTACACCACTTCTTCCAGTTATGTTGACATCCGGAACAATACCATCGGCTCCTTAAGTACAACGGGTACGGCACTCATTGGATATACATTCCGGGGGATTTATACCGCTGGTGGCGGAAATGTTACGATCTCCTCGAATAATATTGGCAGTCTGTCAACACCGAATTCGGTCACCATCGGAACATCGGGTACAACAACATCCCCGATTTGTACTCTTTCCGGGATCACAAATGTGGCCACCGGAACCATCTCAATAACAGGAAATACTGTTGGTAATGTTTCTGTTTACGGGACAAGTAATTCTGTTTTACATGGGATTTTGAATACAGGAGTGTCTAATTCTGTAAGCATAACCGGCAATAGTATAATTGGTTTGTCCAATACCGGAACATCTACTACAAGTGCCGGCGGGCTTTTTGGTATTTTGAATTCCTCTGCATCCACAACCGTCAATATAAATAGTAATATTATTAGAGGAATCGTTAAAACGGTTACAACAGGTTATGTTACAGCTATTTCAAATACCGGAGGCGTTCTTTCGACACTCAATATCAATAACAATCAACTGGGCAATGCGGATGGCGGACTGATTAATTATACGATTGCACATTCGTCAACATTAACCGGGATCAGCAATACAGCAGGAGCGACGAATTGCGCAATATCTATTCAAAATAATGATTTCAGGGGTATAACAAATGCTGTGGCCGGTACAAATGCCATCACCTTTATAAGCAATACAAGCCCCACTATATCGCAAAATATCAGCAATAACACCTTTACCAATTTGAGTTTAAATACGACCGGAGCCATCACGTTCATTTCAAATAATGTTGTATTGCCTGCTGATGGGACTCAGGATATTAATGGAAACAGTATCTCAGGCACCCTTACACGAGTCCCGGCAAGTGGGGCCATTACATTGTATACCAGCACTTCTGCTACCAATAATACCGGAGTGAGAGTAAACAATAATAACAATAATTTCTCGAATATTACAATTTATGGTGCGGCCACAATCTCCGGTTGGGTTCATACGGATGCCGGGAATGGATCTCCTGATAAAACGATTTCAGGAAATACCTTTAGCTACTGGAGTGGAGGGACGGGAGCCATTACAGTTATGAATATTAATATTACGAGTACCAATAACGCCACTACAAACAATTCAATCAACAATATAAGTAATTCAGGGACAATTTATGGTATTACAACCGGAGCCGGAAATGACAGGATCTTTTCGAATACCATCCATACCTTGGTTTCTTCAGGGGGATCATCCAGAATCGTAAACGGCATTTCGATTACAAGTGGCACAACCAAGCAGTTGTACAATAATTCTATTTACAATCTGCAAATTAACAATATTACTACTGGTAGCTTAAGTGGAATAGCCGTTACCGGTGGAGCAAACAACACAATAAAAAATAACAAAATTTTCAATATTTCGTCGGGTTCAGCAGGTATATCAACAGGTACGGTGAATGGAATTCTTGTGTCAGGTGCTGTTGCTGATCAGCTCACTATCATTCACAACAATCGTATCGGTGATATCCGTTCACCAAATGCATATGCAACCAACCCCACCCGTGGTATCAGCATTGAGAATACGGGTCTGAGATCACTGACAAACGTGTATTTTAATACAGTATATCTGTCAGCCACTTCGTCGGGAATTGACTTTGGAACCTCCGGTATTTATCATGCTGCCAGTGCAATATCAACTACTGCCGCTCTGAATTTACGGAACAATGTCATTGTAAATATGTCTTCGGCTAACGGAATTGGTCTTACCGTTGCCTTCCGCAGGAGTACAGGAACAGCAGCAACCCTGAATAACTATTCAATTTCTTCAAATAATAATCTGTTCTATGCCGGGATACCCGGGGCAGTAAATCAACTTTACAATGATGGAACGAGTGGTGTACAAACTATTTCTGACTATAAATCAGGTTCATTTACAGCAGGGATCATTGCTCCCAGAGACCAGGCATCCATTTCGGAAAACCCTGCCTTTGTCAGTACAACCGGATCAGATCCGGACTTTTTAAAGCTTAGTAATTCAGCAATAACATTTATTGAAAGTGGTGGTGTAAATATTTCAGGAATAACAAGTGATTCTGATGGGGACATTCGTGCCGGAAATCCGGGGTTTCCTGCTCAGGTCAATGGGTTCGGTACAGCTCCGGATATGGGTGCTGATGAATTTGATGGCAACAAACCGAGTGTTGTAATTTCAAATTCTCATGCATTAAGCAGCGGAAATTATGCTTCATTAAATACAGCCTTGAGTGCTGTCAATGCTCAGGACCAGACAGGTTTTAATATTTTGGTAGCTGTAATCGGGAATACAACAGAAGGCTCATCCGCCCTTTTAAATGCCGGAAACTGGAATTCACTGACCATTTATCCCACATTGGCCAGTCTGTCAATTACCGGAAATCTGGCAGGACAACCGCTCATCGACCTGAATGGTGCAGATAATGTTATTGTTGACGGACGAGTAAATCAAACAGGTTCGGTAATGAGTTTAACCCTGTCCAATATCAGTACTTCATCCTCCACCGGGACTTCGACTCTCCGATTCAGAAATTCGGCAGAGCTAAATATTGTAAAATATTGTAAAATTCAAGGTGCATCATTGAGCACTACAGATGGCATAATTGCATTTTCAACTTCATCTTCCGGTAATGGGAATGACAATAATGGGATTGACCACTGTGATATAAGCAATTCAGGAGGAAACAGACCGGTAAATGTCATTTTTTCATCGGGTACAAGTGGAAGTGAGAATAATCTGAATACCATTTCGAATAACACAATAAGTAATTTTCTGAATTCGTCGGCGTCTTCGAATGGTATCCATATTGGTGCATTTTCTTCTGATTGGATTATCTCTGCTAACAGCTTTTATGAAACCACTTCCTTTACGCCTGCTTCAGGTTCCTATTCGTATAGTGCAATCAGAATTGATAATTCATCCGGTACCAATTTTTCGGTCACAGGCAATTTTATTGGAGGTCAGATTGCTGCATGCGGAGGTGGGGCGTGGCTGGTAAATGCATCAACAAATCACAACTTCACCGCCATCAGTCTGAATGTTGGTAACAGCGTTTCCAGTTCTGTTCAGGATAATACGATTCGTAACTGGAATTACATTACTGCCAGTGTTAACCCCTGGCGCGCATTGGAAATAGTTGCCGGGAATGCTAACATAGGGACTGTTACAGCCAACAGAATCGGATCCAATACCGGTACCGGTAGTATCATTATAACAACTACTGTTAATTCTGAATCCTATGGCATTTATGTTGGAGGAAATGGTTCCGTTACGATTTCAAAAAACAATATCGGATCCATTACAATTGTTGGGAACAATACCGATGCTTCGCACAGTTTTTATGCAATTTACAAGTCAGGCGTTGCCGGAACGCTTAGCCTTTCTCAAAATGCAATAGGCAGCACGGTTTCAACAAACAGCATTCATGCAAGTACAACTGCAGGTACTTCAACCTCTGCCCAGCATTTATATGGTATTTATTCTGAATCCACCGGGAATATGACAATTTCGCAAAATACGATTGTCAACCTGACCAATGCCTATGCCGGATCCCTCAATTCGATGACAAGAGCAATCCATACCACCTCCGGTACGTCCACCATAACAAAGAACAATATTCATGGAATCCAAAGTGCATCATTGGGAACGGGAGGATCTGTTATTGGAATTGAATTGAATAGTACAGATGGAGCCAATACTGTTTCAGAAAATACTGTATATGATATTTCGAATTCGGGCAGCACATTTTCGGGCTATGTTGCCGGTATTTGTTTTTCCGGAAACACCGGTTCCAATATTGTAAATGGTAACTTTATACACACTTTTTCAGTCCATGCATCCACAACGCTGGCAACTCTTTACGGTATAAAATCTTCTGCCGGAGCAACAACTTATTCAAACAACATTATAAGTCTTGGCGGGAATACAGCAACTACCATTTATGGTTTTTATGAAACGGGATCCGCTTCAAATGACAACCGTTTGTTTTTCAATACAATATATATTTTTGGAAGTCCCGGATCCGGAATTACAAACAAGTCATATGCGCTTTTCAGCAATTCGTCTTCCAATGTTCGTGATATCAAAAACAATATTTTTTCGAATTTCAGGTCAACAACAGGTGGCACAAGCCTGCACTACGCAGCCTGGTTCAATTACAGTGTAAACACAAACCTGACGCTGAATTACAATGATTACTTTTCATCGGGAATAGGCGGTGTGATTGGTTATTATAATAGTACCGATATAACCGCCCTGCCAATCGTGCCCACACAGGATGTCAACAGCAGTGCATCAAATCCGCTCTATACCAATGGAGGAGGTCCTTCTGCAACTGATTACAAACTTTTAGCAGCTTTGAACGGTGTAATCGGAACCGGCATAGGCCTCGATCATGGATTAACGGCCAGAGGATCTCCGCCAAACATGGGAGCCTGGGAGTTTAATACAAACAGATGGAAGGGTTCAGTCAGTACTGATTTTGCTACAGCTGCCAACTGGACTTCCGGAGCTGTCCCGCTGGAAGGGGTTCCTATTGTATTTGCTATTGATCCGGATCGGGATTGTTATCTTGATTCAGATCGGACCGTGAGTGATATATTAAATAGTCAGTCAACCTATAATTTAATTGTGAATGGTCATTCCCTTACCATCACCGGAACGCTTTTTCTGACAAACGGGGCTCAGATTGATGCCAGAATGCCCTCATCATCAATCATTTTTAATGGAAATGACCCACAAACGATCACAAATGGTGCATTTACTGATAATACAATTCCTGATTTAACCATAGACAACATCAATGGATTAACCTCTGAAAGTGATTTAACGATAACCGACACGCTAAACCTGCAAAGTGGTAATCCATCGGATACGAAAGGCTGTTTTGATATGGCTTCTGCAAAAATACTCACATTAGAAGGAACATCGGTTACAATTGGAAATGGCGATGTCACGGGAATAATTAAGCGTAATTCAATATCGGCTAATACGACATATACCTTTGGAAACAGGCATACTACACTCTTTTTCCCAGCCCAGGGGACCCTTCCCACATCAATAAGTGTTAAAATTACTATCGGGACAGCTCCGTCATGGAGAACAGGTGCCATTAAACGAGTGTATGAAATTATACAGACCGGTGCTGTTGCACTCGATCCGACTGCGGCAATTATAACATCAGCCTATCTCGATAGCGAATTAAACGGAAACGAGGAGAGTAAACTGGTTAACTGGTCATTCCGGTATGGAGTTAACTGGTTATTTGAACATGGTCGTGCAAGTATAAATGTATCGGAGAACTGGATAAAGCTTACCAATATCAACATGGCCTTTTTCCCTCAGACATTTAATGCTGTTGAAATTGGAATTGATGAAGGAGTAGTTGAAACCCTGACCTGGAATGGTTCGGTGAGTACCTCCTGGACTACAGTAAACAATTGGACCCCTGCCGGTGCTCCGTCGGATTATGTGAATATCATTATTCCGGATGCTGCAACAACCACATTTGATCCTGCATTACCGGCAGAAACAACGGTTAAAACTATAAAACTTGAAAACGGTGCTGTATTAAATGCAACAGCAAATGCTTTAGCTACAATTGCAGGTGGTGATTCTGCCTGGGTTAATTCAGGAGGTACTTTCAATCCGGGAAGCAGTAAACTTGTATTTGCCCATACCGCTGCAACCTATACCGGGGTAACTGATTTTTACAATGTGCAAATCAACAGTGGTACTACCCTGAACATGCTCAATGCCAGCACTATGCGGATATCCGGCTCCATGACGAATTCCGGAATCTGGAGAACTGTCATAAACGGACCTACAACTGTTGAATACAATGGAACAGATCAAACTGTTGTTGTTCCGAATCCGGCAACCAACCGGTATTCAACGCTGATATTAAGTGGGAGTGGTGTTAAAACATTGCCTTCCTCCATCCTGTCAGTTTGGGGAGATCTTATTTTATCAGGAACCGTAAGTGTTACTGCAAATAATAACCTGATCGTAAATGGTTCTATATCAATAGGAACTGATGCTACCTTTACCGCTGGTTCATATAATCACTCGTTTGGTGGCAACTTTGTTCACGATGGTTCATTCACCGCTTCAGCCAGTACTTTCACAACAACGGGATCATCCTTACAAACAATCAGTGGGACATCGGCCGGAACAACGGTATTTAACAATCTGATTGTTTTGACAACAGAAGGGGTATCATGTACCAGAAATATCACCATTAATGGCAACTTAGACTTACAAACTAACAATCCCTCGGGTTCTTCCGGCAGCTTCAATATGGGTTCTAATACGCTCTTAATGGGGGCCTCTGCAATCACTACCGGCCCCGGAGATGTAAGCGGTATTATTCGTAGAACCACCATTCTTGCCAATACCCCGTATACCTTTGGTAATCAGAATACAATTGTGAGGTTCTCTGAAACCGGAGTAATACCCACTGCCATTAGTATAAAAGTAAGTCTGGGTACCTCTCCCTCTTGGAAACCAACAGCAATAACCCGGATTTATGAATTTGTTCAGACTGGTGGAAATGCATGTGAAGCAGATGTTAAAGTTCATTACCTGAATTCAGAGATCGGTGTTAATAAAAAATCAGATTTGGTTTATTGGGGGGCTATGGGATTTCCCGGACCCTCTGTTGTTGAATGGGGCCGAACCGAAATTGACACGATAAATGAATGGTTACTACTCAGCAACGTACATATAGATTTGTGGCCCACAGCTTTCGGACAAATGGAGATTTCAATTGCCGAAACAGAACATCCTGTTTTAACGTGGAATGGATCTGCAGGTACTGTCTGGTCCAATGCCTTTAACTGGACTCCTCAGGGTTTCCCAAATGAATTTACCAGATTAATTATCCCGAATGCGTCAACAACATCCAATGATCCAATCCTGCCGATTCTTGCCAAAGGTGATGAGCTGAAAATAGAAACCGGAGGTATATTAAATGCGAGTTCTGATTGCGAATTCTATATTTATAATCACAACGGGGGCTTTGCATGGGAAAACAACGGCACATTTAATGCCGGAAACAGCACCGTTATTTTTTCACGCGATGGAGGAAATATTGCCGGTTCAACAAATTTCTTTAATGTTACGATAGATCCGGGTGTACAGTTTACGCCACAGAACGGAAGTACAATCCGGATTTCCGGGACATTTGTCAATAATGGGATATTCGAAGCCAGTTTATTTAGCAATACATTTGAGTATAATGGTACAGATCAAACAATTCTGATGCCCAATGGCAGTGTGCCCACTTATGTAAATTTGATCCTGAGTGGAAGCGGAATCAAAACTTTACTTGCTGAAGACCTCAGCATTCTTGGAAATTTTACTTTGGCAGGAACTGCTTCCGCAACCTTGTCAGCCAATACCACAATATCCGGAGCAATTGTAATAGGAAGCACTTCCAGCCTGAATACTGGCGGCTACTATTTGACTTTAGGAGGAAATATAACTCATGATGGAACTTTTACCGTCAGTTCATCAATCGTTGAATTGGTCGGAACATCTGCACAATCCATAAATGGCAGCGCAACAACTACCATATTTAAAGATCTTCTTATACACCAGACATATGGCTTAACCTGCAATAAAGATATTACCGTTAACAATGAATTATGCCTGCATTATGCGAATCCGGACGCAACAAATGCAATTATGAAGATGACCTCATACACACTGGATCTTGGGCCTTCCGCCATTGTAAAAGGAGTTGGCGATGCAACAGGTATTGTCAGGAGAACCAGTATTGACCGGAACATAACCTATGCTTTTAACAATGTCAATGCTACAATTGCATTTAATTCGGCAGGGACAATTCCGACACAAATCAGCGTACGATTGTCGATCGGAACAGCTCCTGCCTGGCGCACCGGAGCGATTAAAAGGGTTTATGAAATTATTCAGACAGGAGCAAACCCGCTGGATGCAACTGAAGCAACCATCCACTCTGGTTATCTTGACAGTGAACTGAACGGGAATGATGAAGAAAGACTTGTAAACTGGTCATATCGTAATCCTCCGGGTTTATTTTCTGAGCATGGCAGGTCTGACCACAATACAACCGAAAACTGGCTGGAACTCAGCAACATCAATATGGCCTTTTTCCCTTCTTCCTTTGGCACGTTGTATATCACAATGGATGAATCGGAAATTGAAAACTTAACCTGGAATGGTTCGGTAAGCACTTCCTGGACCACCGTTGATAACTGGACTCCGAACGGAGCCCCTTCTTCCTTTGTAAATGTTACCATTCCGGATGCTTCTACAACACCCAGGAGCCCTGTTCTTAATTATAAATCAGAAGTTAAAACTCTGACAATTCAAACCAATGGTGTTTTAAACTCCACATCAGGTTCTTTGTTTAACATTAAAGGTGGTACAGGTGCCTGGACTAACAATGGTGTATTTAACAGTTCAAATACCACTGTTATATTCAATCATGCTTCGGCTACGATAAGTGGTGCAAGTAATTTTTATGACCTTACCATAAATTCCGGTTCTGCTTTAACTCCACAAACCGGAAATACCATGAACATTGCCGGTACTTTCACGAACAATGGAACTTTAAATGCCACTGCAAATACAAATACAATCGGGTATAACGGTTCAAACCAAACTGTATTAATACCCAATGGCTCTACACCGGGTTACTACAATTTAACACTTAGCGGCAGCGGAACTAAAACACTCCCATCTGCATCACTTGATCTACTGGGTGATTTAACGGTCTCGGGTTCTGCTTCTGCTACAGCACAGAATAATTTAAACATCGGGGGAAGCCTGTCTGTTGGGGCTTCAGCAACTTTTAATACAGGAGCATTTAGTCACAATTTGGGTGGCAACTGTATTATCGATGGCAATTTTACCGCAAGCTCCGGTAACGTATTGAATATGAATGGCATTTCGCCTCAGACCATTTCAGGAAGCGGGACAAAAGATTTCTACAACCTGACTGTTAATAATAGCAATGGGGTAACAATCTCAGCAAATTCCGCGGTAAATAATAGCCTTACATTAACCAGCGGAAGCTTGATTGTTGGGGATATTACATTCGGAATCAATGGATCCCTTACAAAAACGGCTGGTTTTTTAAGTGTCTCCACCACGTCTTCGCTGAGTTTTGGCGGTACCGGATCGCTTTCTCTTCCAAACAGCCTGTTTTCGGTTACGCCCTCCCTGAATAACCTGACTATAACCAGAACGGGCGGAGTAATTCTTGGAAACCAGAGTATGACCATAAACGGACAACTTTCATTAACCTCCGAAACACTCACAATTGGAGCCAATACGCTCACAATAGCCGGGAGTGCCCCTTCCAAAACCAGTGGATCGATTGATGCAGGAAATGCAGGAGCAAGCATCGACTTTGCAAACAGTACTGCCATTATTTTACCGGGATCACTATTTTCAGGATCTGTCAATAATTTAACAATCAGTGGTATTGGTGGTATTACTTCAACCAACGATTTAACGATTAATGGAATTTTAAATTTACAAAGTACAAATCCATCCTCCACAAAAGGCTGCCTGGATTTGGGAGTAAATACCCTGACAATGGGAGGCAATGCAAGCACAACAGGAATTGGTGATGTAACTGGTATTGTTAAGCGAAATACATTTGTTGCCGGAACCCCCTATACCTTTGGAAACCAGTTTACCCATATTACATTAGCTGCCGGAGGTACTTATCCTTCTGAAATAAAGGCAAAAATAAGTTTTGGAACACCCCCTGCCTGGAAAACGGATGCCATTAACCGGTATTATGATTTTGCTGCGACAGGTGGCAGTTCATATTCGGCTACAATTACACTTCATTACCTGGATTCAGAACTGAACAGCAACACGGAAACAGAACTTACATCCTGGACAAGCGGCACACCTGCATACGACTGGGGCAGTTCAGGATTCAACACAAGCAATAATTGGGTTGAACTGTCCGGAGTAAGCAGCGCTTATTTCCCTTCAGCATTTGGTTCAATGGAGAGAACATTGTCGAAATCTGCTGTAAGTAATTATCTCTGGAACGGAACCCTGAGCAATGTCTGGAACAAACCCGAAAACTGGACCCCGGCCGGAATACCATCCTTCCCGGCAAATATAACGATCCCTGATAATTCATTAACCAATAACGATCCCCTGCTTCCTCAGTCTGCATTTATTAAAACAATAAAACTCCAGACCGGCAGTATTCTGAATGCCGCTGCTTCATCCGTTTTATCCATTAACGGAAACACAGATGCCTGGAAAAATGAAGGGGGCGTATTTAATCCATCCACAAGCAATATTGTATTTACAGGAACAAATGCCACCTTATCCGGAACAACCAACTTTTACAGTGTTACCATTGAAACAGCAGCTAAACTAACAGCAGCCGCCAATTCAATTAATCGTTTCTCCGGTTCACTTACACTGCAGGGAACCGGAATCTTTGTCGCCTCCTCTTCCGGCGCTACCATAGAATATAATGGTGGTAATCAGAATGTTGTTAATCCGAATGGCACTATTCCGGGCTATTTTCACCTTATTCTGAGCGGCAGTAGCACAAAAACGCTGCCTGCATCCGACCTGACTATTTTGGGAAACTTCACAAATGATGCCGGTTTTTCTGCCAACAACGGCACCGTAATATTTAGTGGTAGTTCTGCCCAGTTGATGGATGGAAGCAACGCTCCGGTGTTCAACAATCTGACCATTGATAATCCGGCAGGTGTTAGCCTTTCAGGAAATGATCTGACAACAGTTTCAGGGAATCTTACAATTAACAGCAGTGCCAGACTCACCGTTCCGGCCGGGAATCAACTGACCGTGAACGGCACTGTTTCCAACAATGGCGGGACATCCGGATTGGTTCTGAAATCAGACGCTTCCGGAACAGCATCGCTGCTGCATACAACAGCCAGTGTTCCTGCAACCATCGAACGCTATATCAGCGGACTTCCGGAAACCTGGCATTTCCTCTCCGCTCCGGTTGGAAATCAGGAAATAAGCGGTTCATGGACACCGTCGGGCACCTATGGGAATGGTACTGGATATGATTTGTATTTGTGGAATGAGCCAACCCATTGCTGGATTTACAAACTCAATACAACTTCTCCCGTTAATTGGAATACAGCGAACGGAAGTAACAGTTTCGTTACCGGTCGTGGCTACCTCTATTCTGTTCAGGCGACGAACCCTGTGAAAACCTTTGCCGGGACCCTGAACGCCGGATCTGTTAATTACCCGCTGACAACCGGCAGCACTGTCGACAGCCTGAAGGGTTTTAATCTGATTGGTAATCCTTATCCATCCTCCATGGATTGGCAGGCATCATCCGGCTGGTCAAGATCAAATTTAAAATCCAGTGCCGGAGGGTACAATATGTGGATCTGGAATCCGGCTGCAAATAATTATGGTGTTTACAATTCGTCCGATCCGGATGGAACGGGAACAAATTCTGTTACACAATACATTGCACCGATGCAGGGATTCTTTGTTCTGGCAAATACAGCCGGTACCATGAGCTCTGATTTTAATGTTCAAACGCATAGCGGTAGTGCAAACTGGTTGAAAAATTCGGGAACGAATCAGGGAGGCTTAAGTGCAGTAATCGAATCAGAATCCGGAATGGGTTTTGATGAAGTACAACTGGAATTCGGTTTTCCTGAGAATCTGGCCGGTGCCAAAAAACTGTTTAGCCATGTAAATCAGGCTCCCGGTCTTTTTATGCCTTCCGCTGGCGAATTTTTATCAGTTCGTTACATGACAAGTCCTGCCGAAAACCCGGTTGTCCCGCTCATGTTTAAGCCCGGACACAATGGATTTTATACACTGCGCTTCAATTTTGAATCCGATGATTTTGAAACCATCTTCCTGGAAGACTGCCTGACCCACACGTTGCAGAATCTGAAAACCAGGTCAACATATCGCTTTCAGGCCGGTCTCACAGATGATTTATCCCGTTTTAAACTTCATTTCGGACCCAATCAAAACACATCAGACCATGAATTGCCTGCCAATATTTATACAACGCAGAATCAACTGGTTATTGATCTCAGCCTGGTACCCAATACAACCGAAATGCTGGTTTATGATGCCATTGGAAGATTAATCATGCAAAAAAACTTAAAAGGAGAATCCGAACACAAAATACCACTTTACACAAATTCACAAATCCTGATTGTATATCTGGCTAATCAAAAAGGCAAAATCTGCCGAAAACTATCCTATAATAATTCACTTTAATTTAAAAAAGTATAACCTAACAAGTAAAAACAGGACACATCGAAACAAAAACTTAACCAGGGGGCTATAAGCACTAACCCCGCTTTGTTTACCTTTACCAGGTAAAGGAAAACACTGATTATCTGATTGATTAGAAATGTCATTAACAATTAAAAACAAAACAAAATGAAAAAAACACTGATTATTTTCGCCTTTTTTCTGATGGCTGGTATTTCCGGCAATCTGATGGCCCAGACATCTGCTACCGTTACAGGAACCACTGCAGGTGCTGTACTTATCCAGGCCATGACACTTACACAAACCGCTCCTTTGCATTTCGGTTCTATCGTTTTGACCGACGCTT
>CAYLTH010000057.1:0-3946 GCA_964386485.1 uncultured Bacteroidales bacterium | reverse complement strand
TTATCATCCCTGATTGTTATTTTATGTGGCTTCGGATTTCATTCACCGGCCCAGGATTTGCTGATTACGCCAAAACGGGTTGTTTTTGAAGGAAACAAACAGAAAGAGTCGTTAAGTCTGGTCAATACCGGAAGTGAGCCGGCAACCTACTCTATCTCTTTTGTTCAGCGTAACATGAAGGAAGACGGGAGTTTTGAGATAATCGACAAACCGGATTCAGGTCAGATGTTCGCTGATCCGTATTTAAGGGTATTTCCCCGTCAGGTTACGCTGGCCCCGGGTGAAGCGCAGCTGGTCATGCTGCAGTTCAGGAGAATCCCCAATATGCAATCCGGAGAGTACAGATCCCATTTATACTTCAGGTCTGAAAAAAATTATGAGCCCCTGGGTAAGGATAATCCATTGAAGGACTCAAACCAGGTTGCTGTTCAGTTAATCCCCATTTATGGAATGAGTATTCCCATTATTATTCGCGTCGGAGAAGTCGCTGTCAGCGCTGATCTGAGCGATCTGAAACTCATTTACAACCAGGATAGTGTTCCATTCCTCAACTTTACAGTTAACAGAACCGGCAATATTTCGCTCTATGGCAATTTTACAGTTGATTATTTCCCGGTACAGGGTAAGCCATATGAGGTAGGTGCTGTCAACGGAGTTGGCGTATATACCAATATCAACAAAAGAAATGTCTCCGTCCGGCTGAATAAATCTCCGGGAATGCAATTAAAAAACGGCAAACTGAAACTCCGCTTTTCAAGTCCGGAAGATACTAAGTATCAGGTGTATGCCGAAAAAGATTTACTGATTAATGAATAGTAGTTTAGTTTAAGCAGATGAAAGTATTCATAAAAAACATTCATTTTCATCCAGTCCTGCTTTTCGCATTGGGGCTTATGTTATGCTATAACTTTTCGTTTGCACAACCCGTATTACCGCAACGTACCATTACAGTTACCGCAACCCAGGCAATTCATTTTGGCGTTTTTTATGTCGGGAATATGGGTGGTACGGTTATCCTTAACTACGATGGCAGCAGAACATCAACCGGAGATATTGCACTGTTGCCGATTACGCCAATTGCCCAACCCGCCATTTTTGAGATCAAGCTTTGCCAGGGGCGAAATGTGAACATCAGTATTGTTCCGACTATTACCCTTACCGGCAGCAATGGAGGAACCCTTACCCTCGATTTAGGTCCGACCGAAAAAGGAGATATGTACACGCCTTTCCCTACAGGCAATGATTGCAATTTTATAACCACTTTGCGTGTAGGAGGCACTCTATATGTGCCCGGAAGCGGGATATCAGGCTCCTATTCAGGCAGTTTCAGTATTACCTTTAATCAGGAATAACAGATGATACTGAAAGAACTAACCGGCTTTTTTATTCATTCTGCAGGAATATTGTCCCGTAATATCTCAGGGAGTCTGCTTAAATGCCTGTTTATTCTCTTTTTTATTGGTCTTTTTAGCAGCAATCAGATGATGGCGCAGGATAAATTCGTTGAAAAAAAGGAAGCACTCCCCTTTCTTTTCGATGAAATTCCTGTTTTTGTTATGGTGCCCGGTTATGGAAGTTTCTACCTCGATATCCTTTATACAAACAATAATCTGCTGTTTATCAATATTGAAGAACTTTTCAGAACATTAAAGATCTCCTGTGTCAATGAAAAGAAAGGAGAAATTCTGCGGGGATTCATCGGGAATGAAAATAACCCGTATCTGATAAATACAATCACCGGGAATATTCAGGTCGGGGATAAGGTTTATAATTCTAATGATGCCTTTGTCATGGAAATGGGGTCAGTGTACATGGAATCTGTAATCTTTCAGGAAGCTTTTGGTTTTAAGCTCAGTTTCAACTTTCGGGCCTTGTCAATCCAGCTTCAATCCGATTTCGAATTACCTGTTGTAAAAATCAAGCGACAGGAACAAATCCGACAAAATATTTCAAAATTAAAAGGCAATCAGATTTTCAATCCGGATACACTTATTAAAAGAGATTATCATTTACTGAAAGCCGGAAACCTCGATTGGTCGGCTGCTTCCACCCAATTATGGAAAGGTGCAACTGATAATCAGTTCCGGATCGGCCTTGGAGGAGAACTTTTATACGGAGAAGCAAGTCTTTCAGCAGAATATTTTAGCCGCTATACCTTTGATAACAAAAGCCTGCAATACCTCTGGAGGTGGATTGATAATGATAAAAAGATCATAAAACAGGCCATGGCCGGCAAAATTTATACGCAATCTATCTCCTTTTTAAAAACCCCGCTCATCGGTGCCGTTGTCAGGAATTCTCCTACAACCGTGCGGAAAGCAACCGGCTTTTATACCATAACCGACAACACAGAACCAAACTGGATAGTAGAATTGTACATTAATGACGTATTGGTTGACTATACCCGCACTGATGCTTCGGGTTTGTATGTTTTTAAAGTGCCGATAGTATATGGATTTTCAACTTTAAAACTAAAATTTTACGGTCCGCTGGGTGAAGAACGCACCGAAGAACGTACCGTGAATACACCCTATACCATTATGCCGGTCAATGAATTTGAATATGGCATTTCAGCCGGCGTTTTACAGGATAATAACGCCCACTTTGGTAAAGCAGACTTCAATTATGGCGTAAGCCGGATATTTACACTCGGAGGAGGATTTGAGTATTTGTCATCCATTCCCGGCAAGCCATCAATCCCCTATCTCAGGGCTACAATTCAACCTTTTACCAAGCTGACACTGAATGCAGAATACGCTGACGGAGTAAGAACAAGAGGGCTGCTTTATTACTATTTCGGAAAAAGCACCCTGCTGGAACTTGATTATGCAAAATATGTTGAAGGTCAGCAAGCCACTGTTTTCAATGCACCCGAGGAACGGAAATTGAAGCTTTCTGTGCCAATCCGCTTGAAAACATTGAACGCCTTCGCCAAACTGGAGGTCTCCCAACTGCGCTACAGCACGTTTAATTACAATTACGGAAATCTAATGCTATCTGCCTATTACAGAAGGTTTTCCGGAAATATTTCCACCCAGTTAAATCAGGTAGATCAGCGCAAAATGTATATAACATCGGATGTTGCTCTTTCATACAGATTTAACAATGGGTTTACGCTGCGTCCTTCATCTCAGTATAGTTTGAGTAATTCAAAATTAATGATGTATAAGGTTGAACTTGAAAAAAGGGTTTCCCTGGCTCATTTTTCTGTGTCATACCAGAAAAATGTCACCTATAATGATGGATATCTGTTTTTTAGCTTTAAATATGATCTGCCATTCGCCCGTACCAGTGTTTCGGCAACCCATACGAACGGTCAGATCGTAACTTCCGAAAGGCTACAGGGAAGTCTGGCATTTGGGAGTGACAATTATGTGTACGCCGGGAATAACTCGTCAATTGGCAAAGGCGGTTTGACCCTGATTCCGTTTCTGGACATCAATAACAATGGAATTCTCGATGCCGGAGAACGTAAAGTGAAAATAGACCGAGTTGCAATAAGCGGAGGAAAGGCCCTTTCCAATGAAAAAGATTCGATATTACGCGTTCCTGATTTAAATGCCTTTACAACTTACAATCTGGAATTTTTTGATACCGATCTGGAGAATATTGCCTGGAGATTTAAGGCAAAAAAATATTCCGTAATCGTCGATCCGCATCAGTTTAAACGTATTGAAATTCCGATTTTAGCCGTTGGGGAAGTCAGTGGAATGATTTACCTTAAAAAAGACACTACCCAAAAAGGGATCGGCCGGATTCTTATAAAGTTTTATTCCAAATCTACAGGAATTTTGGTGGCAGAAATTCTTTCAGAAAATGATGGATATTTCAATTATCTGGGACTTCCACCCGGCGAATACATTGCCCGTCTTGATGAAGATCAGCTCAATAACCTGAATTTCAAAGCGACGCCAATCGAAAAACTATTCAGAATCAATCCGTTGGA
>CAYLTH010000056.1:0-21194 GCA_964386485.1 uncultured Bacteroidales bacterium | reverse complement strand
CATTCCGACCAAAGGGAGGAACCTACTTTTGCTTTCGTGCAGTCCCGTCATTCCGGGCGTTAGCTGGGAACCTCTTTCCCTGTTATATAAACTTATGTAACTGCAATTTCTTCTAATTCAGCTACATTTGTAGGAATTATTCAAAAACACATGGAAGCACTGTTAACCGAACAAAAGAAAAAGCTTGTCCTGCGGGAACTGAAATCCTATGCCGTCATCACCCTGGGTTTATTTATCAATGCCTTAAGCTGGACAGCTTTTCTGATTCCGTCGAAGATAGTCGGGGGAGGGGTGAGCGGGATTGCTGCCATGGTATTTTTTGGGACAGGGCTGCCCATGGCAGTTACGCTGCTCGGGGTTAATGCTGTATTAATTCTCATCGCTATCCGGATTTTGGGGACTTCCTTCGGCGTAAAAACCGTGTATTCCATCCTGATGCTTACCTTCTTTCTCGCTGTTCTTCAATACTATATTAAAGAACCCGTTGTGCCCGAGCGCTTTATGTCTGCCATCATCGGCGGTATATTAGCCGGACTCAGCATCGGTTTTATCTTTACACAGGGTGGTAGCACTGGCGGAACCGATATCATCGCCATGATCATTAATAAATACCGCAATGTGAGCCAGGGGAAGGTTATTCTGCTCTGCGACGTGTTTATCATTGCCTCATCCTATATACTGTTCCGTTCGCTCGAAACCATTGTTTATGGCTATGTTACCATGGGCGTTACTTCCTATGCTATCGATCTCTTCCTGACGGGTTCCAAACAAAGTGTGCAGATGTTCATTGTCTCACAGAAAAGTCAGGAGGTGGCCGATAAAATTGCCAATGAACTCGACCGGGGTGTTACGTTTATCAAAGGGCGGGGCTGGTATTCCAATGCCGATTCGGATATTGTTATGGTAGTTGTCAGAAAACGGGAGTCTCACCTGGTATTCCGGGCAGTTAAAGAAGTGGATCCCGATGCCTTTATCTCGCTGGCCAGTGTCATGGGAGTCTATGGAAAAGGATTCGATAAACTCAGGTAATCAGGAGGTTTGCTGCTTCGACGTAAAAAAGAGGTATTGGGTCAGAAAGATAACGGCAACCGTAAGAATGGTATTCAGGATTAACCGCCAGAGGGTATGAAAGAAGTCGGCAAAACTGAAATTTTCGATGAAATACAGTGCCAGATGGTGAAATAAAACCAGCAGAACACTGTAATTCAGAAACCAGTTAAATCCCAGATCCTGAATCCCCGGTCGTAAGCCCGGTTCATATTCTTTTTTTGAGGTAATCATCCGCAGCACGGCCGGTCGCATAAATCCCATAAATGTGGCTGCAAATGTATGAATGGCATAACTTCCGCTGAAAGCATCCATTGTTATTCCTATCCCAAATGAGGCCAGCAGAAGAAGCCATTTGGGCGTTTCAAACGGCAACAACAGGATAAACATCACATACAGGTAAGGATTCAGGTAACCACCCAGATTAATCCTGTTTAAAACCATCACCTGGATGACAACCAGAACGATCAGACGCAGTATGTTGACCAGGATTTTATTGTTCATTGGCTTTTATTTCTTGAAGTTGTTCCTGTTCGTCCTTCATCAGGTTAACGACCACATACACATAGGCCAGTTTGCTGAATTCCTGACTGAATTCGAGATCGATATCATAAAAATGATAGCCTTCATCCACTTTGAAATTCTTGATTTTCCCTACCATAATGCCGGTTGGAAACAGAAAGGAATAACCTGAAGTAATAACGGTATCTCCTTTTTTTAACTGCACATTGGCCGGGATGTCTTTCAGATTTCCGATCTGATGATCTTTCCCATCCCAGGCAATGGTTCCGACAAAGCCGTTCTTTTTAATTTTTGCGGAAATTTTGGTTTGTTTGTGCAGTACACTGTTCACCCAGGCAAAATTGCGCGAAACCTTGGAAACGATTCCAACGATTCCATCCGGTGAAATGACGGCCATATCCGGACGTATTCCGTCAACAAGCCCTTTATTCAGCATGATATAATTGCTCCGGCGGGTCACCGAATTGGAAATAACTTTCGCGGGAATGTACTCGTATTGCTGTTTATTGGTTGTATCAACAATAGTAAAGTGCAGCGTATCTTTGATCAGTTTGGAGTCGGTGAGTGCTGCCCTGAGGCGTGCATTTTCTTCTGCCAGCCTGACATTGGCATCTTTTAACCGGAGATATTCAGTAATATTATTCATGCTGTTTTCTACACTGCCGGTAATTTGTCCGGTTGCATTCAGCATGATCGAATAATGGAAATGATGGTTCATAACCGTGAGATACACCGCTATTGTTTCCAATACCACAAAAAGGATATAGAAATAATTTCGTTTCAGGAATAGCAGCAGGTAGCGCATAGCTTAACCAGGTTTGCCTGCAGCTTACTTAATGAGGAAGTTGAACTTATCGAAGTTCTTGAGCGCAATACCGGTTCCGCGGGCAACACTGCGAAGGGGATCTTCTGCCAGATGCACCGGAAGTTTGGTTTTCAGGTGTAAACGTTTGTCGAGCCCGCGCAATAATGCACCACCTCCGGCAAGATAAATACCGGTCCGGAAAATATCGGCACTGAGTTCAGGCGGAGTCATTTCAAGCGCATTGAGTACAGCGGCTTCGATTTTTGAAATGGATTTATCCAGCGCATGTGCAATTTCGGCATAATTAACCATGATTTCTTTCGGGATACCGGTAAGCATATCGCGGCCATGTACCGGAAAATCGTCGGGCGGATTTTCAATATCCGTCAAGGCTGCACCCACTTCAATTTTGATGCGTTCGGAGGTGCGTTCTCCAATGTTGATGTTGTGTTGCTTGCGCATGTATTCCTCGATATCCGCATTGAAATCATCGCCGGCAATACGGATGGATTTGTTGTTTACAATACCACCCAGGGCGATAACTGCGATTTCACTCGTTCCCCCGCCGATATCAATAATCATGTTCCCGGTAGGTTCCAGAACATCAATACCAATCCCGATTGCAGCAGCCATCGGTTCATGAATCAGCCTTACTTCCTTGGCTCCGGCCTGTTCGGCACTGTCTTTTACAGCCCGTTCTTCCACTTCGGTAATACCGGAAGGAATACAAATTACCATACGCAATGCGGGTGGAAACAATGAACGTCTGACCCCGATCATTTTGATCATTTCCCGGATCATGTGTTCGGCAGCCTGAAAATCAGCAATAACACCATCCCGCAAAGGACGAATGGTTTTGATGTTTTCATGTGTTTTTCCATGCATCATCATGGCTTTTTTCCCCACCGCGATGATTTTCTGGGTAGAACGTTCAATAGCCACAATCGACGGTTCATCGACAACAATTTTATCGTTGTAAATGATGATGGTATTGGCCGTCCCCAGGTCAATAGCAATTTCTTTTGTCAGAAATGAGAAAAGTCCCATATATTAATTTTCTATTTTTTAATGTTTAAAATGACGGAATCCGGTAAAGACCATCCTCATGCCGTTTTCGTTGCAATACTGAACCGAATCATTATCACGAACCGATCCGCCGGGTTCAATCACTGCATCAATACCTTCCTGATGTGCTATTTCCACACAATCGGGGAAAGGGAAAAAAGCATCAGAAGCCATTACAGCTCCGTTCAGGTCAAAACCAAAACTTTTGGCTTTGGCAATGGCCTGACGCAATGCATCCACCCTTGACGTCTGTCCGACTCCGCTGGCAAGCAGTTGCCTGTTTTTGGCCAGAACGATCGCGTTTGATTTGGTGTGTTTTACCAAAATATTCGCAAAAAGCAGATCCTCAATCTCTTCCGGTGTTGGAGAGAGCGTGGTAACCGCTTTCAGGTCGTCACTGGTTTCCGTTTTCAGGTCTCTGTCCTGCTCGATTACTCCGTTTAAAACAGACTTGAATTGCTTCTCAGGCAGGCGACAGGGTTTAACCTGCAAAATTATTCTATTTTTCTTGTTTTGAAGCAGTTCCAGTGCATTTTTTTCGAAATCAGGGGCAATTAATATTTCGAAGAACAATCCATTGATCTCCTGTGCACTTTCCAGATCAATGATTCGGTTCGTAGCCAGTATACCGCCAAAGGCAGAAACCGGGTCGGCTGCAAGGGCATCCAGATAGGCCTGACGCACGTTTGGGCGGATTGCAACTCCGCATGCATTCGTGTGTTTGATGATTACAAAGGCCGTTTCATTAAATTCATTCACAAGATTAATGGCGGCTTCCACATCTACAATGTTGTTGTATGAAATGGCTTTACCGTGAATTTGGGTGAAAATCTCATCCAGATTGCCATGGAATAAACCGTTTTGATGCGGATTTTCGCCATATCGGAGAATTTCATGCTGCGGAATACTGTATTTAAACCAGGATTTGTGCAAATCTCTGTTGAAATAGTTAAAGATGGCCGTGTCATAGTGGCTCGAAATATGAAAAGCGAGTCCGGCAAAGGATTTTCGCTGTTCCAGACTGGTCTGACCTTCGTTTTCATTCAGGATCTGAACAAATTCAGCGTAGGCATCAGCACAGGGAATAATCACTACATCCTCAAAATTCTTGGCAGCCGCCCGGATCAGGCTGATACCGCCGATATCAATTTTTTCTATGATTTCGGCCTCATCTGCTCCCGAAGCCAGTGTTGCTTCAAAAGGATACAAGTCAACGATTACCGCATCAATGCCTGAAATCCCGTATGCTTCACAATCCTGCTGATCACTGCCAAGCTCCCGGCGGTTGAGGATCCCGCCGAAAATTTTCGGATGAAGCGTCTTAACACGGCCCCCCAGTATTGAAGGATAATCTGTAAGCGATTCAACCGGAATAGCTGGTATCCCAAGGCTTTGAATGAAATCAAAAGTACCTCCTGTGGATATAAGTTCTACATTCAGGGCGTGCAATGTACGCACAACCGTCTCCAGTCCGTTCTTATGGTAGACCGAAATCAATGCTCTTTTAATCTTTTTCAATGCAGAATCAATTTGGAATTATCAAAAATATGAAATACAAAAACTTAATAATGAGTATGTTAGTAAAAAAAGAACAGGAATATACCTGGCCTGTAATTTTATTACAAAGCTAAGGAAATATCTACTAATTTCGTACAAATTTGAAATCAAGCTATGCCAAAATCATTTATAGTCTTGCGATTGATCCGGGAGAGCTATTTATTTGCCCTTCACGCTATCATAGTAAATAAACTCCGCACATTTCTTTCCCTTGTTGGAATCACCATCGGAATCTTTTCCGTTATTTCTGTCTTTACTGTTTTCGACTCCATGGAGAGCGAAATCAAATCAAGTATTGAATCGCTTGGGAACAATGTTTTATTCGTCGATAAATGGCCCTGGATGATGGGTGGTGATTATCCCTGGTGGAAATACATTAAACGGCCGGAAGGAAGACTGAAAGAAATGGAAGAACTCCGCAGACGAAGCGGAACGGTGGAAACGGCTGCTTTTATGGTTCAGACAAACCGGAGTGTAAAATACCAGAGCAACACAATCGATAATGTTAATGTTCTGGCAGTTAGCCATGATTACGATAAACTTTTCACTTTTGAACTGGAAGAAGGCCGTTATTTTACCACTCAGGAATCTGCCTCAGGAAGACCTGTCTGCATAATCGGTACTGATATTGTTAAGAACCTGTTTCCTGAACAATATCCTGTAGGTAAGGAGATTAAACTCTGGGGAAACAATGTGGAAGTAATCGGTCTTTTTAAGAAAGAAGGAAATGATATGTTTGGGAATTCAAACGACCTGACAGTATTGATTCCGGTTAAGTTTGCCCGAAGTTTTATAAATTATGATAATGGACAGACCGGGGCTACTATTATGGTCAAAGCCCGGGATAAAATTACAAATGATGAGATGCGCGACGAAATTACCGGTATTATGCGCAGTATCCGAAAACTTAAACCCGGTTCAGAGGACGATTTTTCGGTGAATGAAACCAGTTTAATTACCCAGGGCTTTGAATCCCTTTTCAATGTTATCGCTGTTGTTGGATGGATAATCGGAGGATTCTCATTGTTGGTCGGCGGGTTTGGAATCGCCAATATTATGTTTGTATCTGTCAAGGAAAGAACAAATATTATCGGGATTCAGAAATCACTGGGAGCTAAAAATTATTTTATACTGCTTCAGTTTTTGTTCGAAGCAGTCTTCCTTTCGATATTTGGCGGAATCCTCGGATTGCTGATCATCTATATCGCAACACTGATCGTTAATGCAACCTCCGATTTTACACTGGTACTGACACAAGGGAATATTTTCCTCGGAATCTTTGTATCTGCAATGATTGGATTGGTTTCGGGAATCATCCCTGCATGGAATGCCTCCCGCCTTGATCCGGTAGAAGCTATTCGATCCACAGGAGCCTGAGTCGTTTGTAAAACACAGTAAATCAGCGAACTAATAATTTATTTCCATACAGTCTCTGTTTATATCAGATAAACTGTTAAATTTGTAACTGCCTGAAACCGACATTTTGGGTCTGTTTTATATTGGCATACGATAAAGGGAAATTAAATTATGGATAAACGCTGGGTCATAAAACCATCAGGCGATGCCTCAATTATCGAGGGTTTGGCCCAGGCATTGGATATTGATAAAAGTCTCGCTAACCTTCTGGTTCAGCGTGGTATTACAAATTACGAAGGAGCAAAAGCGTTTTTCAGACCCAAGCTTGAACATCTCCATGATCCTTTCCTGATGAAGGATATGGATAAAGCGGTGGAGCGCATTCACAAAGCGATTACGACCGGTGAAGGTATTCTGATTTATGGTGATTATGATGTGGATGGTACCACTGCTGTTGCATTGGTTTATACCTTTATCAAACAGTTTTATCCGAAAGTAGATTATTATATACCCAACAGATATTCAGAAGGATACGGTGTTTCAATTCAAGGAATTGATTATGCTGTTGAACATGGAATTACACTAATTCTGGCACTCGATTGTGGTATAAAAGCCATCGACCGGGTTGAATATGCCCTGACAAAAGGGGTTGAGTTTATAATCGGGGATCATCACCGCCCCGGTGATGAATTACCAGCAGCGGCTGCTGTACTGGATCCTAAAAGAAACGACTGTGAGTATCCCTATAAGGAGCTTTCAGGGTGTGGAATTGGTTTCAAATTGTGTCAGGCTTATGCCCAGGTACATAAAATTCCGTTCGATCGCCTCGAGAAACTCCTTGATCTGGTGGTGGTGAGTATTGCTTCGGATATTGTTCCGATCACTGGCGAGAACCGGATTCTGGCTTATTTTGGACTGAAATTGCTGAATTCAAAACCCCGCCCGGGTCTCGAAGCCATTCTTCAGTTTACCAATATCCGACGAAAAGAAGCCGGAGTAGGCCTTGTTGGAAAAACAGACCGGGGAGTCATGTTTAACAAAGAATTGACAATCAGTGATCTGGTTTTTCTTGTCGGACCTCGCATCAATGCAGCAGGCCGTATTGAAAGCGGAAAAAGCTCTGTGGAACTCCTGGTGAGCGAAACCCTGGCTGAAGCAACCCGAATCGCCGAACAAATCAATAAAAACAATACAGAACGTAAAAATCTCGATACGCAGATCACTCAGCATGCCCTCGACATGATCGTTCAGGATCCTGCACAGGTCAGTAAAAAAACGACTGTTGTTTATTTTCCGGAATGGCATAAAGGTGTTATCGGTATTGTTGCATCCCGGCTCACGGAATATTATTACCGGCCTACCATCGTACTCTCCATGTCAAATGAATTAATAACCGGTTCTGCCCGCTCTATTAAAGATTTCGACATCTACGACGCGATTGATGCCTGTAGTGATCTTCTTGAACATTTTGGAGGTCATAAATATGCTGCCGGCCTGTCGCTCAGACCTGAAAATTTCGAAAAGTTCAGACAGAAATTTGAAGATATTGTCTCTGCCAGTATTACAGATGAACAGCTCATTCCTCAGATTGAAATCGATGCCGAACTTACCCTAAGTTCAATCAATAGTAAATTTTACCGCATTCTGAAGCAATTTGCTCCTTTTGGACCAGGCAATATGTCGCCGGTTTTCATTACACATGGCGTGATTGATACAGGATACGGGAAGATTGTAGGGAATAATCACCTTAAATTATCTGTTGTACATCCTGATATTTCAGGATTCCCGATTTCCAGTATAGCATTTCAACTCGGACAATTCTTTGAACCTGTTAAAAATAACAAGCGTCTTAACATCTGCTATCATGTTGAGGAAAATGAATGGAACAACACAACCAGTCTTCAATTGAACATTAAAGACATCAAACTGTATCAGTCCGAAAACAGCTAAGTAGCAATCCAGCTAAAATTCATTACAACCCTTACTATCAAAGCAATTCCGAATATCACAAGCAAAACAGCCACGATATGATTGAATCGGGTTAGCAATGCAGGTTTGAGATATCCTTTGATTTTGTGGGCAATAAAACTTTTCAGAAAATCAGTTGCAAGGGTTGTTCCCAGCAGCCCGATGAAGAAAAGGTAAACTTCGCGTGATGCAACACCGAGGTTGGAGGTTACCCCGACAACAACCCCCATCCAGAAGATCCAGATAAACGGATTGGCGAAATTGAGTACAAATCCTTTGAGGATATAGGTTAAAGGACCGGGTTTCTTAAGATGCAGATCCTGTCCTTCCGCACTGATCGTGCGTTTAAAGGTAACTACACCGAAAATGATTAAAACAACGCCTCCTATCATTCCAAAAATGAGCGAATTTCTGCTCTCCGATAAAATCTGGGTGGCACCCAGATAACACAATAATACCAGTGCGACATCACTCAGAAATATTCCCGCAGATAAAAGCATACCACTGACAAACCCTCTGTTAATGCTGGTTTGCAGCAATGTAAAGAATGCCGGGCCTAAAAGAATTGCTAGTGTAAACCCAACTAATATGCCTTCAAAAAAGTGATACAACTGTTAAATAGAATTTTGTTTTCGGTTTGCAATAAAGTTTTCCCAGTCATCTCTGATCTCTTTTTTTACGACGCGCGGGAATTTATGTTGCCCTCCTTCTTTATTTTTTTGCTTGAGCCAGTCATAAAAATAATTGCAGGGTAAAATTTCAACGATTACTTCCCGGATCGCGGCAATACGCTCTACCCGGTAATCATCATTGAGTTCTTTGAGGTTTTCATCAATCCGCTGTTTTACCAGTTCCGGATCAACATCATTGTCGGTTCCGATGTACCACTTGTGTGCAAACATGGTCCCATGCCGGATTCCGGCAACCGTAAATTCACGAACCTCAATATTCAGCTGATGTTCCATGAGTTCAACTGCACGATTCATATTATCCTGTGAGAGATGCTCGCCACACAGGTTCAGGTAATGTTTGGTCCGGCCTGTTATCACAATTTCAACATCTTCAATAGATGTGAATTTTATCGTATCGCCAATCAGATAACGCCATGCACCTGCACAGGTACTGATAAGCAGAGCGTATTCCTGTCCTTCTTCTACCTGGTTAATAGTCAGGGTCACCGGATTTTCAATCAGATTTCCATGATCATCAAAATTTTGCTCATTAAATGGAACAAATTCATAAAAAATTCCATTATCCAAAACCAATTGCATAGCAGAGGTATTGGGGCGGCTCTGGTAGGCCATAAAGCCTTCAGATGCCAGATAGGTTTCCATGTAAGTCAGGGGTTTGGAAAGGAGTTTTTCAAAGCCTTTTGCATACGGTTTGAAACTAACTCCCCCATGGACATAAATCTGCAGGTTAGGCCAAATATCGTGGATGGTTTCCAGTTTATATTCTTCAATGATTCTCTCCATCAAAACCTGAAGCCATGCAGGAACTCCGCAAATAACGCCGATATCCCAGTTCCCGGCATTACGCACAATTTCATCAAGTTTGGTATTCCAGTCGCGTTCCTTTGAAATACGGTTCCCGGGTTTGTAAAAATGTTGAAACCAGAAAGGGATATTACCTGTTGTAATTCCGCTCAGGTCGCCTTCATAAAAGGTCCCGTTAAAATGCAGGTGCGTACTTCCTCCAAGCATCAGAATTCCACGTGCATAAAAATCAACCGGGAAATTATACTGAACAAGCGAAAGCAATTGGCGGATAGAGGTTTTTTTGATGGATTTCAGCATATCTGATGTAACCGGAATATGCTTGCTCGAGGCTTCCGAAGTTCCGCTGCTCAAGGCAAAGTATTTCACCTGTCCGGGCCAGCAAATATAAGCCTCTCCATTCAATGCACGATACCACCATTTTTTGAAAATTGTATTGTAATCAAAAGTTGGAACCTGTTCCTTAAACGACTTGACAAGGTCAGGTTGTTTGAGTAGATCTGCAAAACCATAGTGTTCGCCAAAATGAGTGATCTGAGCCCGCTTAATCAGTTTTTTCAGAACTTTTTTTTGTAGTTTATATGGATCTACCCGGCCGGTTTTCTCTTTGAGCGGCATTTTACTCCTTAGCTCAATCGCCGCTTTTATTATGGTCCCAAGTAAAGGCATAGAAGTGTATTTTTGTTTAGATTCCGCTAAAGTAAGAAAATTTTGATAATTTTAGCACTTAATCGGGTGGGAATACACTGTCCATGTGGTTAATGTTCAAATATGCAAGTTTGTAAACATTTAAATATAAATTATTTATAATGGGCAGTATTAAGCTGATATTGAAGTTTTTGGGGGTGATTCTTTTGTCAATTATTCTCATTGTCATTTTATTCTTTGTATACCTTACGCTGGCCGACTATCGGCCTAAGCCTTCCGAGCCACTTACCATCGGGGGAAATACAAATTACGCAACAGATAGTCGAAGACAATTCACGCTATTGTCATGGAATATAGGGTATTGTGCAATGGGAAAAGAAGCTGACTTCTTTTATGACGGTGGAAAAATGACACGCCCTTCATTCGATTATTTTCAAAAATACCTGAACGGAGTCTATAATTCTGTGTGTAAAGCAGATACTGTTGATTTTTTGTTTTTACAGGAAGCAGATCAGGATGCCAGGCGAAGCTATTACATTGATGAAGTCGATTTGCTTACAAAGGGGATGAAAGATTTTACCTCCTCCTTTGCTGTTAATTATGATGTGGATTTTATTCCGCTACCACTTCATTCGCCTTTATCGAAAGTAAAAGCCGGCTTGTTGAACCTGATGCGTTTTAAACCTTCATCGGTTGCCAGAATTGCCTCTCCGGTAAATTTCTCCTGGCCAAAAAACCTGTTTTTTCTCGATCGCTGTATGATGGTGAGCCGGTTTCCGCTCTCCAATAACCGGGAAATGGTGCTCATTAACCTCCATAACTCGGCTTTTTCAGATGGAGTCGTTTTAAGACGCCATGAAATGGAATTAATCCGGTCTACCGTTACAGAGGAATACAATAAGGGTAATTACGTTATTGCCGGAGGCGACTGGAACATCGCCCCCCCCGGGTTTATACCTGCTATGTTCAGAAGCGGTGAAAACGCAGCTCCGGTGACAGAACAAATACCTGTTGATTTTTTGCCTGAATCCTGGAAATGGGTATTCGATCCGGGGTATCCGACAAACCGCGATGCCGAAAGTGCCTACCGAAAGGGCTTAACCGGTGTTCATATTTATGATTTTTTCCTGGTGTCTCCCAATGTTCAGGTAGATGAAATCCGGACGATCCCCAATGGGTTTACCTGGTCGGATCACCAGCCAGTTTATCTTCGGTTCAGCCTGAAAGATGAATTCGTGCCGGTCGATAACCCGGTTCTAAACAACAAATAAACTACTTGTTATATAATCAGTTAACAACATTCCCGATGCTGTCAGTGTATAGGTTGTCAGCTGCAGGGCAATGAGGTTCTGATCGATAAATGGCTGAATTTTCAGGATAAAGTTCTCCTGAAATACAGATCCAAATTCCTGATAAATACGCGTACTATCCACACCCCATATTGTGCGTAAACCAGTCATAATGTATTCGTTATAACGATCACTTAATGTTAATTCTTCAGTTTCCAAAACCGGATTATCCGTCAGAATTCCCTTTCTGTAATCATCAATTCCGGAAACTGAACGAACCCGTGTTTTACCGTCGAATGAATGGGCAGAAGGACCGATTCCAAGATACGGTATCCCATTCCAATAGGCTGTATTATGCCTTGAATACTGGTGATCCCTGCACAGGTTTGATATTTCATAATGTTCATAGCCTTCTTTTTCTGCCCATTCGCGAAGCAACTGAAAATGCCGGATGCCTGCCTCTTCATCCGGAGCGGGAAGTTTGCCCCGCCCGATAAGCTGACTGAGTGCCGTTTTGGCTTCCACAGTCAGCCAATATGCAGAAACATGGGTAATTCCGTATGATGAAGCTTTTCGGAGGTTGGACAGCCATTCGGAGTCCTGTTGCCCGGGAATCCCATAGATTAAATCGATGCTGATATCCGAAAATCCTGCATGCTGAGCAATCTGTATCACCTTTTCCGATTGGGCTGCACTGTGTATCCGGTCGAGAAAAATAAGATCCTTATCTGAAAATGACTGGATACCGATACTCAGACGATTGACCGGACTGCCGGCCAGTTCGGCGAGATATTCAGCATTCAGATCATCGGGATTGGCTTCCAGGGTAATTTCAGGATTGGGGCCAATTGTAAATATGTGTTCAGTTGCCTGAATGATCTGGAGGATTTCGCTTACCTGCAGCAGGGATGGTGTTCCCCCGCCAAAATAGATGGTATCAATTATCTGATCATCAATAAAATGCTTGCGTAACTCAAGTTCACGAATAAGCAATGGCGTAAAACCAATGGCTTTTTTGCGGCTGGCAATCGAATAAAAATTACAATAATTGCATTTCCTTTTGCAAAAAGGAATATGTATGTACAGGCCTGCCAATTAATCGTTTATATCAGGAAACAGAAGTGTCGTTACGTTTCCGGTCGAGGATCAGAAACATATAAGCCGAAAAGACCACTGTTGTTAAAAGCTGAATCAAAAGGGGTGTTGAGAAGAGGGATGATTCGAGCAGGACAAAGGCTATCAACATATATTTTAACAGATAATAGACAAGCTTACTTCCGATTATGCTGAGTAACAGGGCAACGGATGACCGCTTTAACAAGCCACTGAAGAGATAAAACAGGTAAACATTCAGAAAGAGTTCGGCACTGATCAGTGCGGTTTTTAAAGGAACCGGATGTCCTGAAAGAAAAAGTGAAAAAACGGGAAGCGTTAATGCCAGAACGTATGCATTGTGTTTATTGGTATGCACAAGAGCCAGTACCAGCATAAGGCGCATGGGTTCAATAAAATAAACCGGCAGGTTAAACAAATGGCTTAATGCCGGCATGGAATAAATAAAAAGAAGGGCGAACCCATCAATGATCAGGCTGCGGTAAATGAGCCAGGATCGTCTTATTGTGAGACCTGATTCCATAGTTTAGAATTTTTACAAATATAGAATAAATCAGGCATTTACACTTTTTTTAGTGCTATTTTTGTACAAATATTTGAGCATGGAACGCAGAGATTTTATCAAAGGCGGACTTGGTGCAGGCGTGTTGGCAACAGCCTCGCTGGCTACAGGTTTCTCCGGACTCGCGGCAGAGCCTTCTGCAGCGTATGATCTGGTTGCAGTAAAAAATGGAGAGGCTTCCCAGATGTTTGAAAAAGCCATTCAAAGCCTGGGGGGTATGAAGAACTTTGTGAAAAAAGGACAGAAAGTTATTGTTAAGCCCAATATCGGCTGGGATGTTATACCGGAATTGGCCGCCAATACCAACCCAAAACTGGTTGCTACAATCGTTAAGCATTGCCTGGCTGCCGGTGCTTCCGAAGTTTTTGTTTTTGACAATACCTGCGATAACTGGACTAAGTGCTACAAAAACAGTGGCATCGAAAAAGCAGTTAAAGATGCAGGCGGCAAAATGGCACCCGGGAATTCCGAAAAATATTATCAGTCGGTTAAAATTCAGGGCAAGAAACTGAAAGAAACCAAAGTGCATGAACTGATCCTTGAATCTGATGTGTTTATCAATGTCCCGATTCTCAAGCATCATAGTTCAGGCGGTCTTACCATTGGAATGAAAAATCTGATGGGGATAGTGTGGGATCGTTCGTATTGGCATAAAAATGATCTGCATCAATGTATTGCCGATTTTGTGACCTATTCGAAGCCGCAGCTGACTGTAGTGGATGCCTATCGCGTTTTGCAAAGCAATGGCCCGCGGGGGGTATCTGCTGAAGATGTAGGCCTTGTAAAATCATTGATCCTTTCAACAGATATGGTAGCGGCAGATGTGGCAGCAGCCAAAATATTTGGACAGGAACCCGAAAAAATTGCCTATTTACGCCATGCCCGTGAAATGAAACTTGGTGAGACAAATCTTGAAAAGCTTAACATAAACAGGATCAAGTTATAGATATGTTTTGGAAGACACTCAAACCTCTCCGGGTTATCATCTCTGTCTTTTTCTTTCTCTGGATTTTATTTCTGTTTACCGATAGCTGGACCGACTGGTCGATTAATGCCGGGAATTCAATTCTGGGTTGGCAATTCATTCCTTCACTCATTCATTTTTGCAGCTCATTGGCATTGTTGAGTGGTGGCTTTTTCCTGATTAGCCTGTTGTCACTGATATTTGGAAGAGTATATTGCTCCAGCCTTTGCCCGCTTGGCACTTTCCAGGATATTATGATACGTGCAGGCAGGTTGTTTAAAAGAAAACCGATGCGCAGATTTCGCTTTTCCAAACCTCAGTCAATTACCCGCTATTCCATTCTGTTTCTTGTAATCATTCTGTTTGCAGCCGGAAATGTCAGCCTGCTCATTCTGTTGGATCCTTACAGTTATTTTGGGAAACTGAGTAGTGAGCTTTTCAGACCGGCATTCAGTCGCATGTTTGATGAGTTCGTTTATGTTTTGTACTACTATGGAATATATGGATTAGCACCCCTCGAGCACAAAGTATTTTTAAACGAAGCATTCTATCTGGCACTGGCTTTGTTCCTGATCATCAGTATTCTCGCTATCTTTAAAGGACGATGGTATTGCAATGTACTTTGTCCGGTTGGGACTTTCCTGGGATTGATTTCCAAGTATTCTGTTTTTCGGATTCAAATTCAAAAATCATCCTGTACCCGTTGTGGATCATGTGCCAGGGTCTGTAAATCAAATTGTATTGATATGCGCGATGCTGTTGTAGACAGTTCACGTTGTGTTAGTTGTCAGAATTGCATTTCTGTTTGCCCGGAAGGAGGGATACGGTATGCATTCGCTTTTCGTGCCTCAGAGCCTGAGAAGGATGTTAAAACTGATTTCAATCCTTCAAGACGTTTATTTCTGGCTCAATCCGGACTTGGAATTGGTGTTCTGGCCTCTTCCGGTGTACTTGCTTCAGTCGCTTCACAGGAATCATCTAAACCACAAAGAGTAGCCATTACACCACCTGGTTCGTTTGGTCGCAGCTATTTTACCGAACGATGTACAGCTTGTGGTCTGTGTATCAGTCAATGTCCTTCGCAGGTACTGCAGCCAGCCTTTCTTGAATATGGTATTTCCGGCATGATGCAGGCATTTATGGATTTTAGATCCGGTTATTGCAATTATGAATGTACAGTATGCGGACATGTTTGTCCGACAGGTGCAATTTTACCTTTAAAAAAAGATGAAAAAAAGCGAACCCAAATCGGAATTGCACGTTTCATAGAGGAAGAATGTATAGTTATAACCAAAGGAACCCAATGCGGAGCATGTTCAGAACATTGTCCAACCAAAGCCTGCGATATGGTTTTGTACAAAAACAACCTGAATATTCCATTTTTGGAACCTGATCGGTGCATAGGATGTGGTGCATGTGAGTATATTTGCCCCACTTTTCCCAAATCGATCATTGTAGATGAGA
Source organism: uncultured Bacteroidales bacterium (assembly GCA_964386485.1). GTDB lineage: Bacteria > Bacteroidota > Bacteroidia > Bacteroidales > CAIXZF01 > CAIXZF01. Next base: position 5,338 of record CAYLTH010000056.1, on the reverse strand, counting down.
ATAAAATACACCTTACAGCAAAAAAAAGTAAAAAAATTATTATTAAGCAAAACACTGAAAAACAAGTAGATAACCACGAAAACACCGCAGAGGATTTCCCTTTTTAGAAAAAAGTTTAAAAAAAAGTGATTTTTGAGGGGGATATTTTTAAAATTTTGCAATACATGCTTTGGAAAAGAAAAGTTAAATACACTGATGAAGAGATCCTGGAGGGTTTCCGAAATACCGATAGTAGGGTATTAAGTTACGTGTATTCAACGTATTACAAAGTTATTGAGTATCATGTTGTAAAAAATGGAGGACGGAAAGAATATGTGAAAGATTTGTTTCAGGATAGCCTGAGTGTGGCCTATAATAAGGTTAGGGAAGAAAATTTCGAATTAACCTGCACGTTTGGCACCTATCTTTTTTCAATTTCGAAGAAGTTATGGTTGTACGAACTCAGAAAGCAGAGATCAAAACCCGAAATCTTATCAGACACCATGGATCAATATGGAGAAGAGCCGGTAAATCTGGATGAACTCGAAACCGTATTAACAAAACAACGCAAGCTGTTCAGGAAACATTACGACAATCTCGATGACTTATGTAAAAATCTCATTCTGCTTTTTTTAAAGAAAGTACCTTTCAAAGAAATAGCAGATCAGATGGGATTCAGAGACGAAATGACGGCCGTGAGGCGGAAATTGAAATGTAAGGATTTGTTAATGCGCAAAATTTTAAATGATCCGGAATATAAAAACTTGTAGATTATGAACGCGGGATTATCTTATTTAAATGAAATTGACCGTTATCAGAACGGTACGCTGAGCCCAAAAGAACTCCACGACATGGAGCAAATGCTGAGCAGCAACAAACAATTTGCTAAAGAATTAAAGCTTCAGGAGGAAATTGATTCAGCAATTCTGGATCAGGAAAGTCTTGGTTTTGAAAGGGTAATGAATCAGTTACACAAAAAATATGCTCATGAGCGGGTACGGCAGAATCTGTTACGGGTAGCTGCATCCCTTACATTTTTAATTGTTCTCGGCGGCATGTTCTGGATGTTCCTGCCCAATGTCGGTCATAATTATTCACGCCTGGCTGATCAGTATTATAAAGTATATGATCCGATAACTGCGATCCGTTCAGGAGATCAACCATCTGATCAACTTCTGGCCGAAGCTTTTGATTTATTTACCCGTAAGGATTTTACAAAAGCTGCAACCAAATTCAAAGATCTGCTTAATCTGAATCCGTCTAATAACATGGCCCGGTTTTATTTAGGAATCTCTTTAATGGAGACCGGAAAACCAGCAGAAGCCATTCCTCACATGCAGGAGATCATTACGCAGAAAGATGTCCTTTTTCAGAATCAGGCTGAATGGTATATGTCATTGTGTTATCTAAAAACCAATGAAAAGGAAAAGGCTCTTACACACTTAAAGAATCTGGTATCAAAGAGCGGTCATTACAAAGTACAGGCTCAGAAACTTATTAAAGAGCTTAAATAAATTTTCGATAAATGATAAAAAGAGAGGGGGGCGTCAAACGTCCCCCTCTCTTTTTATATTACATCCCAAGAATTCCTTTCGGTATGATTCTTTGGAAAGATTGTATAGAAATGCTTTTTAACATTTAAAGAATCAGAACCATTTTTTCAATAAGGGGAAAAGTAAAATTACTAATCCGAGCAAACTGATGATCAGGTAATATCCATTGAAACCGGCAGATGTTTTATCAACGATCGGAGTCATGTCTCCAATATTAACATAAGATGCCCAGAAATAAGGATGTGCTCTTAGTGGATCAGCATCTTCCAGGAATTTTAATTTAGCCTGACGTAAAGCTTCGATCTTATTTTTTCCCTGTGACAGATTCTGGTAAAATTCTTTAACGAGTACTGAACTAACCTGGTCTTCAACAGGCCATAAGGTCATTACCACATTAGGGCAGCCTGCGTAGTAAAATCCTCTTGCAAGACTCATCATGCCTTCGCCATTTTGAATGCTGCCAATTCCTGAGTTGCAGGCACTGAGAACAGCCATACGGGCATTGAGTTTCATGTTGAATAACTCAAATGTATTGAGCATTCCGTCGTCGTTCTTTTCCGGATTACTTGTAAAGGCCAGACGGGATTTTAGCGGATCGTTGTTATCAATGATGGTGTGCATTGAAAGATGCAGGATGTCATAATCTCCGGCAACCTGTTTGAATTTCGCTTTGCTTGCAGCATTATTTTCGAAAATAGTTCCTTTGAAAAACGAGGTAACCATATTGGCTTCTTTGGATGCAAAAGGCAAAGGTTTTAACTGGTCGCGGTAGTTTAAAATACTGCCGAGATCTCCTGATTTTGCTTCATAACTGGGTGCAAATGCAGCGAGTTTGAGATGATCATTCCCGGTTTGTGTTGCATGGCTGTTGAACAAAAGGTTGGCAGAATAAGCATATCCAATCGGATATTGTTTAATGAGGTATGGCAGGTTGTTGTATTCGGAAGCACCTTTTACGGGAGAAGTCAGGAATACTTCAAAAGGAATCGAAGCCAGTTTGTCATCCGGAACAATAATCAATTCGTGGTTACGAATCAGGGGTTCAATTGGTTTAAGGATGGTTTGGTACAAATAGGAGGAAGCGGAGAGATACTCTTCAAATTGCTCCGTTTTTTGTTCATAAAACTCTTTGCTTTCCAGATAATTGCGAAGCAGATTAACCTGATTTTCAAATTCAGCAGGTTTGGCAATATCAAATACTTCGAATTGATGCGATTTTGCCAGGAAAATGAGAATACGATCAGAGGTTATGCAATACTCGATAAGGGCTTCACGCGGTTTCAGATTGGCTTTCAGGCTTTCTGTTGAAATGGTTTTATCATCGTATTTCAACGCATAATAATTCGGGAAGTTTTTTTCAAGATAATGAATGTGAACCTGCAAGGCTTCTTTGAGAGAAAAAAGCTGTTCATTCCAATATTGAATTACTTTAATATCAGGGGTAGTTGACTTGTTTTCATTCAGAATAAGATGCTGAAATGTTTCGATGCTTTGATGGATATTGGCTTCAACTTCGGTGAGTGAATCGGGAATTCCGCCATATTGCATGGCTTTGCGATCACGGAGGGAAGCCAGTAAGATGGATGATTTCCCTTTTTCGGCATAGTTAAAGGCTTTTTCCTTGTAATAACTGTCTTTTGTCAGCCGGTAAAGCTTCATGGCAGTAGCGATTGCATCACCATAGGTTTCTTTTTCCTCATTCGAGAAATAGAGTTTGCTTTCAAAAGCCCCAAATGAGTTTCTCATTTTGTGGATCAGACTCAGACAAAGTTCAAATGTATTTAAGCTGTTTTGCAGGTTGTCTGTTTTGGGAATGTCATTATTTGTATTCAAAGCCATGATACGGGCTTTCTTTTTCATGGCATTCAGCAATTCAGGACCATAGCAGTTCCCGAATATTTCCGGATTTTCAGCAGGATTGTCAAGATAAAAATCAGCACAACTCGCTTTAATGGCATTTTGATATGCAATGGTGGCTTGTTTCAGATTGCCTTGTGATTGAAAAATATCGCCAAGCAGACTGTAACTCTTTGCTGTTTCAGGATGCTTTTCTCCAAAATGAGCTGTATTGATCTGAATTGCTTTCTGAATGTATTTTTTTGCACTTGCAAAATTTCCTGTTTCACTGCAGAGAACCCCATAGCTCAAATAATCATTTGCCAGATCAGCTTCATTATTACCTGGAGAATTTAAATGAGACTGGATAGCCAGGGTGTAGTATTTTTCAGCATCGGATAATTTACCTAGTTTGGTATAACAACCCGCAATACCGTTATAGGTAATACCGAGTTCCGGCAGATTATTATTTCTTTTGGTGATTTCACTGATTTTGTAATGTTCGAGAGCAACAATGAAATTGGCCTTCTTGTAATTGATCATCCCGATATTGTGGTTGATCTCGGCAAGGTCGGAAGTAAACTTTTCGGGATTGGTATTGTAGATGCTCAGGAGATAGTTATAACAACTGCTGGCTTTTTCAATGTCTCCCATTTTATCATACAGATTGCCCTTGTTTTTATACACGTAAGTAATCCAGTCATAATCCTTTTCCGGCATTGTATTAACAATCTCGGATGCATTATCATAAGCCAGAAGTGCGTCTTCAAGATTGCCTGTTTTTTCAAGTAACATAGCCAGATCAACCACATAGACAAGTTTACGGGAATCATTTGCCGCATAAATCTTGTCAAGAATGTTCATGGATTTCTGCATGTAATCAAGCGCATCTTTTAACTGTCCTTTGTACCGGAGCACATTGGCCATGTTTGCCAGAATGTCTGCCATATCTGCATCTTCCTGGGTAAGAGAATATTTTTTAAAGGAAAGAGCTTTTTTGTAGTTTTCCAGTGCAGTATCGTAATTGTACAGGGAATAATGTGCATTTCCAAGCAGGTTGTAGGGCAGAACAAGGTTGGAATCGCGGCGGATATTCAAACGGGTACGGATATCCACTGATTTTTGGGCAGAAATCAGGGTTTGTTCAGGTTTGCCTTCAAAAAATGCAATGGTGCCTTCGGTCCGGTAATAATCGGAGAAGATCCTGTGGTTGGGTTCAAAATTGGCTGAAGCAATAGAATATGCTTCATTGAGCGTATTCCGAGCCTCGGTAATGTTTTGTTTCAGGCGTTGCGCTTCGGCAAGGTAGATAAGGCTGTTGCATGCACCTTCATAATCGTTGGATGCAAGGTAGCCCTTTTCGGCCTGTTTAAACAATGTAACCGAAAGATCAAAATGATCGTTCAAATAATTATCCTTGGCCAGGGCGAAAAATTCGTCCGGCGAGGAGGGGGCTGCAGGAGTGGTTACCAGCAGCGATTTTGTGTGTAATGATGCCGGCCCGATAAAAACCAGGGGAAGCAAAAATACAAACAAAATGTAGTTTAGCCTAAAAGATTGATATACAGTCATTTGCCCGTTTTCTGTAGTTAAATCGAGGTAAAGATAAAAAAATATTTTCAAAAACAAGGGGATATTTTCAATTTTTTGCAATAGATACTCGACAAAAAATGCCCGTTTTCTGTCGAAATTTATGTAGTATTAACACTTAATTAATTGTAAACCAAATGATTACAACAAGCAAAACCCGTCAAATCAACAGTGAAAATTTTGTTGGTTTAAGCAACAATTTGTTGCAAAAAGTTAGAGGTGGTGGAAATTCAGCACTCCCCAGACCTCCAAAGCCATCTGATAAACAGCCGGTACCTCATTTCCCAAGACCAAAATAATCTGGTTTACCGGAATTAGTGTAAAAAATTTATTTGAAACCCTTACTGCTATGCAGTTTTGGGTCGATATGATTTGAAAAT